>CAXTEX010000015.1:0-30385 GCA_964243445.1 uncultured Caulobacteraceae bacterium | reverse complement strand
GCGCGGGTGCAGATCTCCACCTTGCGGTCGGCGGTGTCGGCCTGGCCCACCTCGTCGAAAGCCATGACCACCACCGCGGCGCCATAGCGTTGGCAAGCCGTGGCCTGGGCGATGAACTTCTCTTCGCCTTCCTTCAGCGAGATCGAGTTGACGATACAGCGGCCCTGGACGCACTTCAGCCCGGCCTCGATCACCTCCCACTTGGAGCTGTCCACCATCACCGGGACGCGGGCGATGTCGGGCTCGCCGGCGATCAGGTTCAGGAAGGTGGTCATGGCGGCTGCTGAATCGAGCAGGCCCTCGTCCATGTTCACGTCGATGACCTGGGCGCCGGCCTCCACCTGCTGGCGGGCGACATCGAGCGCTGCGGGATAGTCGCCGGCGGCGACCAGCTTCCTGAACTTGGCGGAGCCGGTGACGTTGGTGCGCTCGCCGATGTTGACGAAGACGGGGACGGTCATACGCTTGCACTCGGATCGGGCTTGCCCGGGTCGGGCTCGCGGCCGGCGAGCTGGAGGCGACGGCTGATCACCGCCTGGGGCGCGCCGGCGGTCTGCAGGGCGCGCCAGTCGGCAGGGCTGACGGTGAGCCGCTTGTGCAGCACCGCGAGGAGCAGGCGCAGATTGGCCATGCTGGCCTGACGCACCGCATCGATGAGCGCTGCAGGCGCGCGGCCGAGCGTAGCTTCGATCACCGCCAGCCCGGTCGGGTCGGCCACGGGCTCGAGGTCCGAGCGCGCAATCACCTCGAAGAAGGCGCGGCCGAGCGTGGCCGAGGCGGCGTCGCTCACCGCCGGCTTGTTCAGCCGGGTGCGCAGCGTGCGCAAAGCTTCGACCTCGACCTGAGAAAGGGCGAAATTGGGGTTCGGGCGACCTGCAGTTGTCACGCCAGACCCAGGAGTTCAGTAGCGCGAGGCGAAGGGCCGTTCGCGCCGAAGGGGTTGACGATCTCTAGCCCCAGTAGCGTCGCCCCGTCCTGCATGTCCTCGGAGATCATCACGGTGCAGCCGGCGGTACGGGCTGAAGCGAGCATGAGCGAGTCCCAATAGCTGAGCCGGCCGCTTTCAACCTGCGCAAGTGCTGATCTCACCTCCTCGAACGAATATGGAAACGTCTTGTAGATTGTCAGGACACGTCTTGCTGCTTCAGCGGCTAGAGGAGCTTCCATACGCAATTTACGACGTAGGACATTCTGAAGTTCGCCGATCAGCTGAAGCGCGACCCCGCCACGGCGGACACGGAGTTGCTCAACGATATCCTGCGCTATCCGCCTTTTCGCCGGCGCGTCGGCATCAAAAGCATAGACAAAAATGTTGGTGTCGGCGGTTATCAATGCTCGTTCATCTCGTCCCGGGTCATCAGGCGACCTTCTGAGCGGTAGCCTGCATTCATCAATATCCTCAGACGCTCCCACGCGGCATCCTGGTCTTCGCCAGTTCCTGGCGGATGGTGAACGATGGGCGGCGACTCAAGCTGTGAACTCTCAACATCGACCACCTCGCCGCGACGGGAAGCATAAAGCTCCCTCCAGAAGGTTTGAGCCGCTCCGATCGGACGTATGCCAAGCGTGCTGCGGCCGTCCCGGCCGTCCGCCATCTTGCGCCAGGTGCCGTGAAAACCATCCACCCGCAATTCTATTGTCTCGCCGCTGCGCAAGGCGTTCAAACGCGCGACAAGCTCGTCTTCGCCATGGATATGCTTCGCCCAGATCACAACATCCCTGATTGGTGTCCGAGCCATCCAAGCCTCCATTCAGCCACGCCACCGGTTTGGGGGTCCATGGGGGTATCGTCAAGACCCCCACGGACCCCATACCACTACGCCACCAGCTCGAACGGCTCCAGCCCAGACAGGCGCATGGCGACCGGCCGAGTCGCCGGCACGCGCGGCGTCTTGCCAGCTACCGCACGCGCGATGGCCGCGATATGGTCCGGCGTGGTGCCGCAGCAGCCGCCCAGGATGTTGACGATCCCGCTCGACGCCCACTCCTCCAGCTGGCAGGCGGTCTCGTGCGGCTGCTCGTCGTACTCGCCAAACGCGTTGGGCAGGCCGGCGTTAGGGTAGGCGGAGACCAGGCAGTCGGCCAGGCGCGACAGCTCCGCCACGTGCGGACGCATCAGCTCGGCGCCCAGCGCGCAGTTCAGGCCCACGGCGAAGGGGCGCGCATGCTTGATGGAGTTCCAGAACGCCTCCACCGTCTGCCCCGACAGGGTACGGCCTGAGCGGTCGGTGATGGTGCCCGAGACCCAGATCGGCAGGGGCTCCAGCCCGTCGTCCTCCAGGTCCAAGATCGCCTTGATGGCGGCCTTGGCGTTCAGGGTGTCGAACACCGTCTCCACCAGGAAGAGGTCCACCTCGCCCGCATGCAGGGCCAGCGCCTGCTCGCGATAGGCGGCGTAGACCTCGTCGAAGGTCACCGCGCGCTTGGACGGGTCGTTCACGTCGGGCGAGATGGACAGGGTGCGCGAGAGCGGGCCGATGCAGCCGGCGACGTAACGGGGCTTGTCCGGCGTTCTGGCGCTCCAGCGCGCCGCGGCTTGCGTCGCCAGCCTGGCTGCGGCCGAGTTGATGTCGGGCACGGCGGCCTCAAGCGCGTAGTCCGCCTGGCTGATCGAGGTGGCGTTGAAGGTGTTGGTGCAGACGATGTCGGCGCCGGCGTTCAGATAGGCGTCGTGCAGGTCGGCGATCACGTCGGGACGGGTGACGCACAGCAGGTCGTTGTCGCCCTGCAACGGGCTGGGATGGTCCTTGAAGCGCTCGCCGCGAAAGTCGGCCTCGCTGAGCTTGCGCTGCTGGATCATGGAGCCGGCCGCGCCGTCCAGGATCAGGATGCGGCGGGCTGCGGCCGCCTTCAGGGCTGCGAGACGGTCGGGCCGGTTCAAGCCGCCGCCTCGACGACCGGCGCGGCGACGCCCAGCATGCGGCAGACCGCGAACACCAGCTCGGCCCGGTTCATGGTGTAGAAGTGGAGCTCAGAGAAGCCGTGGGCCACCAGCTCCTGGCACATCTCGCTGGCGATCGTCGCCGCCACCAGGCGGCGCGTATCGGGGTCGGCGTCTAGGCCCTCCAGAAGCGCGCCCATGCGGTCGGGGATCTTGGCCTGGCTGACCTCCGCCATGCGTTTGACGCCCTTGACGCTGGCCACGGGCATGATCCCCGGCACGATCGGGATGGTCACGCCGGCGCGGCGCACCTGTTCGACGAAGCGGAAGAAGGCGGAGGTGTCGAAGAAGAACTGGGTGATCGCTCGGGTGGCGCCGGCGTCCACCTTGGCCTTGAGCACGTCGATGTCCTGCAGGATCGAGCGGCTCTCCGGATGCTTCTCCGGATAGGCGGCCACGCTGATCTCGAACGGGGCGATGGCCGAGATCGCGGCGGTCAGCTCGCAGGCGTTGCGGTAGCATTCGGGGCCCGGCTCATAGGCGCCGCCGAGCTGGCCCGGC
Source organism: uncultured Caulobacteraceae bacterium (assembly GCA_964243445.1). Lineage (GTDB taxonomy): Bacteria > Pseudomonadota > Alphaproteobacteria > Caulobacterales > Caulobacteraceae > CAHJWH01. The sequence continues at coordinate 26,943 of CAXTEX010000015.1, read as the reverse complement.
GGATCGCCGCGGAGCGCCACCAGATGGCGCACGCCGGCGTCCCAATAGCCGCGCACCACGGCGTCGACCTCCTCGCGGCTGGCCGAAACGCAGGTCAGATGGGCGGCGGGCTTCAGGCCCGTCTCGGCCAGCATGCGCTGGAGCACGTGCAAGGTGCGCTCACGGGTCGAGCCGCCGGCGCCGTACGTCACCGACACGAAGACCGGGTCGAGGGGCGCCAGCCGCACGATGGTGCGCCAGAGCTGTTCCTCGGCTTCCGGCGTCTTGGGCGGGGAGAACTCGAAGGAGACCCGCGGCCGGGCGGAGGCCGCTGACCGCGGAAACGACGGCTGCTGAGACATGGCCGATCCGGAACGCTGGAGGTCGACGATCATATAAGGATATCGTTATATCCCCGACCGCTCAGCGTCAATGACAGGCGTGCCTGGGGAGAGGTGGAACGCGCGACGACCACACGGCTTTCCCCAATCGGAGAGTATCAAGATGACCAGCTTGCGGACTCTGACGATGACCGTGTTCTGCACCGGCCTTGGCCTGGTCGGCGTCGCGCAGGCGCAAACGGTGGTGGCCGTCCAGTTGGGACCCGCCGTCCAGGCCCGCGCTGGCGAACTCGGCGGCGACGAATTGGGATCCGAGCAGCGCTATCTTGAGCAGGCCGTGCGGCATGCCTTGGCGAAGGCGCCTGGACGAGCCTCGCGGGTCACCCTGACCATCGTCGACATCCAACCCAATCGCCCCACCTCGCACCAGCTTGGCGCAAGTGCGAGCTTGTCGGAAGGCGGCAGCATAGGTCTGGGCGGCGCCGCGATCATCGGCGAGGTCGTGGGCCCGGACGGAATGACCCACCCGATCCGCTACCGCTTCTTCCCCCGCACCCTGGCCGAGGAAACGAACTTCACCATGTGGGGCGATGCGGAGGAGGCGTTCGACGACGTGGCCCACGACATCGCCGCGGGCCATCCGCCTGATGACGAGCGGACCTGGCCGACGCCCCGCGCTCCCGCCGTGCCGACAGGTACGCGCCTGCCGGACTGAACGACCGGGAAGCCGCGCGGTCAGTCGGCGGCCACCCGCACGACCACCTTGCCGATGGCGCGGCGTTCGGCGAGGGCGGTGATCGCCTCGGCGGCTTGGTCAAAGGCGTAGGTTTGCGAGACTTCGGGCTTCAGCTTGCCATCGGCGTAGAGCGCCATCAGCTCGGCCGTGTTGGCCTGGTGAGCGCCCGGATCGCGGGCCACGAAGGCGCCCCAGAACACGCCACAGACGTCGCAGCCCTTGAGCAGGGTCAGATTGAGCGGCAGGCGCGGTATGCCCGCCGGGAAGCCGACGACCAGGAAGCGGCCTTCCCAGGCAATCGACCGCAGCGCCGCCTCGGCGTAGTCGCCGCCGACGGGATCGTAGACCACGTGTGCGCCCTCGGCTCCCAGCGCGGCCTTGAACTGCGCGCCCAACGCCTTCTTGCCGTCGGTATCGAAGGGGCCTTGCGGATAGACCAAGCTGACATCAGCGCCGTGCGCCTCGGCCATGCGCGCCTTTTCAGGCGAGGAGACCGCCGCCACCACCCGCGCGCCGAATGCCTTGCCGATTTCCACCGCGGCCAAGCCCACGCCGCCGGCGGCGCCCAGCACCAGCAGGCTCTGGCCGGCCTGCAGCCGCCCGCGCTGCTTCAGCGCATGATAGGACGTGCCGTAGGTCATGGTGAAGGCCGCCGCCGTCTCGAACGGCATGGCGTCGGGCATGGCCATGCAGCGCGCGACCGGGAACACCACCTGCTCCGCCAGGCCGCCGAAGGCCGCCGAGCCGATCACCCGCTGGCCCAGGGTGAAGCCGCCGACCCCCTCGCCCACGGCGTCCACCACGCCGGACACCTCCGCGCCGGGCGAGAAAGGGCGTGGCGGGCGGACCTGATACTTGTCCTCGATGATCAGGGAGTCGGGGAAGTTGATGGCGCAGGCGGCGACCTTGATCCGCACCTCGCCCGCGCCGGGCTGAGGCTCGGCGACGTCCTCCATCACCAGGGTGGCGGGGCCGCCGGGCGCCTTGCTGAGCAGAGCCTTCATCGTCGTCACCCTGTCACGCCGCCGCCGGAGATGGTCTGGCCGCCGTCCACCACGATCGTCTGGCCGGTCGTGAACCGTCCCGCCGCCGAGGCGAGGAAGATCGCCGCGCCCGCGATCTCGTCCGGCTCGCCGATGCGGGCCAACGGCGTGGTGGCCGTGGCCGACTTCAGCGTCGCGGGGTTTTCCCACAGCGCACGGGCGAAGTCGGTGCGGATCAGGCCGGGCGCGATGCAGTTCACCCGCACGTTGTGGCGGCCGTATTCCACCGCATAGTTTCGGGCCAGCTGCATGTCGGCGGCCTTGGAGACGTTGTAGGCCCCGATCACCGGCGACCCCTTCAGACCGCCGATCGAAGAGACGATGACGATGGCGCCGTCGCGGCGCTCGATCATCTGGGGCGCGACCAGCTGCACCAGCCAGTGGTTGGACAAGATGTTGTTGTCCATGATCTTGCGGAACTGCTCGTCGGCGATCTCCGCCAGCGGACCGTAATAGGGATTGCTGGCGGCGTTGCAGACCATGATGTCGATAGTGCCAAGCCGGTCATTGGTCTGCGCGACCAACTGGGTCAGCGCCTCCTTGGAGGAGATGCTGGCCGCGATGGGGATGGCCGAGCCCTCGCCGTGGCTCGCCGTGATCTCGTCCACCACCGCCTGGCAGGCGTCCTGCTTGCGGGAGGAGACGACCACCCGCGCGCCCTGCTCCACGAACCGCTGGGCGATGGCCTTGCCGATGCCGCGGGAGGAGCCGGTGACCACGGCCACCTTGCCGGTGAGATCAAACAGCGACATGGGCGCTCCCTGGGTTCGACGATCGCGTCATCGCCGCGCCGCGCGACGCAGCTTGACCATGCCGCCGATCCAGCGGTCGTAGTTCTGAGCCTTGTTCAGCATGTACTGCGCGACCTGAGGATGGGGCAGGATCAGGAACTGTTCCGCCGCTACCCCTTGGACCACGGCGTCGGCCACGGCCTCCGCGCTCAGCAGCCCGTCGAGCAGGGCCGGCGTCGTGGCGCTCGCCCCGCGCACCATGGCGGTGTCCACACCCTGGGGGCAGAGGGCGGAGACCTTGATCCCGTCGTCCTTGTGGGCGATCGCCAGATGCTCGCAGAAGCCCAGCGCCGCATGTTTGGTGGTCGAATAGGTGGCGCTGCCGATCTGGCTGAGCAGTCCCGCCGCCGAGACGGTGGCGAGGAAATAGCCTTCGCGCCGCTGCTTCCAGGCCGGCAGCAGGGCGCTGGCGGCGTGGACATGGCCCATGACGTTCACCGCCCAGGACCGCGCCCAGTGCGCCTCAGGCGAGGAGGCCGCGTCGTCGAAGTCCGGGTCGCGGTCCAGGATGCCGGCGTTGGAGGCGTAGAGGCCGATCGGGCCGATGTCGGCCTCGATCTTTTCCACCATGGCGGTCACCTCGCCCGCCTGGGAGACGTCGCAGGCGAAGGCCACGCCGCCGACCCGCTCCGCCGTCTCCGCCGCCCCGTCCACGTTGAGGTCGGCGGCGATGACTTTCGCTGCGCCCTCGGCGTGGAAGCGCTCGCACAGCGCTCGCCCGATGCCCTGAGCGGCGCCGGTGACCACCACAACCTTGCCGTTGATCTGCATACGGATGATCCTTCTCAGGCGCCGGCGCGCACGGCGTAGCCCCAGGCCGCTTCGGCGAGCCGGGGCGCTCGGGCGGCCATCTCCGCGGCGCGAGGGCTGGCGGCGGTGCCGTCGCGCACCCGTCCGGCGATGCCCTGCAGGATACCGACCAGGCGAAACAGGTTGTAGGCGAAATACCAGTCCAAGGCCGGCACGCCGTCCCGCCCGGTCAGGCGGCAATAGAGCGTCACAGCCTCTTCGCGGGTCGGGATGCCCAGCGCGGGCAGATCAAGGGTCGAAAGCCCGCTGCGCCCGTCCGACGGCATGTCCCAGTGCATCAGCAGGTAGGAGAAGTCCGCCAACGGATCGCCGAGCGTCGACAGCTCCCAGTCCAGCACCGCCGCGACCCGGTCGCCTGAGGCCGTCATGATCATATTGTCCAGGCGGTAGTCGCCATGGACAATCGAAGTGCGGGCCTGCTCGGGCGCCGTCCTCGGCAGCCATTCCATCAGCCGGTCGGCCGCCTCGATCCGCTCCGTCTCGGACGCACGGTATTGTTTGGTCCAGCGCTCCACTTGGCGGGTGAAATAATTGCCGGGCCGGCCGTAGTCCGACAGGCCTACGGCCGCGTAGTCGACCCCGTGTAGCTCAGCCAGGGTCGTGATCATGGCCTCGTATATGCTGCGCCGGGCCGCCGGCTCCAGGCCGGGCAGGGCGCCGTCCCAGTGGATTTCGCCCTCCACCGCCTCCATGACGTAGAAGATCGCGCCAATCACCTCGGCATCCTCGCAGAGCGCATAAGCGTGAGGCACGGCGAAGTTCACCGTGTTCAGCGCGGCGATCAGCCGGAACTCCCTGTCGACGGCGTGGGCGGAGGGCAGCAGCGCCCCGAAGGGCTTGCGCCGCAGCACATAGGCGCGGTTCGGCGTCTCCAGCCGATAGGTCGGATTGGACTGGCCGCCCTTGAACTGGAAGACGCTGAGCGGTCCGGTGTAGCCGTCCACATGCGCCTGCAGCCAGCGGTCCAGCGCCGCCTCATCGAACTGGTGGCGCGGCTCGACCGGCTTGACGCCCGAGAAGGACTGCGCCTGCGCCTCCGCCATCAGTTCACCGCGGCGTTGGTGTGGCGCTTGAACTCCAGCCGGGCGATGGCGCGGTTGTGCACCTCGTCCGGGCCGTCGGCGAGGCGCAGGGTGCGGATGCCGGCGTAGCTCTTGGCCAGGCCGAAGTCGTCGGAGACGCCGCCGCCGCCGTGCGCCTGGATGGCGTCGTCGATGATCTTCAAGGCGGCCCGGGGCGCGGCCACCTTGATCATGGCGATCTCGAGCTGAGCGCCCTTGTTGCCGACCTTGTCCATGGCGTCGGCAGCCTTGAGGCAGAGAAGCCGGGTCATCTCGATGTCGATGCGGGCCTCGGCCACCCGCTGCTCCCACACCGACTGCTGGGAGATGGTCTTGCCGAAGGCCGTGCGCGACAGCAGCCGGCGGCACATCTTCTCCAACGCCACTTCGGCGGCGCCGAGCGTGCGCATGCAGTGGTGGATGCGGCCGGGGCCGAGCCGCCCCTGCGCGATCTCGAAGCCGCGGCCCTCGCCTAGCAGCAGGTTGTCGACCGGCACGCGCACGTCGCGCAGGATCACCTCGGCGTGGCCGTGGGGCGCGTCGTCATAGCCGAACACCGGCAGCATGCGCACGACCTCCACGCCCGGCGTGTCCAGCGGCACCAGGATCTGGGACTGCTGCCTGTGGCGCTCGGCGTCCGGACCGGACTTGCCCATGACGATGGCCAGCTTGCAGCGCGGGTCGCCCACGCCGGACGACCACCACTTGCGCCCGTTAATGACGTACTCGTCCCCCTCGCGACGGATCGAGGTGGTGATGTTGGTGGCGTCGGAGGAGGCGACGTCCGGTTCGGTCATCAGGAAGGCGGAGCGGATCTCGCCCGCCATCAAGGGCCTCAGCCAACGATCCTTCTGCGCCTCGCTGCCGTAATAGTGCAGCACCTCCATGTTGCCGGTGTCCGGGGCGGAGCAGTTGAACACCTCCGACCCATGGGCGGCCTTGCCCATCTCCTGGGCGCACAGGGCGTAGTCGAGATTGGTCAAGCCAGCGCCGCGGTACTCGCCCTTGTCGTGCTCGGCCGAGGGCGGCATGAACAGGTTCCACAAGCCCTGAGCCTTGGCCTTGGCCTTGAGCGTCTCCAGACCCTGGAGCACGCGCCAGCGATCGGCGCCCGCGTCCCTGTGCTCATGATGGATGGCCCCCGCGGCGGGATAGACCTCCGCGTCCATGAAGTCGCGGACGCGCTTCAGCCAATGTTGCTGGGATTGGGAAAGCGTGAAGTCCAAGGCGCGGCTCCCTCGGCCATGTTTCTGGAGACTGGCCGTCGCCAGCATACCACCAGAGGCAAGGGCTTGGACAACCCCCCACCGGCGCGCGGCGGAGACTTCGCTTTTGGACTGGCCAGCCGTGGGATATCGGCATACCTGACCCTTGAAAATCCGTCCTACTCTCGGAGCGATCGTATGAAGGCCGCCGTCCTGCGCGCCGTAGGCCAACCCCTGCAGATCGAGGATGTGCAGATCGGCCTGCCCGGCCCGCGCGAGGTGCTGATCCGCACCGCGGCGACCGGGGTGTGCCACTCCGACCTGCATTTCATCGAGGGCTCCTACAAACATCCCCTGCCGGCCGTGCTCGGCCATGAGGCCGCCGGCGTCGTGGAGAAGGTCGGCTCGGAGGTGCGCACGGTGAAGGTCGGCGACCACGTGGTCACCTGCCTGTCGGCCTACTGCGGCCACTGCGAATACTGCCTGACCGGCCACATGTCGCTCTGCCCCAGCCCCGACACCCAGCGCGGCAAGGACGAGCCGCCGCGTCTGTCGGAGCCGGACGGGACGGCGATGACCCAGTATCTGAACCTGTCCGCCTTCGCCGAACACATGCTGGTGCACGAGCACGCCTGCACCGCGATCCGCAAGGACATGCCGCTGGACCGCGCGGCCCTGATCGGCTGTGCTGTGACCACGGGCATAGGCGCTGTGACCCATACCGCGGGCGTTCGTCCGGGCGAGACGATCGCGGTGATCGGCTGCGGCGGCGTGGGGTTGGCCGCCATCAACGGGGCGCTGATCGCCGGCGCCGGTCGCATCATCGCCATCGACCGCCAGCCCGCCAAGCTGGAGATGGCCAAGCTGTTCGGGGCCACCGACGTGATCGACGCCTCGGACGGCGACGTGGCCAAGCGGGTGCGGGAGCTGACCGGCGGCGGCGTCCACCAGGCCTTCGAATGCATCGGGCTGAAGGCCACGGCCGAGGACGCCTTCAAGATGCTGCGTCGGGGCGGGGCGGCCACGGTGATCGGCATGATCCCGCCCGGCGTGAAGATCGAGCTGAGCGGGATGGACTTCCTCGGCGAGAAGAAGATCCAGGGCTCCTACATGGGCTCCAACCGCTTCCCCGTCGACATGCCGCGCTATGTGGACTTCTACATGCAGGGCCGGCTCAAGCTCGACGAGATGGTCTCCGCCCGCGTGCCGCTTGAACGCGTCAACGACGCCTTTGAGGAAATGAAGCGCGGTCAGGTCGCCCGCTCGGTCGTCGTGTTCGACGCGCAATAGCCTCGGCGATGGCCCTCGACATCGAGACCCGCGACCAGCTGCTCGAGGCGGTGCGCCGTTTCGTGGCCGAGCGGCTGCGCCCGATGGAGGCCCAGGTCGCCGAGGACGACGCCATCCCCGAGGCCGTCGTGCAGGAAATGCGCGAACTCGGCCTGTTCGGCCTGTCCATTCCCGAAGAGTACGGCGGGTTGGAGCTCTCCATGGAGGACGAGTGCCGGGTGGCGATTGAGCTCGGGCGCACCTCGCCGGTGTTCCGCTCCGTCGTCGGCACCAACATCGGCATCGGCAGCCAGGGCCTGGTTATGTACGGCACGCCGGAGCAGAAGGCGCAATGGCTGCCCCAGATCGCGTCGGGCGAGATCATCACCTCCTTCGCCCTGACCGAGGCGGAGGCCGGCTCCGACAGCGCCTCGGTGCGCACCCGCGCGACGCGCGACGGCGACGTTTACGTCCTGAACGGCGCCAAGCGCTACATCACCAACGCCGACAAGGCCTCGCTCTTCACCGTCATGGCCCGGACCCATGCGGAAACGCCGGGCGCCAAGGGCGTGTCCGCCTTCCTCGTGCCCGCCGACAGTCCGGGCCTCTCCATCGGCAAGCCTGAGCGCAAGATGGGTCAGCAGGGCGCCCACGTCTGCGACGTGATCTTCGAGGACGTGCGCGTACCCGTCGACCATCGCCTGGGGGCTGAGGGCGAGGGCTTCACCCTGGCCATGCGCGTGCTCGACCGCGGGCGGCTGCACATCTCGGCGGTCTGCGTCGGCGTGGCCGAGCGGCTGATCGGCGATCAGGTGCGCTACGCCAGCGAGCGCAAACAGTTCGGCCAGGCGGTGTCCGGCTTCCAGATGGTCCAGGCAATGATCGCGGAGTCCAAGGCCGAGTCGCTCGCCGCCCGCGCCCTGACCCTGGAGACGGCGCGCAAGCGCGACGCCGGCGATACCATCACGCTGGAGGCCTCCAGCGCCAAGCTAATCGCCTCGGAGATGGTCGGCCGGGTGGCCGACCGCACGGTGCAGATCTTCGGCGGAGCCGGCTATATTTCCGAATACGGGGTGGAGCGGCTGTACCGCGACGTACGGCTGTTCCGCATCTACGAGGGCTCCTCGGAGATCCAGAAGCTGGTGATCGCCCGCGAGACCCTGCGGCGAGGCGGCTGAGCCATGCCCAAGCCCGCGCCCGAGCGGCTCGATCCCGCCGCCTACCCCTGGAGCGTCGATATCCCGCCGCGCTTCGGCGACCTCGATCCGCTGCGTCACCTGAACAACGCCGCCCTGGCCCGCTTCTACGAGGATGGCCGGGTGCGCTTCGTCGACTCGATCGGCGTGCGCGCGGCGCTGGAGCCCGGCCACGGCTTCGTGGTGGCCGAGGTCGCCATCCAGTATCTGGCCGAAGGGCGTTATCCGGCGGTGGTGAGCGCCTGCTCGGGCCTGCTGCGGCTCGGCCGCAGCTCGCTGACCATCGGCCAGGCGCTGTTCCAGGCCGGCGGCTGCATCGGCACGGGCGAGAGCACGTTAGTCTACGTCAAGCGCGGGGAGACCGGTGCGCGACCCTTGCCCGAGCCCGCGCGAGCGGCGCTGCTCTCCTATTCACTGAAGGCCGCGGCGCCAGCCGCCAAGACAGACATCCGGGAGGTCCACACCCATGCGTGAAGCCGTCATCGTCTCCTCCGGCACGCCCATCGGCAAGGCGTTCCGCGGCGCCTTCAACGACACGCCCGCCCCGACGCTCGCCGGCCACGCCATCCGGGCGGCGGTGGAGCGGGCCGGGATCGAGCCCGGCGATGTGGAGGACGTGACGCTGGGTTGCGCCCTGCAGCAGGGCTCGTCGGGCTCCAATCTGGCGCGCCAGGCCCTGCTGCGCGCCGGCCTTCCCATGAGCGTCGCCGGCCAGACGCTGGATCGCCAGTGCGCCTCGGGCCTGATGGGCGTGGCCATCGCCGCCAAGCAGATCATCGCCGACGGGATGCAGGTGGCCGTGGGCGCCGGGGCGGAGTCGATCTCGCTGGTTCAGAACGAGCACATGAACCGCTACCGCGCGGGCGATCCCTGGCTGGTCGAGCACATCCCCCAGATCTACATGAGCATGATCGAGACCGCCGAGATCGTGGCCGAACGCTACGGGATCAGCCGCGAGGCCCAGGACGAATACGCTCTGAAGTCCCAGCAGCGCACCGCCAAGGGCCAGTCGGAAGGCATCTACAAGGACGAGATCGTCCCGGTCACCACCACCATGAAGGTGCAGGACAAGGCCACCGGCGCCGTCTCGGACCGCGAGATCACCATCGACAAGGACGAGGGCAACCGCCCCGACACCACGCTGGAAGGCCTGCAGGCGCTCAAGCCCGTGTTCAAGGGCGGCCGCACGGTGAAGGAAGGCCGCTTCGTCACCGCCGGCAACGCCTCCCAGCTGTCGGACGGCGCTGCAGCGCTCGTGCTGATGGAGGCCAAGGAGGCGGAACGCCGCGGGCTGCAGCCGCTCGGCCGCTACGTCGGCATTGCGGTGGCCGGCTGCAATCCGGACGAGATGGGCATCGGCCCGGTGTTCGCCGTGCCCAAGCTGCTCGAGAAGAACGGGCTGAAGATGGACGACATCGGGGTGTGGCAGCTGAACGAGGCCTTCGCCTCCCAGGTGCTCTACTGCCGCGACAAGCTCGGCATCCCCGAAGAGACGCTGAACATCACCGGCGGCGCCATCTCCGTCGGCCATCCTTACGGCATGAGCGGGGCGCGCATGGTCGGCCACGTTCTGCTCCAGGGCCGGCGCGAGAAGGCCAAGTACGGCGTGGTCACCATGTGCGTGGGCGGCGGCATGGGCGCCGCCGGCCTGTTCGAGATATACTGACGTAGGTTGCGTGCGCCGAGATGGGCCTGCGGAACGGACCCTCCTCTGCGTGACGGGTCGGGCGGTCTCCCGGTCGTTGTCATGCTGCGGAGCCGCAAGGCGTCTCGAAGGACGCATGGCGCGATCCGCGTCCATCCCCATCTGACAGAGCGACCTGGAGGCTTCGGCCATGCGCGACGACACCCGCTTCTACATCGACGGCCAATGGGTCGCCCCTGCCGGGCGCGCCACCATCGACGTGATCAATCCGGCGACCGAGGAGGTTGCGGGTCGCGTCCTGGCCGGCACGGCCGAGGACGTGGACCTGGCGGCCAAGGCGGCCCGGCGCGCCTTCACCGCCTACGCCGAACTGTCGCTGGAAGAGCGCGTGGCGATCCTGCAGCGCATCGTGGAGGGTTATAAGGCGCGCTTCGCCGACATGGCCCGCGCGATCACCGAGGAGATGGGCGCCCCCGCCAAGCTGTCCCAGCAGGCCCAGGCCGCCGCCGGCATGGGTCATCTGCAGACCGCGCTGGCCGTGCTGCAGGGCTACAAGTTCCGCGAGGAGCGCGGCCCGACCCTGATCGTCAAGGAGCCGATCGGCGTCTGCGGCATGATCACGCCCTGGAACTGGCCCATGTACCAGGTGATGACCAAGGTGGCCCCGGCGCTGGCGGTCGGCTGCACCATCGTGCTGAAGCCCTCGGAGGTCGCGCCCTTCTCCTCCCACATCCTGGCCGAGATCATCCACGAGGCCGGCCTGCCGCCGGGCGTGTTCAACATGGTGGACGGCGACGGCCCGACCGTCGGCGCGGCCATCTCCTCCCACCCCGAGATCGACATGGTGTCGTTCACCGGCTCGACCCGCGCGGGCATCGAGGTCGCCAAGGCCGCAGCCCCCACGGTCAAGCGCGTGGCCCAGGAGCTCGGCGGCAAGTCGCCCAACATCGTCCTGCCCGACGCCGACCTGAACCGGGCGGTGCGCGGCGGGGTCATGCACGTGATGAACAACTCCGGCCAGTCCTGCAACGCGCCCACCCGCATGCTGGTCCCCCGCGAGAAGATGGAGGAGGTGGTGGCCATCGCCCGCAAGGCGGCGGAGGCGACCACGGTCGGCGATCCCAATACCGACGTGACCATGGGCCCGGTGGTCTCCGAAGTGCAGTGGAACAAGGTCCAGCGCCTGATCCAGTCCGGCATCGACGAGGGCGCGACCCTGGTCGCCGGCGGCGTGGGGCGGCCCGAGGGCGTCAACCGCGGCTACTACGTCAAGCCGACCGTGTTCAGCGACGTGACGCCGGACATGACCATAGCGCGCGAGGAGATCTTCGGCCCCGTGCTCAGCATCTTCGCCTATGACGACGTGGACCAGGCGGTGGAGATGGCCAACGACACCGAATACGGCCTGGCCGCCTATGTGCAGGGCTCCGACATGGGCAAGGTGCGCGAGGTGGCGTCCAAGCTGCGCGCCGGCCAAGTGTCGCTGAACGGCGCGGGCGGGGACATGATGGCGCCCTTCGGAGGCTACAAGCAGTCCGGCAACGGGCGCGAGTGGGGCGACTTCGCCTTCCACGAATTCCTCGAAGTGAAGGCCGTGCTCGGCTACGAGCCCGTCAAGCCCGGGGCCAAGCCGCCGGGCTGAGGCCGGCCCAGCCGTCCGCCGCCGCTTCGAAGACGGCGTACGGCGGCCAAGCGAGGCGCGGCAAGCCCTCTCCGTCCGGTTTGCCGCTTCAGGCCCGACCGGACGAGGTTGCTGTCGACGCCGCGCCGGGCCTGTGACAAGATGGTATGACCCCGTCGGCTGAGGCCTTTTCCCATGAACCTCGACTTCGCCCCCGAAGACCTCGCCTTCCGCACGGAGGCGCGCGCCTTCATCGAGGGGAACTACCCCGCCGATGTCCGCGCCAAGCAGGACGCCGGCGTCGAGCTCGACCGGGACGACTATCTCGCCTGGCACAAGGTGCTGGGCGTCAAGGGCTGGTCCGCCCCGTCCTGGCCCGTGGAATACGGCGGCACGGGCTGGACCCCGATCCAGAAGTTCATCTGGGCGGAGGAGCTGGCGCGCGCGGGGACCATCCCGATCCTGCCTTTCGGCATGAGCATGGTGGCGCCGGTTATCCAAGCCTTCGGCACGCCGGAGCAAAAGGCGCGCCACCTGCCGCCGATCCTGAAGGGCGAGCTCTGGTGGTGCCAGGGCTATTCCGAGCCGAACGCGGGCTCCGACCTCGCCGGTCTCTCCACCCGCGCGGTGCGCGACGGCGACCATTACGTCGTCAACGGCCAGAAGACCTGGACGACGCTGGCCCAGCACGCCGACTGGGGCTTCTTCCTGGTCCGCACCGATCCTGCGGCCAAGAAGCAGGAGGGCATCAGCTTCCTGCTCATCGACATGACGACGCCCGGCGTCACCGTGCGCCCGATCATCACCTTGGACGGCGCCCACGAGGTGAACGAGGTCTGGCTGGAGGACGTGCGCGTGCCGGTCGAGAACCTCGTCTATGAGGAGAACAAGGGCTGGACCTGCGCCAAGTTCCTGCTCGCCCACGAGCGGACCGGCATCGCCGGCGTCGCCCGCTCCAAGCGTCAGATCGACCGCCTGCGCGAGATCGCGGCCGAGGAAGAGGTCGACGGCCATCCTCTGGTCGAGGACCCCTTCTTCGCCCGCAAGATGGCCGAGCTGGAGATCGAGCTGATGGCGCTCGAGTATACCGAGCTGCGTGGCCTGGCCCGCGAGGCGGAGGGCAAGGGTCCGGGACCGGAGTCCAGTCTGTTGAAGATCAAGGGCACCGAGATCCAGCAGCGGGCCACCGAGCTGGCCATGGAGGCCGCCGGCCGCTACGCCGAGCCCCACCTGCTGCACGAACCGCGCAACGACAATGCGCCGCCCGTCGGGCCGAAGTCGGCCCGCGGCGTGGCCGACACCTATTTTAACATGCGCAAGACCTCGATCTACGGCGGCTCCAACGAGATCCAACGCAACATCATCGCCAAGGCCGTGCTCGGGCTGTAGCCGCCGACCCGGCCGGATGAGACCCGCCGGCCGGGTGGAGCACGTGTGACACCCGCCGCTGCGGCGGCCTCATCTGACCTGAGACGGACCTGATCCATGGACTTCAGCTTCAGCGAAGAGCAGCGGCTGCTGCGCGACTCGCTCTCGGGCTTCCTTGGCCGGAGCTATGACGCCGACACGCGCCGCAAGACCGTCGCCTCCGAAGCCGGGTGGCGGCCGGAGGTCTGGCGCGGCCTGGCGGAGGATGTGGGCATCCTGGGCGCCGCCTTGCCCGAAGCGGTGGGCGGCTTCGGCGGCGGCCCTGTGGACACCCTGGTCATCATGCAGGAGCTTGGCCGCGCCCTGGTGGTGGAGCCCTACCTAGAGACCGTCGTGCTCGGCGCGGGCCTGCTGAAGCGGTTCGACAGCCCCGCCGCCCTGGCCGCGATCGAGGAGATCATCGCCGGGACGCTGGTCACCACCTTGGCCTGGGGCGAGCCGTCCAGCCGCTACGACGCCAACGACGTCTCCACCACCGCCCGGCGCGACGGCTCGGGCTGGGTGCTCGACGGGCGCAAGGCGGTGGTCTCCGCCGCGCCCTGGGCCTCCAAGCTGCTGGTCACTGCGCGCACCGGCGGCGGCCGCCGCGACGCCGAGGGCGTGTCGCTGTTCATGGTCGATAAGGCCGCCCCCGGCGTCTCCACCCGCGACTATCCCACCGTGGACGGCCGCCGGGCCTCTGAGGTGACCCTGGAGGGCGTGTCCGTCGGCGCCGATGCGCTGCTCGGCCCCGAGGGTCAGGCGCTCGACGCGGTCGAGTCGGTGCTGGACGAGGGGCGTGCGGCGCTCTGCGCCGAGGCCTGCGGGGTGCTCGGCGAGATGGTGCGCCAGACGATCGACTACGCCAAGCAGCGCCGCCAGTTCGGCACCGCCATCGCCAATTTCCAGGTGCTGCAGCACCGCATGGTCGACATGTTCATCGCCAGCGAGCAGGCGACCTCGATGACCTATATGGCGACGCTCAAGCTCGACCTGCCCGCGCCCGAGCGCATGGCGGCGGTCTCTGCGGCCAAGGCCTTCGTCGGCCGCGCGCTCACCGACGTGGGCCAGGCGGCGGTGCAGACCCACGGCGGCATCGGCCTGACCGAGGAGCTGGCCTTCTCCCACTACTTCAAGCGCGCCACGGTGATCGAACAGGCGCTCGGCTCTTCGGACTTCCACCTGCGCCGCTACCAGCGCCTGCGGGCCGCCGGCGCGCCGGAGATCGAAGCGGCGGCCTAAGCCTGTCTCGCGCCCTGCGCAGGCCTGACGGAACCGGGTCCCGACGAGCGGCTCAGGGTCCGTCGGCCGGCCGCTGCTCTACTTGCCCTGCCGCGCCGCAGCGTGTTTGCTGACGCGACCGCCCGCCGGAGAGTCCATGTCCTTCGCCAGCACAGACCGCTACATCGCCTCCCGCGACCTGGAGGTCTCCGTCAACGCCGCGGTCAAGCTGCAGCGGCCGCTGCTGGTCAAGGGCGAGCCCGGCACCGGCAAGACCGTGCTGGCGCAGGAGGTGGCGCAGGCGCTCGGAATGCCGCTGATCGAGTGGCACATCAAGTCGACCACCAAGGCGCAGCAGGGCCTCTACGAATACGATGCGGTCTCGCGCCTGCGCGACGGCCAGCTTGGCGACCCGCGGGTGCACGACGTCTCCAACTACATCGTGCACGGCAAGCTGTGGGAGGCTTTCACGGCCGAGAGCCCTTGCGTCGTGCTGATCGACGAGATCGACAAGGCCGATATCGAATTCCCCAACGACCTGCTGCTCGAGCTCGACCGCATGCAGTTCTATGTCTACGAGACGCGCGAGACCATCGTGGCCCGGCAGCGGCCGGTGGTGATCATCACCTCCAACAACGAGAAGGAGCTGCCGGACGCGTTCCTGCGCCGCTGCTTCTTCCACTACATCCGCTTCCCCGACCGCGAGACGATGGAGAAGATCGTCGCCACCCACTATCCCGACATCAAGGCGTCGCTGGCGCGC
The DNA here is from genome assembly GCA_964243445.1 of uncultured Caulobacteraceae bacterium. Classification (GTDB taxonomy): domain Bacteria; phylum Pseudomonadota; class Alphaproteobacteria; order Caulobacterales; family Caulobacteraceae; genus CAHJWH01. The sequence goes on along the minus strand of CAXTEX010000015.1, from coordinate 11,855 downwards.
GAGGCGCTGAACGTCTTCTTCAAGATCCGCGACCTGCCAGGGCTGAAGAAGAAGCCGGCGACCTCGGAGCTCTTGGACTGGCTCAAGCTGCTGATGATCGACGACCTGCCGGCCGAGGCGCTCCGCAGCGAAGACCACAAGCTGGTGATCCCGCCGCTGCACGGGGCATTGCTGAAGAACGAGCAGGACGTGAGCCTGTTCGAGCGGCTGGTGTTCATGTCGAGGCGCGGGTGACGCGCTCTTCTCCTCCTCCGCGTTGCGGGGGAGGTGGCGCGGCGCTATGCGCCGTGACGGAGGGGGCTTGCGGAGAACGGGCGTGTCCGGGCAGCCCCCGCCACCACCCTGCGGGCGGTCCCCCTCCCCCGCAGCGCGGGGGAGGAGAATAGATGTTCACCCCCTTCATCGAAGGCCTGCGCGGCGCGGGCGTGCCGGTCTCCATCACCGAGCACCTGTCCCTGCTCGGCGCCCTGCAGGCCGGCGTGGCCGACTACAGCGTGGAGGACTTCTACTTCCTGGCCCGCTCCGCCCTGGTAAAGGACGAACGCTGGTTCGACCGCTACGACCGCGTGTTCGCCCAGCACTTCAAGGGTCTGGAAGCGGTCTCGGGCGAGGACGACCTGCTGCGCGCCCTGCCGGAGGACTGGCTGCGCAAGCTGGCCGAGAAGACGTTGAGCCCGGAGGAAATGGCGGCTGTCGAGGCGCTCGGCGGCTTTGATAAGCTGATGGAGACGCTGCGCAAGCGGCTGGAGGAGCAGCACGAACGCCATCAGGGCGGCTCCAAATGGATCGGCACCGCCGGCACCTCGCCCTTCGGCGCCTACGGCTACAATCCCGAAGGCGTGCGGATCGGCCAGCACGAGAGCCGCCACCGCCGCGCGGTCAAGGTCTGGGACAAGCGCGAGTTTCGCGACCTCGACGACGGGGTGGAGCTGAACACCCGCAGCCTGAAGCTGGCGCTCCGCAAGCTCCGCCGCTTTGCCCGGGAAGGGGCGGCGGAGGAGCTGAACCTGGACGGCACCATCCGCGCCACCGCCCAGAACGCCGGCTCGCTCGACCTGAAGTTCACGCCTGAGCGGCGCAACGCCATGAAGGTGCTGCTGTTCTTCGACGTCGGCGGCTCCATGGACGACCATGTGCGCGCGTCCGAGGAGCTGTTCTCCGCTGCGCGTTCGGAGTTCAAGCACCTGGAATACTTCTACTTCCACAACTGCATCTATGAGGGCCTGTGGAAGTCCAACCAGCGGCGGCGCACCGACCAGACCCCCACGGCCGACGTGCTGCGCACCTTCGGGCCGGACTACCGGCTGATCCTGGTCGGCGACGCGGCGATGAGCCCCTATGAGATCGTCCAGGCCGGGGGGGCTGTGGAGCACTGGAACCCGGAGAGCGGCCAGGTGTGGATGGAGCGGCTGACCGCCCACTTCCGCCGGGTGGCCTGGCTCAATCCCACGCCCGAGCCGGCGTGGAGCTACAGCGCCTCGACGGGCCTGCTCCAGCAGTTGCTGGAAGGGCGCATGTACCCGCTGACGCTGGACGGGCTGGACCGGATGACGCGCGCCCTATCGCGCTGAGGCGGACCGCGCCTGCACGCCGCTCAATCAGACGTGATGGGGCGTTCCGCTTGCTGCGTCGTTGCATGGAAGCGCGCAGGAGCCCGTCATGCCACAGGACCGCACGACCATCGCCGGCAGCGAACGTACCGCGCCACCGGGTTTGCCGGCGGGTGAGGTCGACCCGGCCGCCCGCGCGCAGGTCAGCGTCTATCTTAAGCCGGAGGTCTCCGGAGCCTCTTCGGACGCTCAGCCGCAAGGGCCTTTCCAGTCCCGCCAAGGTCTGAGGACCGAACGCAGCGAGAGCCAGCGCAAAGCGATCGCAGAGGTGCGCGCCTTCGCCGGGCGGGAGAACCTGGCGGTGGTCGAGGCCGATCCGGCCCGCCGCCTGGTTCGGCTGGAGGGATCGCTGCAGGCGCTGCAGGCCGCCTTCGGAACCCAGCTTCACCTCTATGAACACGAGGGCCGCCGCTTCCGCGCCCGCACGGGCCCGCTCACCGCGCCCATGGCGATGGCCGGCCGGATCGAGGCCGTGCTGGGCCTGGACCAGCGCCCGATCGCCACGCCCAAGTCCATAAGGCTGGCCAGCCCCGATGCGTCCACAGGCTTCCTGCCGAACGCGGTGACCCGGCTCTATGGCTTTCCGGACGGGACGGGCGCCGGCGAGACCATCGCCATCATCGAACTCGGCGGCGGCTTCAACGCCGCCGACACCGAAGCGGCGTTCAAGGCGATGGCGCTGACGCCGCCGCAGGTCACGGCCGTGCCCGTCTCGGGCGGGGCCGACCAGCCGGGCAAGGATCCCGACGCCGACGGCGAGGTGGCGCTCGACATACAGGTGGCGGGCGCAGGCGCTCCGGGCGCCCGCCTCGCCGTCTATTTCGCCGCCAACACCGACCAGGGTTTCGTGGACGCCATCAGTCAGGCCGCCCACGACGAGACCAATGCGCCAAGCGTCATGTCCATCAGCTGGGGCTCGGCGGAGAGCGCCTGGACCGCCCAGGCGGTGACGGCCATGACCTCCGCCCTGAAGGACGCCGTCACGCTCGGCGTCACCGTGCTCGCCGCCTCGGGCGACGGCCTGGCCACTGACGGGGTCGCCGACGGCAAGGCCCACGTCGATTTCCCGGCCTCCAGCTCTTACGTGCTCGGCTGCGGCGGCACGCGGCTGGACGCCTCGAAGGGGGCGGTTACGGCCGAAAGCGTGTGGAATAGCGATGGAGGCGGGACTGGCGGCGGGATCAGCGACCTGTTCCCCGTACCGGCCTACCAGGCTTCCATCCCCCTGCCCCCATCAGCGGGCGGCGGCGGCGCAGGTCGCGGCGTGCCCGATGTGGCCGGCGATGCCGACCCGAACACCGGCTACCGCGTGGTGGTCGACGGCCAGTCCCAGGTGATCGGCGGCACCAGCGCGGTCGCCCCGCTCTGGGCCGGCCTGTTCGCCCTGATCAACGCCGCCGCCGGCGCGCCGTCGGGACAGCCGCACGCGACCCTCTACGCCCATCCGGAGGCGTTTCGCGACATCACGACGGGGAACAACACCTCCGGCGCCATCGGCTATCATGCGGGCCCGGGCTGGGACGCCTGCACCGGCCTCGGTGCGCCGGAGGGCGCGGCGGTAGCGGCCCTGTTCGCTCCGTCCAAGACCGCTCCAGCCCCTTAGCTCTGCGCCCTTGCGCCAAAGCTCTCGCGCAGTTCGCGCTTGAGCACCTTGCCGATGGCGCTGCGGGGCAGGGCGTCGACCAGGTGAAGCTCGGCCAGGCGCTGGGTCTTGCCAACGCGGGTGTTGACCCAGGCGCGCAGCTCCGCCCCGCTCACGGCGGCGCCGGGCCTCAGCACCACCGCGGCGACCGGCGTCTCGCCCCAGGCCTCCGACGCCACCCCGAACACCGAGGCCTCCGCCACGGCCGGGTGGGCCGTCAGCTCCGCCTCGAGGTCGCTCGGATAGATGTTGAAGCCGCCGGAGATGATCATGTCCTTCTTGCGGTCGATCAGGGTGAGGAAGCCCTCGGCATCGAAGCGGCCGACGTCCCCGGTGCGGATGAACCGCTCGCCTTGGGGCGACGTCCACTCCGCCTCCCGGGTCTTGTCGGGCTGGTTGTGGTAGCCCTTCATCATCGCCGGCGAGCGGCCGACCACCTCGCCGGCCTCGCCCAGGGCGACCTCGCGACCTTGATCGTCGATCAGGCGGATGTCGTGGCCCTCCATCGGGCGGCCGACGGTCGCCAGCTTGTCCGGGAACTCGTGGGCCAGCAGGGCGCAGGAGCCGCCGCCCTCGGTCATGCCGTAGAACTCGATCAGCCCGCCCGGCCAGCGGGCCAGCACGTCGGCCTTCAGCTCGGCCGGGAAGGGCGCGCTGGTGGAGAACTTGGTGCGGAAGCTGGAGAGGTCGAAGCGGTCGAACGCCGGGTGCTGCATCAGGCGGCGGTACTGCACGGGCACCAGCATGGCGTGGGTGGCGCGGTGGCGCTCGGCCAGGGTCAGGAACTCCAGCGCGTCGAACTTGGGCAGCAGCACCACCGTGCCGCCGTTGCCGAGCGTGGGCAGGAAGCTGACCAGGGTGGTGTTGGAGTAGAGCGGGGTGGAGACCACGGTGACCGCGTCGGGCGTATAGCCGCCGCCGCGGCGCAGCTGGGCCCAGCGCAGGCTGTTGGGCTGTACGATCCCCTTCGGCTTGCCCGTCGTGCCGGACGAATAGATGATGTTGAAGGCCTGGTCGGGATCGGGCCGGGCAGGCGTCACGGGTGCGCCGGGCGCGGCCAGCCAGGCCTCGAACGCCACGCCGGCGTCGGAGCCGTCGAGCGCCACGCGCAGCGCCGGCAACCGGTCGGCGACCGGCTCCAGGGCTGTGGCTACCTCGCGGTCCAGGAACAGGATGCGTGCGCCGCAATCCTGGATCATGTCCGCCAGGCTCGAGGCGGTCGAGGAAGGCGCGAGCGGCGCCACGGTTCCCCCGGCGCGCAGGACGCCCAGGAACACGGCGGCGTAGGGCGCCGACGCGCTGGCGCAGATCGCCCCGACGTCGCCCGGGCTGAAGCCGTCGCGCTGAAGGGCCTCGGCGATACGATCCAGGCGCTCGTCGAATTCACGGTACGTCAGGGCGGAGGTCGGATCGATGACGGCGGGATGGTCCGGCCTCTCCTTCGCATGGGCGGCGATCAGGTCGGGCAGCGTGCCGAACGGCTGCTGCAGCAGGTCTTCTGCGCTCATGGTCCCTCGCGCGGCTGGAGCCATCTAGGCCTTTGACCTAGAAGTCGTCCAGGGGCCGCCCCACGCCGCGCGCCCGAGGGAGACGAGGCCTTGCAGACCGTGTCGAAGCGCGCCGGACCGGGCCAGATCCGCCTGGCCAAGACCTACGAGGCCGGCGCCATGGGCCAGCGCGCCCGAACCCCGTTTCAAATGTCGGCCCTGGAGCAGGCGGCGCAGGCGGTCATGACGCCCGAGGCCTTCGGCTATCTCCAGGCGTCCGGCGCGGGCGCGACGCTGCGGGCCAACCGCGAGGCTCTGGACGCGGTGCGCATCGTGCCGCGCATGCTGCGCGACGTGGGCGCGCGCAATCTGGCGATCGAGCTTTTCGGGCGACGCCTGCCCGCGCCGTTGCTGCTCGGGCCCATCGGCGTGCAGGACCTCTGCCACCCGGAGGGCGACCTGGCCACCGCGCGCGCCTGCGCGTCGCGCGGCGTGCCGATGGTCTTCTCCAACCAGGCGTCGGTGGACATGGAGACCTGCTCCGCCGCCATGGGCGACAGCCCCCGCTGGTTCCAGCTCTATTGGACGCGCTCGGACGAACTGGCGCGCTCCCTGGTGCAGCGGGCGGAGCGCTGCGGCTGCGAGGCCATCGTCATCACCTTGGACACCACCATGCTGGGCTGGCGGCCGGTGGACCTGGACCACGGCTTCCTGCCTTTCCAGACCGGCCAGGGGCTGGCGCAATACACCTCCGATCCCGTGTTCCGCGCCATGCTGGACAAGCCGCCGGAGGAGGACGTCACGGCGGCCGCGCGGCTGTTCGCCGGCATCTACTCCGACCCGACCCTGGACTGGGAGCGGCTGAAGCGCATCCGCGACTGGACCCGGCTGCCGGTGGTGCTGAAGGGCGTGCAGCATCCCGCCGACGCCGCGGCCGCCGCCGACGCCGGCTGGGACGCCATCGTGGTGTCCAACCACGGCGGGCGCCAGGTGGACGGCGCGGTGGGCTCCGCCGCCCAGCTCGCCGCCTGCGTGGACGCGGTGGCGGGCAGGATGCCGGTGCTGTTCGACAGCGGCGTGCGGGGCGGGGCCGACATCGTCAAGGCGCTGGGGCTGGGCGCCCGCGCGGTGCTGCTGGGTCGGCCGTATCTCTGGGGCCTGGCGGTGGACGGCGAGGCGGGCGTGGCTGCGGTGATCGACAACCTGATCGGCGAACTCGACCTGGCCATGGGCCTGGCCGGCGTCTCCGACGTGGCGGCGATCGGGCGCGAGACGCTGGGGATGTGAGGCGCTGTAATAGGCTCCGGGGTGCGTTTGCGGCCTAGGCCAGCTGCTGCTTCACCCGTTCGGCCAGGATCTTGATGTCGATGGGTTTGGGCAGGAAGGTCACGCCGGTCTCGCCTTCCAGCAGGTCGGAGAACTCCGCCTCCGCATAGCCGGAGATGAACATGACCGGGATGGCGCCCAGGTGCGGCCGGGCCTTCTTCAGCAGGGTGGGCCCGTCCAGCCCCGGCATGATGACGTCGGAGATCATCAGGTCGATCTGGCCGGCGTGGGCCTCGGTCAGCTCGAGCGCCTCCTCGCCGTCGGCGGCCTCGATCACCTCATAGCCCCGCGCGCGCAGCAGCCTGGCCGCCACCCCGCGCACCGCGTCCTCGTCCTCCACGAACAGGATGCGGCCGGCGCCGGACAGGTCGCGGGCGGCGGGCTTCTGCGGCGCGACGATGGCCGGAGCCGCGCCCGGGACCGGGACGTGGATGGGCAGGAAGATGCGGAACACCGCGCCCGAGCCAGGCGGGCTCGACACGTCGATCCAGCCGTCGGCCTGTTTAACGATGCCGTAGACGGTGGCCAGGCCCAGCCCCGTGCCCTCGCCCACCGGCTTGGTGGTGAAGAAGGGCTCGAAGATCTTGGTCATGGCGTCGAGCGGTATGCCCGGCCCGTTGTCGGCGACCTCGATCAGGGCGCAGCCTTCCGGAGGCGCGGTGGGGAAACCCATGGCCTTGGCGGCGGCCTGGCCGACACGGGCGGTGTGGATGCGCACGGTCGCGGTCTGGCCGGCTTTGGCGCCGTGGGAGCGGAGCGCGTCGCGAGCGTTCACCGCCAGGTTCATCACCGCGGTCTCGAGCTGGCTCTTGTCGGCGCGCACCAGCGGCAGGTCGCGGCCGTAGTCGGTCTCCAGCTTGACGTCCTCGCGCAGGAGACGACGCAGCAGCACCTCGAACTCGCTGATCAGCTCGCCGAGGTCCAGCGTCTCGCGCTGCACGGTCTGCTTGCGCGAGAAGGCCAGCAGCTTGCGCACCAGGTCGGCGGCGCGCACCCCGGTCTGGCGGATCTCGTTCAGCCCTTCGTAGCTGGGATCGCCCACGGGATGGCGATGCAGCAGCTCGTCCAGCCTGAGCTGGATGGCGGTCAGCAGGTTGTTGAAGTCGTGCGCCACGCCGCCGGCGAGCTGGCCTATGGCCTGCATCTTCTGGGACTGCACGAGTTGCAGCTCCAGCTGCTTCTGTTCGGAGACGTCGAGCAGATAGGCCACCACCCGGTCCTCCGCCTGGGTGACGTAGAGGTGGGCGATCTTGGCCGCCCCGCCCGGCGGCTGCACCAGCTTGACCTCCACCGGTCCGTCGCGGCGCAGCGCCAGACGCGCGCGGGCCTCGCCCCGCGAGGCGGGATCGATCAGGTCGCTGAAGCGCACGCCGGGCCGGGCCGCGCCGTGGGTCATCGCCTCCATGGCCTCGTTGGCCTCGAGCACGTTGGCCTCCAGCGGCTCGCCGCCTTCCAGCAGGGCTGCGCCGAACGGCGCGGCGGCGGCGAAGGCGTCGAGCGTGGTGGCGATCGCGATGGCCGGAACGCCGGGGGCGCTGGGCGCGGCGCTCGCCAGCCGCTGCACCGACAGCCATTCGGAGCGGGGCTCGTCGCGTTGCAGGCGCAGCAGCAGCTTGTCGTCGCCGAGCCGCGAGATCATCGCCGGCCGGCCCGCGCCTTCGCCGAAGCGCGCCTGGCCGGAGCCCGTGCGCCGGGCCGAGGCCAGGGCGGCGTAGAGGTCCTTGCCGCCCTGGCCCTCGCGCGCCAGCCGGCGCGCCACGCCGGCGTCGGCGCGCCAGGCGGCGTTGAAGCTGACCAGCCGGCCGTCGGCGGCGGTGACCGCGGCGGGCTCGGCCAGCGCGTCCACCAGGGCGTGCAGGCCCTCGTCGGAGCCGAGCGCCCGGCGCGGCTCGCTGCTGGCGAAGGCGTAGATGCCGGCGAAGGCCACCCCCGCCAAGCCGAGCAGCAGCAGCACCGCGGGTCCGGTGGTCGGTCCGGCGTGGAAGGCCGGGTAGGCGGCGGCCACGATGGCCACCACGAAGAAGACCAGCGCCGCGAGCGAGAGCGGGTCGATGCCGCGCCGGGCGGACGCGCGGGCCGCCTCCAGAGAGGTCGTGGTCATGGCCTGTCGCCTCCGAACGTGCGCCCCGGCCGGCTCTCGCCGACGCGCGGCCTGGGTGAGGACCCCCGCCATCCTAGCCTCATCGGCGGGCCTGGCCCAAAGCCGCGCGCAGCGGGCGGGCCCGGCGCTTCGACGCACCGAGCACGAAGCCCACGATCTTGGCCACGGCCTGATAGTGCTCCCGCGGGATGGTCTCGTCCACGTCGACCACGGCGTAGAGTGCGCGCGCCAGGGGCGCGTCCTCGATCACCGCGATCCGGTGTTCTTCCGCCACCTCGCGGATGCGCAGCGCCACCGCATCCACGCCCTTGGCCACGCACAGGGGCGCTGCGGTCTCGCCCTGGACATAGCGGAGCGCCACGGCGAAGTGGGTCGGATTCATGATCACCAGGGTGGCCTTGGGCACGTTCTGGATCATGCGCTTCTTGGCGCGGGCCATGCGCTGCTGCTTCAGGCGGCCCTTGACGTAGGGATCGCCGTCGGTGTCCTTGGCCTCCTGCTTGATGTCCTCGCGGCTCATGCGCAGGCGCTGGCTGAAGCGGTAGCGCTGCACGAAGACGTCCACCGCCGCGCAGACGCCGAACACCACGATCCCGGCCAGCAGCAGGGTGCGCAGCGTCTGCATGGCCAGCGGCAGGATGGCGGCGGGGTCGAGCCAGGAAAGCTGCTGCAGCGACGCCGCCCCGGGCTTCAGCACCTCGAACACCACCGCGGCCATGGCGACGAGCTTGAACAGGCTCTTGCCGAAGCTGATCAGGTTGTCGACGCCGAACAGGTTCTGCAGGCCCTTGAACGGATTGACCTTGTCGAACTTGGGTACGAGCTTGTCGGGCGTAAACAGCACCCCGTGCTGCAAGACGTTGGCGGCGACGCCCGCCACCGCTGCGGCGCCCAGTATGGCCATGGCCGGCGCGCCGGCCATCAGCGCCACATGCATCACGCCCACCGAGCCCGCGCCGGACACTTCGATGGCGTCCGGATGGGCGATGAAGGGCAGCAGGCTGGACGCCAGCCCCCGCGCCAGGGCGCCGCCTCCGCCGAGCATGACCAGGGTGGCCGCGGTCAGGGTCAGGGTCGAGGCGACCTCGGGCGACTTGGGAACGTCGCCCTTCTCCCGCGCCTGGGCCAGCCTGCGCGCCGACGGGGCTTCTGTCTTGGAGTCCTTGTCCTGGGCGTCGGACACGGCCTAGGCGAGTTGCTCGACGAAGGCGCGGAAGCGGTCCACCCAGACCAGGCCCACCGTGCCCACGCTCAGGGCGAACACCGACAGTCCGAGCAGCAGGGCCAAGGGCGTGGCGGCGAAGAAGACCTGAAACTGCGGCATGATCCGCGCCACCAGCCCAAGCGCCACGTTGAACACCAGGGCGAACACCATCACCGGCGCAGAGAGCTGCAGCCCGAGCGCGAAGGTCTCGGCGAAGGTGCGCACCGCCAGGGCCGCGAAGTCGCGCACCGGCGGCGCGCGTCCGGCGGGGAAGAGGTCGTAGGAGCGCGCCACCGCGCCGATGAACATCTGGTGCAGGTCGGTGACGAACACCAAGGTGAGGGCCAGGATCGACAGGAAGGCGCCCACGCTGGGGGTCGGCTGGGCCTGCAGCGGATTGGTGGTCTGGGAGAAGGACAAGGTGGTCTGCAGGGAGATGATCTCCCCGGCCACGGCCAACGCTCCGAGGAACATGCGCAGCAGCGCGCCCAGACCCAGGCCGATGGCGATCTCCAGCCCCACGTGGCCGGCCAGGGCGCCCACCGTGTCGGGCACCGGGGGCAGCTTGGTCCGCACGAGGGGATAAAGGGTCAAAGACAGCAGCAGGGCGAAGGCCAGGCGGATGCGCGCCGGCACCACGGAGTCGCCGATGCCCGGCAGCAGCGACGCCAACGCCCCCACGCGCGCGAACACCAGCCCTGCGCCGAACACCTGGGCCGCGAGGGCGTAGTGCTCCACGGCGGCGGCTCACATGCCGGCGATGCGGGCGGCGATCTGGCGCATGAAGCCGCTCATCAGCGCCCCCATGAGCGGCAGGGCGATCAGCAGGGTGGTGAAGACGGCCAGGATCTTGGGGGCGTAGACCAGGGTCTGCTCCTGGATCTGGGTCACCGCCTGCAGCAGGCCGATGGCCACGCCCACGACCAGCCCCACCAGCAGGGCGGGCATGGAGAGCTGGATTACCAGCCAGATGGCCTGGCGGCCCACGTCCAGCACCTCGGTCCCGTTCATCTTAAGCCCAAGCTCCCGCGGTCCACGCACGCGGACCGGCGGCGTCACGGTGGTCCGACAGGGTTAACAAGAAGCTTACGGCTCGGCCGATTCTGCCGGCCGAGCGGCAAGGCTTGCCGGGCGGCGGTGCAGGAGCGTATGCGCGGCGTCCACAAGAGGATGCCGCATGAGCCCGCGCCCGCCGCTCGACGAGGACCAGGACAGCGTCGACGGCCTGATCCCGCCCCGCATGACGCCCGCCTCCGGACGGCCCAGCGCGGAGGAGGCGCAGGCCGCGGTGCGCACGCTGCTGCGCTGGGCCGGCGACGATCCGGACCGGGAGGGCCTGCTCGACACGCCGGCGCGGGTGGTGCGCTCCTACCGTGAGCTGTTCGCCGGCTATGAGACCGATCCGCGCGACTATCTGGAGCGCACCTTCGAGGAGGTCGGCGGCTACGACCAGCTGGTGGTGCTGAAGGACATCCGCTTCGTCAGCTTCTGCGAGCACCACATGCTGCCCGTCGTCGGCAAGGCGCATGTGGCCTATCTGCCGACCGATCGGGTGGTCGGCATCTCCAAGCTGGCCCGGGTGGTGAACGGCTACGCCCGCCGGCTGCAGATCCAGGAGAAGATGACCGCCGAGATAGCCGGCGCCATCCAGGACGTGCTCCAGCCGAAGGGCGTGGGCGTGGTGGTGGAGGCCAGCCACGCCTGCATGACGCTGCGCGGCGTCAGCACGCCCGGCGCCTCGCTGGTCACCAGTTCGCTCTTGGGCGTGGTGCGCGACGACCCCCGCACGCGCCAGGAGTTCCTGCGGCTGGTGGGGCTCTAAGGGAGTAATCATCTCCTCCACATCGTGGGGAGTACGGCCGAAGGCCGGGAGGGGGCCGATCGGCGCAGCCGGTCGGAAGCCGCATCGAAGCGGTTTCCGCGCGCCCGCGCGGCCCCTCCGTCGCTTTCGGCGACACCTCCCCCTCTGCGATGGGGAGGATAAGAGGGCTCTACGCCGCCGAGGCGGCGCTGTTCTCGCTGGGGTCGCGCAGGACGTAGCCGCGGCCCCACACCGTCTCGATGTGGTTGAAGCCGCCGGTCGCCGCCGAGAGTTTCTTGCGCAGCTTGCAGATGAAGACGTCGATGATCTTCAGCTCCGGCTCGTCCATGCCGCCGTAGAGGTGGTTGAGGAACATCTCCTTGGTTAGGGTCGTGCCCTTCCGGAGCGAGAGGAGCTCCAGCATCTGGTACTCCTTGCCGGTCAGGTGCACGCGGGAGCCGTTCACCTCCACCGTCTTGGCGTCCAGGTTGACCAGGATGTCGCCGGTGGCGATCACCGACTGGGCGTGCCCTTTGGAACGGCGCACCACAGCGTGGATGCGCGCCACCAGCTCATCCTTGTGGAAGGGCTTGGTGAGGTAGTCGTCGGCCCCGCCGCCGAAGGTCTTGACCTTGGTGTCGATCTCGGTGGAGCCCGACAGGATCATGATCGGCGTGTTGATCT
>CAXTEX010000014.1:0-30631 GCA_964243445.1 uncultured Caulobacteraceae bacterium | reverse complement strand
AAGCTGTTCTTCAAGCCCGACGCCGCGCGCCTGCTGGAGCGCGAGCTCTCGGCCAAGGCCTACGACTGCAAGCCCATCCAGATCGGCGGGAACACCGATCCCTACCAGCCGGCGGATCGCACCACTCGCATCACCCGGCAGCTGCTGGAGGTGCTGGAGCGGTTCAACCATCCATGCAGCATCATAACCAAGTCCGCCCTGATCACGCGCGACGCCGACATCCTGGCCCGCATGGGCCAGGCGGGGCTGGCGCGCGCCTTCGTCTCCCTCACCACGCTGGACCGCCGCCTGGCCCGGGCCATGGAGCCCCGGGCGGCGACGCCCGAGCGGCGGCTGGACGCCGTGCGCAGGCTCGCCGACGCCGGTGCGGTGGTGGGCGTGGTGTTCGCCCCGGTGATCCCGGGCCTGAACGATCACGAGCTGGAGGCGGTGCTGGAACAGGCGCGGGCCGCGGGAGCATCCAGCGCCGGCTATGTCGTGCTGCGCCTGCCGCTGGAGATCAAGGACCTGTTCCGCGAATGGCTGGAGGCGGAGCGGCCGGACCGGGCGGCGCGGGTCATGTCGCTGGTGCGCCAGATGCGAGGCGGCAAGGACTATGACGCCGACTGGGCGCAGCGAATGAAGGGTCAGGGACCGCTCGCCGAGCTTATCCGCCAGCGCTTCGAGCGCGCCTGCCGCAGCCTGGACCTCGCCCGAGAGCGCACGCCCCTGCGCACCGATCTTTTCGCGCCGCCGCCCAAGCGGGGCGACCAGATGGAGCTGTTCGGATCGACGCCTGCGCCGGGAGCGGCCTAGGCGCCCTGCGCCGCCTCGCGCTCGAACACCTCGCCGAGGTTCTCGGCGAAGCGACGGCCGTTGAACACGCCGACCTGCAGGGCCCGCTGGACCCGCTCTATGGCGTGGCGCTGATCGGGGGTGAGGGCGTTCATGGCCGCGTGATGGGCTTTGGCGATGTCGGTGGCGAGGCGGGTCATGGTAGGCTCCTCTGCGTGGCGGAGAGGCGAACCCTCGCCGCCGTCGCTCGGATAGGATTTCGATATGCGACGCGACTTGGTTACGGCCCGACCGCTATTGAGGAGCGAAGCCGTATCTCCACGAAGGCCTGCGACCTCCGTCGCGCTCGTCGCAGCCCTTGGATTGGCGCTGGCGGCCCCGGCCCACGCCACTACGGCCCGGCAATGCACCTCGCGCTGGGACGAGATGGTCAAGCACGTCCAGACCGGGCCCTTCACCTACCGCAGCTTCATGGCCAGCTGCCTGTCGGGCGCCGCGCCGGCGACGCTTCCCACGATGGACGCTCCGGCGGGCGCGCCGGCCGGAGCCACGGCGCGGTGTCGGGACGGCACCTACGCCGCCCTCGCCGATGCGACGGCGGCCTGCGAGCACCACCGCGGGGTCGCCGGCCTGCTCCGCTGAGGGCGCCAGGGCGTCGCTAGCGCATCAGCCCCGCGCTGCGGAGCGCGTCGGAGATGACCTTGCCGATATCCTGGGCCAGGGGCGGCAGACCGAACGGCGTCGACGGCGCGGTGCGGTCGTTCAGGGGCGCGGAGGGCGTCGCGGCGGCCTTCTCCAGCCGGTCGACGATCGGCCGCACGCCTGCGACATCGGCCAGGCCCCAGTCCAGCGCCAATTCCAGGGTGGAGGATACGCCCACCTCGAGCAGATAGGGTCCAGCCGTCCCGCAGCCCTGCGGCGTCGCGCAGGACAGGGGCACGCCGTGGCCCATGCCCGCGATCCTGTGCAGCTCCACCACCGTCGCGCCTCCCGCGGTGCGCCAGGCGAGATGGCGGTGGCCGGGCGCAGAGCCGGTCTGCTCCACGCCGGCGCCCTCCAAGCCGTGCACATGCGTCCACTGGCTGACCAGATCGTCGGCCACCCCGGGGCGCACCACCGCATCCTCTTCGCCCTGCCAGATCGACACCCGCGGCCAGGGGCCGGCATGGGTCGAGGCGCTGCGCACCGCATCGCCCCACGCCTCGGCGGGGCGGGGGCGGCTGCTGTTCATCATGGCCCCGAACGCCTCCTGCATGTTGGCGGCCGAGCCATAGGGCAGGCCGGCGATGACGGCCCCGGCGGCGAACACCTCCGGATAGGCGGCCAGCATGACATTGGCCATGGCTCCGCCTGCGGACAGCCCCGTGATGAACACCCGGGCCGGATCGATGTCGTGCTCGGCCACGACATGGGCGATCATGGCGCGGATGGAGGCCGCTTCGCCCGCGCCCCGCCTCACGTCGCCGGGCTCGAACCAGTTGAAGCAGAGGTTGGGATTGTTGGCCCGGACCTGCTCGGGGCAGAGGACGACGAAGCCGAAACGATCGGCCAACGCCAGCCAGCCGGAGCCTTCGGCATAGTCCTGCGCCGTCTGGGTGCAGCCGTGCAAGGCGACCACCAGCGCAGGCTTAGCCGTCAACCCGTCCGGCGCATGGACCCGCATGCGCAGGCCGCCAGGATTGGTCGCCAGACCGGACACCTCGCGCAGGCTCGCCTGCCGGTCTCGATCCCCGCCGGCCATGACGGGTCTGCGGTTCGCCGCCGCCAGGGCCGCCAGGGTCTCGCTCAAGCCCGCCATCGCACGCCCTCTTCCGTTACAAACGACATATGGATGCTGCATTGCAGCATGACCAGTCGCCTCACCTGCAAGCCGACTCGTGCGCCAGCGATTTGAAGAGCATAGACGTCCTTTGCAGATGTCTTCATGGACCGTGCTTATGGCGCAAGCCCCCTCCCCCCGCAGCGTCATCATGGCCCTGGCGTTCGCCGGCCTGGTCCTGGCGCCATCAGCGGCGGGTGCCGCCGGCGCACCGGCGGCCTTTGATGTCGCAGGGCGCGCCACCCTCCTCAGCGTCCATGCCGTGGGCGCCCAGATTTACGAGTGCAAACGCGACGGCTCGGGCGGGACGAGCTGGAGCTTTCGCGAGCCGATCGCCGCCTTGATGGACGGGAGCCGCACGGTCGGCCGCCATTTCGCCGGCCCCACCTGGGAGATGGCTGACGGCCAGTCGATCACCGGCAAGATGGCGGCGAGCGCGCCCGGAGCGACGCCGGACGACGTCAAGCTGCTGAAGCTGGACGCGGTCGCGCACAAGGGCGACGGCCCGCTGAGCGGCGCGACGCTGATCCTGCGGCTGGACACCCGCGGCGGCCAGTTGAGCGGCGCATGCCCCATGCCGGGCGAGCTGAAGGCCGAGCCCTACTCCGCCGACTACGTGTTCCTGCGCTAGGTCGGCTGCGCCGCTTCGCCGGAGGCAGCGCCAAGCTGGGCGGCGGCCTCCTGCGGGCGCCCGTCGGGCGGACCGACGCCGAAGATGCGGCGACCCTCCAGTCGGAACTCGAACAGGTCGGGCCGGGCGTAGTGGCCCGCGGGGTCGCAGGCGATCTTGGCCTGCTGCAGCTTGACCGGATCGAGTTCGGCCAGCAGCAGCCCCTCCCCCTCCAGAGGGCCGGCGACCACCTCGCCCCACGGGTCGATGATGCAGCTGCGGCCGTTGTGCTCGAAATCCACCAGGGCCGCCAGCCGCTCCGGCACGTCGCCCCGGCGCCGAAGGCCCGCAGCGCAGATCACATAGGCGCCCGCCTGGGAGGCGAAGGCGCGCGAGAGCAGCACCTGGCGCGCCCAGACCGGATCGGTCGGCGCCCCGTCCGGCTCGCGGCCCGGCCAGGCGGCGACATGCACGTCCACGCCCTGCGCCATGAGCGCGAAGCCCGGCAGCACGATATTGTGCTCCCAGCAGTTCAGGCCGGAGAGACGACCATAGGCGCGCGGATAGGAGCGCAGCCCGACCGCATCGCCGTCGGCCCAGATCGCCCGCTCGTTGTGGGTGGGCTTGATCTTGCGGTGGCGGCCGAGCAGCACCCCCTCACGCCCGATGAACAGCAGCGTGCACCAGAGCGAGCCGCCCGACGCCGATCGCTCCGCCACGCCTATGACCACGTCGCAGCCCGCTGTCGCCGCCGCCGCGCACAGGGCGTCGGTCTCGGGTCCGGGGATGTCGATGGCGTTCTGCGCATACTCCGTCGCCGCCGCCCACCAGCCTTGATCGGGCTTGGCGTCCACGAAGAAAGGATAGCCTGGCAGCCAGGACTCGCCGAAGGCGGCGAGGTCGGCGCCCGCCGCGCCCGCGTCGGCGATCAGGCGACAGGCCTTCTGAAGACCCGACGCCTTGTCGAAGAAGACCGAGGCGGCCTGGACTGCGGCCAGACGAACGAGGCGGGACAAGGGCGTGCTCCGGTCAGGCAGGATCAGGACGACCCGTCTCGCCGCCGCGCGTGTCCCAAGACGTCAGAGCGAGCTGGTGAGGCTGGTCAGCCATGCCGGCGAGGCGTTGACAAGCACCGTCTCCACCGCCTTGTCGAGGCCGCTCACCGCCAGCACGCCCGCGGCGAGCATGCCGGCGCCGAGCAGCAGCTTGCCCCAGCGGCCGCCCGCGCCCAGGCCGCCGCGCATCCTGGCGAGCGTCGCGCGCGACATCGCGCCGATCAGCAGCAGCGGCGCCGAGGCCCCCAGGCCGAACAGCAGCATGGTCAAGGCGGCTGCGCCCAGGCTCTTGCCCTGGCTGGCCAGGAGCGAGGCCGCGCCCAGCGTCGGTCCCACGCAGGGGCTCCACACCGCGCCCAGCAGCACGCCCAGACCGGCCTGGCCCCAAATTCCGGCGGCGTCGACCTTGCCGGTCTGCACGCTGGCCCAGGTGGAGACGGGGCCGAGCCCGGTCTCCAGCGCCACCTGCAGCCGGGGCGTCAGCAGCACGAGGCCGAAGCCGACGAGCAGCAGCCCGGCGACGCGGTGGAACAGACCCGCGTCCAGACCCAGCGAGAAGCCGACCGTGGCGACCAGCAGCCCCACCACGGTGAAGGAGGCGGCGACGCCGCCGGCCAGCGCCAGCGGACCATAGCGGCTCTCGCTCGACGCCGACCCGAACACCACCGGCAGGATGGGCAGCACGCAGGGCGAAAGCACCGTCAGCACCCCCGCCACGGCGGCCGCTCCAAGGGTCAGGATGCTCATGGGCTTAGACCTTGGCGGCGAGCCCAGCCGGCTCTTCCCCGTGTTCGAGCCCGGTCAAGGCCGGGTTACAGGCCGGCGACGGCGGCGATCCCGTCCGGAGCAGCCCAAAGGGCCTGAGGCCCTGAGGCAGTTTCGCCCACGCGAGGCCCCACGACCAGATCGCTTCAGCTCCAGACGCAGCCGCCGCTTGCCGTAACGGCGCCAGTCGCCCACGTGGGCGCCATGCCCGTTTCCCGCGCCTACCGTCCCGATCCGCAGTTCGCACAGCTTGGGCCGGAGTTCGCCGACCCGGTGGCGCCCGCCGCCTTCCCGCAGACGATCTTGCATTACCGCAACGATCGCGCCGCCGCCCGCGTGGGGCTGGACACGCTGGATGCGGCGGAGTTCCAGGACGCCTTCGCCCGCTTCAAACCCCTGCCGGGCCAGCCGGGACCGCTGGCGACGCGCTATCACGGCCACCAGTTCCAGGTCTACAACGCCGACATCGGCGACGGCCGCGGCTTCCTCTGCGCCCAGATGCGCGAGGACGGCGAGCCCGCGGGGCGGCTTCTCGACCTCGGGACCAAGGGCTCGGGTCGCACGCCTCACTCCCGCTCCGGCGACGGGCGGCTGACGCTGAAGGGCGGCCTGCGCGAGGTGCTGGCCACCGAGATGCTGGAGGCGCTCGGCGTGCCGACGTCCAAGAGCTTCGCCCTGTACGAGACGGGCGAGGCGCTGGAGCGCGGCGACGAGCCCTCGCCCACGCGATCCTCGGTGCTGACCCGGCTGTCCTGGAGCAATGTGCGGTTCGGGACCTTCCAGCGGCACGCCTTCTTCAACCACCGCGACCAGGTGGCCGAACTGGTCGAGCATGTCGTGCGCCTCTATTACCCGGAGGTCGGCGGCGGCGACCTCGCCGAGAAGGCGGCGGGGCTGCTGGCGGCCGTCGCGGCCCGCTTCGCCCACCTGACCGCCCGCTGGATGGCGGCGGGCTTCGTGCATGGGGTGCTCAACACCGACAACATGAACATCAACGGCGAGAGCTTCGACTACGGCCCCTACCGCTTCCTGCCGAGCAACGACCCGTCCTTTGTCGCGGCCAATTTCGACCACCAGGGCCTCTACGCCTTTGGCCGCCAGCCGAGCGCGGTGTTTTGGAACCTGCAGCAGCTGGCCGGCTGTCTGGCGCTGGTCTGCGAGAGCGAGCCGCTGGTGGATGCGCTGAACACCTTCGGTACGCGATACCGCGACACCCTGGCGGAGAGCGTCGTGCGCCGCCTTGGGCTGAAGCCGCTCAGCCCCCCCGACAACGGGGTGCTGGCGGCGGTCGCCTTCAAGGCGTTGGCGGAAGGCGGCGAGGCGCTGCGCTGGGAGCCCTTCTTCTTCGACTGGTTCGGCGGGCTGGCGTCCGCCCCGCGCGCCCTGCAGGGACCTCGCGCCCATCTCTACGACACGGAGGCTTTCCGCGCCTTTCGTACGGGGCTGGAAGCCTTCGAGACGGAGCGGGAGCAGCGGCTGCAGCACCCCTACTTCGCCCGCGCCGACCCGCAGGAGCTGCTGATCGAGGAGATCGAGGCGATCTGGGAGGCGGTGGCCGTCCGCGACGACTGGACGCCGTTCAACGCCAAGCTTGCAGGCTTGGGCGAGGCGCGGAACGCGCTGGCGCTCGACGCCTGAGCCCGGAACCGCCCCGTCGAGAGCGACGTTTCCCATCCGGTCTCGCGAGGCGCGCGGCCGCATCGGCGCGCCTGTCCCCTGTATCGACCCAAACCGAGGAGTAAATCATGGCTGATGGAGCCGTCGACGTCGCCCAACCCGATTACCGGATCAGGCCTAATGAAATCCAGTCTTTCGGCACCCTGAAGGACCTGCCGATCGCCCTGGCCGAGAACGCCCGCGCCAAGAGCGTCGGCGCGCTGAACCAGATCCTGGTCGACACCATGACGATCCGCGACCTTTACAAGAAGCATCACTGGCAGGTGTCCGGCGTCACCTTCTACCAACTGCACCTGCTGCTCGATAAGCACTACGAGGAGCAGTCCGGCTTCGTGGATGACATCGCCGAGCGCATCCAGTCGCTGGGCGGGCTGGCCTACGCCATGGCCGCCGACGTGGCGGAAAACACCAAGATACCGCGTCCGCCCCAAGGCCGTGAGGACGTGGCGACGCAGATCTCGCGCCTGCTCGAGGCGCACGAGATCATGCTGAAGGAAATCCGCGAGGCCGCCTCGGACGCCGCCGAATACGGCGACGACGGCACCAACGACCTGCTGGTCTCCAGCCTGATCCGCACCCACGAGTTGCAGGTCTGGTTCATCGGCGAACACCTCGCCGGCACGCCGCTCCTCGCCAAGGACCGCTGAGTCTCTCAGCTTCGGCCGATGATCGAGCCCCGCTCTCCACCCGGAGGGCGGGGCTTTTCGTATCAGGCGACCAGCCTTCCAATCGCGTCGAGGTAGCGGACGAAGGCGTCCTGGCCGGTCGGCGTGATGAGGATGCGGGTCAGGGGCTTGCGGCCGGCGAAGGACTTCTCCACGGTCACATAGCCGGCATCCTCCAGCTTGCGCAGGTGGGTGGCCAGGTTGCCGTCGGTGACCTGGAGCCGGGCCTTTAAGGCGTTGAAGTCCGCAGCCTGGGCCGTCGCCAGATAGGCCATCACCCCCAGCCTCACGCGTCCGTGGATCACCTCGTCGATCTGGTCGATGTCGAAGCCGTCCACAGCCTCACACGACCCGCGAGGGCTCGCTGCGCACGAGCACAGCTCCCGGCAAGGTCGTCACCGCCAAGAGCAGTAAGGCGAACACCAGGAAGCCGTAGCTCTGCGCCGTGGTGAAGCCCACGAGCACGGAGCCGGCGAAGCAGCCGGCGGCCACCCACCTGAGCCACGGCACGTCGCTCGTCGCCGCCGCCACCATCCAGGCCGCGCCATAGACGGCGAGCACCACCGGCGGGAACATGGCGAAGATGACCGTCGTGTGCAGGGTATAGGCCAACGCCCATGAGGCGAACATCAACGTCAGCATGGCGTATCCCAGCCCGCGCATGGCCGCGCTGACCGCCCGGTTTGTCACCGCCGTGGCGCCGGGCGCGTCGCGCAGCGAACAGGCCCGCCACCAGCGCACCGCGGGCATGAAGACCACGATGGCGATCGGCCAGATCGCGCCTTCCGACCAGTAAGGCAGGGCGAGGACGCGCACCTCCACCAGCCAGCAGAATATACATGCAGCCCCGAAGATCAGGCCGGAAGCGACCAGGCCGTAGCCGATCAGAAGCGGCGCTCGCCGACCCTCCTGGGCCAGGGCGCGCACGAAAGCGAGATCCTCGCGGATGGTCTGAACGTCGTGCGTCATGGCCGGCTCCCCATTTCGATGTTGACGGGATAGCGCAAATGACTTTGAATGTCAAAGTTCTTTGGAGGCTGTCATGACGTTCCTTTTCGAGGTGGTCCGCCACACGCCGCCGTGGGTGTTCCTGCTGCTGGCCTATATCGTCTGGATGGGCGTGCGGGGCTTGGGGGAGCGGACGCTGCCGCTGGTCCGGGTCGCGATCGTGCCCGTCGTGTTCATCCTGATGGGGGTCAGCGGCGCGCTCGCCCGGCGTCAGCCCTGGGCCGTCGCGGTTCCCGCCTGGACGATCGGGGCGCTGGTCGGCGCGGTTCCGGGGGCCCTGACCAGCCCGCGCCACATCGTCTACGACCGGCTCGCCCGCCGGGTGCGGTTCCGGGGCAGCCCTTTCCCCCTGATCCGAAACCTCGTGGTCTTCAGCAGCCAGTATGTCCTGGCGGTGGTGGCGGCGCGGGGCGGGGCGGCGGGCGTGGCGGTGTGGGCGATCGCCGTGTCGGGCGTCAGCGCCGGCTATTTCATCGGGTGGAGCGGCGCCTTCCTCATGCGCCTGAGGGGCGCGCCCGCGGCCGCCTTGGCCCAAACGGCTGCAGAGGCCGCGGCTGCAGAGTCCGCGGCTTCAGGGTCGACAGCCTGAGGGTCCGGGCTCGCCGCTGGCGCTGACGGGACGCCGCCGCTAAGCGGAGCGGATGCTCATGGTCCTCTCCCCCGCCAAGACCCTGGACTTCTCGCCCGTCCCAGACGGCCTGCCCCTCAGCCGGCCCGCCTTCGCCAAGGACACCGCGAGCCTGGCGGCGATCGCCCGCAAGCTGACGCCGGGCGATCTGAGACGGCTGATGGGCATATCCGACAAGCTGGCCGAGCTGAACGCGGGGCGGTTCAAGGCCTTCAAGACAGGGGCGAAGGCGGCGGGCGTCCCCGCCGCTCTGGCCTTCGCCGGCGACGTCTACACAGGCCTGAAGGCGCGTGATCTCGACGTCGACGCGCTGCAGTGGGCGCAGGACCGGCTGCGCATCCTGTCGGGGCTCTACGGCCTGCTCCGCCCGCTGGACGTGATCCAGCCCTACAGGCTTGAGATGGGGATCAAGCTCGCCAATCCGCGCGGGGAGGACCTGTACGCCTTCTGGCGCGAGGCGACCGCCACGGCGCTGAACAAGGAGGCCCGCCGCCACGCCGACCCCACGCTGGTGAACCTGGCCAGCAAGGAATATTTCGGCGGGATCGACCGCGAGCGGTTGAAGATGCGCGTGGTGACCTGTCTGTTCAAACAGCGTTCTCCTGACGGCGAACAGCGCAATCTCGGCCTGTTCGCCAAGCACGCCCGCGGCGTCATGGCCCGCTTCGCCATCGACCACAGGATCGATGACGCGCTGGGGCTGAAGGCCTTCGACCGGGATGGCTACCGCTTCGATCCGCACGCCTCGGACGCGCAAGTGTGGACCTTCGTGCGCGACAAGCGTTGAGCCTCGAACGCAACGACACGGACGCTCGCCATGACCACGGTCCTCATCTCCGGCGCCAACCGCGGCATCGGCCTGGAGTTCGCCCGCCAGTATTCGGCCGACGGCGCCACGGTGATCGCCGGCGTGCGCGATCCGGCTGCGGCCAGAGAGCTGAAGGCGATCGATGGGATCGAGGTGCTGGCGCTCGATGTCGCCGACGACAATTCGGTGGCGGGCTTCCAGAAGGCCGTGGGCGACCGGCCCATCGACATCCTGATCGCCAACGCCGGCGTCTACGGCGGCAGGAACCAGCAACTGGGCGCGCTCGACTTCGACGACTGGCTCCACGTCTTGACCGTGAACAGCCTGGGTCCCGTGCGCCTCGCCCAGGCCTTGCTGCCGAACCTGAAGGCGGGTGCGGACAAGAAGCTGGTCGCCGTCACCAGCCAGCTGGGCTCGACCGCCAAGCACGGCGGCGACATGTTCGTCTATCGCGCCTCGAAGGCTGCGTTGAACAACGCCTGGGCTGGGCTGGCGGCGGCGTTGAAGGGCGACGGGATCGTCTGCCTGCCGCTGCATCCGGGCTGGGTGCAGACCGACATGGGCGGGGCCAACGCCGCGATCACGCCAAAGCAGTCGGTCGACGGCCTGCGCGCCCGCATCGCCGAAGCGGGGCCGGCCCAGTCGGGTCGCTTCGCCGCCTACGACGGCTCGGCCCTGCCCTGGTGACGGGCGCGCTCCCCCGACCGCCCAAGGGTGGACGGGTGGAGGGCCATGGTCTAGCCAAACGGGGACGAAAGGGTCGCGATGATCGAAGAGCTTGTTGAGAAGGCCGCCGCCCACACGGGGTTGAACCTGTCCCAGTCGGGCAGCGCCCTGTCCGGCGCCCTGTTCCTGATCGACAAGCACGGCGAGCCCGACAAGGTCCGCGCCCTGTTCGACGCCGTTCCCGGCTCCGCCGAGATGGCCGCCCAGGGCGCGACCCTGACCGCCAACAAGGGCAGCGGCCTGATGTCCGGCCTGATGTCCAAGGCGGGCGGAGCGAGCGGGGCGGCCATGTCGGACGCCATGGCCATGAACCAGCAGCTCACCCGCCAGGGCGTGACCATATCGGACATGACGAAGATCCTGCCCCTCGCCATCACCTGGGTGCGCGAGAAGACGGGCTCGGACCTGCTGCACGACGTGCTGGCCAGCATCCCGGGCCTGGGACCGCTGATGACCTGATGCGCCGGCTCCGGACCGTTCGCCGGAGCCAGGTCTGACCGGCGCTCACCCCGTCGCGCGAAGGGCCGAGTTGGCGATGGTCAGCTTGGCGAAGGTCCAGCCGCCGGCGGTCTGCTCGATGCCTTCGAGGGTCTGGCGCGCCCGATCCACCGCCTCGCGCCGCGATCCGCTCCAGCGATCGACGGCGTCTGTGGCCAGAGCCATGTCGATCGCCATGTCCGGGGCGCTGGTCTCTGCGATCTCCCGGGTGCGCGCGACCTGCTGGCCGATCAGGTCCACGATCATGCCGCGCAGGGCCTGACGCTCGTATCCGTCGGCCGGCTTCACCCCGGCGGCGGCTCCGCGCAGGCGGTCGTAGCCGAACACCGAACCCACCGCCCCGTACAGGCGCGCCATGGCGGCGGGCGCCCAGGCCATGGTGCGCGCGAGGTCGGCCACGCCCACCACGCCGGTCAGGGCGCGTAGCCGCGCCACGGTGTGGGACAGCTCCTCCGGCGCGCCGGCGGCGATGAAGTCGCGCGCACGCGCCTCCGCCGCCTGCCGCTCGAAGCCGGACAGCACCCCGCCGCCTTCGTGCTGCAGCACGTCCACAGTCGGGCGATAGGCGTCGATCAAGGCCTGTACGCCCGGGTTGCGGCCGCCGGCGCGCTGGGCGAGCCAGAAGGTCTGGCCCCGCAGCGCCCGCACGATCTCGGCGTAGAGCGCGGCCTGGACCTCCCACGGAATGCGATAGTCCAGCGCGTCCACCGCCCACCAAGCCTCGTCCAGGCGCAGCACCTGCCGCGCCGTCTCGAAGGCGGTCACCAGGGTGGAGGCGTCGCATCCCACCGCCTCGCCCAGGCGCGAGGCGAAGGTCGGGCCGGCCTTGTCGACGATGAGGTTGGCCATGACCGTGGCGATGATCTCGCGACGCAGGCGGTGGCGACGCATCTCGCCCGAGAAGCGCGCGAGCGGGTCGGGGAAGTAGCGTTCCAGCACGCCCTCGAAATAGGGGTCGTCCATGGCGGGGCTGGCGGCCAGGTCTGCGGAGAGCTCCAGCTTGCCATAAGCGGTCACCACAGCCAGCTCGGGCCGCGCCAGACCGCGTCCGGTGGCGCGCAGCTCCGCAACGGCGCTGGCGGCGGGCAGGCCCTCCACCCTGCGGTCAAGGCGGCCGCGACGCTCCAGCGACAGCATGAAGGCCACCTGCGCCTCGAACTCCGCCGGCGCCTGGACCTGCTGCAGCGACAGACCCAGCGTCTGGTCATAGTTGTGGGCCAGCACATGGTGGGCCACCGCTTCGGTCATGCTGGCCAGCAGCGGATTGCGGTCGTCGGCCGCCAGCTCGCCCGCGCGTTCCGCCTGACGGAGCAGGATCTTGATGTTGACCTCGTGGTCGGAGGTGTCGACGCCCGCCGAATTGTCGATGGCGTCGGTGTCGATACGGCCGCCGGCGCGGGCGAAGGCGATCCGGCCCGCCTGGGTGAAGCCGAGGTTGGCGCCTTCGCCCACCACAGCCACGCGCAGCTCGCCCGCATCGATGCGTACGGCGTCGTTGGCCTTGTCGCCGGCCTCCGCCTGGGTCTGGTTCGCGGCTTTCACATAGGTGCCGATGCCGCCGAGATAGAGCAGCTCCGCGCGCGCCTTCAGGATGGCGCGGATCAGGTCGACGGGAGACAGCTCGTCGGCCTCCACCTCGAGCAGCGCCTTGACCTGGGCGCTGAGCGGGATCGACTTGGCGCTGCGCGCATGGACGCCGCCGCCCTCGCTGATCAGCGAGGTGTCGTAGTCGGCCCAGGAGGAGCGGGGCAGGGCGAACATGCGCTTGCGCTCGGTCCAGGACGTCAGAGGATAGGGATCGGGATCCAGGAAGATGTGGCGGTGGTCGAAGGCGGCGACCAGCTTCATCGACTGGCTGAGCAGCGCCCCGTTGCCGAACACGTCGCCCGACATGTCGCCCACGCCGATGCAGGTGAACGGCTCGACGGAGATGTCCTTGCCCATCTCGCGGAAGTGCCGCTTCACGGCCTCCCAGGCGCCGCGGGCGGTGATGCCCATGACCTTGTGGTCGTAGCCGGCCGATCCGCCGGAGGCGAAGGCGTCGCCGAGCCAGAAGCCGTAGTCCGCCGCCACCCCGTTGGCGATGTCGGAGAAGGTTGCCGTGCCCTTGTCGGCGGCCACGACCAGATAGGGATCGTCGCCGTCATGGGCGATCACGCCCGGCGGCCGCACCACCGAGCCCGAGGCGTCCAGGTTGTCGGTGATGTCGAGCAGGCCGCAGAGGAAGGTCCTGTAAGCGCGCACGCCCTCCGTCCGCACCGTCTCGGCCGAGCCGCCGGGCCGGCCGCCCGACCTGGACAGCGCCTTGGGATAGAAGCCGCCCTTGGAGCCGACGGGCACGATGACGGCGTTCTTGACCTGCTGCGCCTTCACCAGGCCCAGCACTTCGGTGCGGAAGTCGTCGCGCCGGTCCGACCAGCGCAGGCCGCCCCGCGCCACCGGGCCGAAGCGCAGGTGCACGCCCTCCACATGCGGCGCCCACACGAAGATCTCGCGATAGGGGCGCGGCGCGGGCAGGTCCTCCAGCCGCTCGCTGGCGATCTTAAAGCTGATGTAGGGCTTGGGCGCGCCGGCCGCGTCGAGCTGGTAGGCGTTCGTCCGCACCAGCGCCTCCACCAGCCGCGCCAGGCGACGCAACACCCGGTCCTCGTCCAGGCTTTCGACCGCCTGCAGCGCCTCGGTGATGCGGCTGAAGACCTCCGCGGCCTGCTCGCCCCGCGCCGCGACGTCCACGGCCAGGGCCGGGTCGAACTTGACCCGGAACAGGTCCAAGATCAGGCTGACGATCCTGGGGTGGGCGACCAGCGCCGCCTCCTGCACGCCCTGGCTGGGATCGAGCCCGCTCTGCTGGCGATAGCGGGCGAGACTGCGCACCAGCGCCACCTCCCGCCACGGCGCCCCCAGCTCAAGCACCAGGCGGTTGAAGCCGTCGTTCTCGGTCTCCTCGCGCCAGACGGCGAGGAAGGCCGCCTCGAACGGGGCCTGGATGTCGTTGAAGACCAGATGCTCGCCGTGCTCGTCCTCCAGCACGAACTCGTGCACCCAGGTCACCGGCCGCTGACCGTCGCCCCGGGTGCGGCAGACGGGAAAGCCCTCCTCCACCAGCGCCTTCAGACCCATGTTCTCCAGCACGGGCAGGACGTCGGCCAGAGGCACGGACTGTCCAGGGCGGTAGAGCTTGAAGCGGAAGCGGATGGGCGCATCGTCGGCATGGCGGAAGGCGCGCACCCGCAGCTCCTCGTCCTCGGCCATGGCTTCGATGGCGGACATGTCGCGCAGCGCTTCGGCGGCGTCGTACTGGTCCTGATAGCCGGGCGGAAAGCCCCGGGCGTAGCGGGCGAGCACCTCGGCCACCAGGCCGGACGCCACCCCGCCGCCCCGCACCGCGGCCTCGAACCGGTCGGACCAGGTGCGCACGGCCTCCGCGATCTGGGCTTCCAGGGCGCGCTCGTCGGGCGTGGGATGGTCGTTGGGCAGGACCGCCAACGTGTAGCAGACGCGGGCGAGCGGCGGGTCCGACAGGGTCGCCGCCGCCGACCAGACGTGACCGCCCCAGGCCTGCGCCAGGATTTCGCCCGCACGCCCCTGGACGTCGGAACTGTAGCGGTCGCTGGGGATGTAGAGCAGGACCGAGACGAAGCGGTCGAAGGCGTCGGTGCGGGCGAACAGGCGCACCCGCGGCCGGTCGTAGAGGTGCAGCACGCCGGAGGCGATGCGATGCAGCTCGTCCTCGCTGATCTGGAACAGCTCGTCGCGGGGATAGGTCTCCACGATGTAGCGGAGCCGCTTGCCGGTGTGGGCGCTGGGGTTGTGGCCGGCGCGGGCCAGCACGTGCTCGATCTTGCGCCGGACCAGCGGCAGGCTGGCGGCGGGAAGCTCGTAGGCTTCGGCGGTGAACAGGCCGACGAAGCGGACCTCGCCGGTCGCCCGGCCGTGGACGTCGTAGCGTTTGACCCCGATGTAATCCATGTCCACCCGCCGGTGGACGCGGGAGCGCAGGGTGGACTTGGCCACCATCACGGGCGGGGCCTCGTCGAGATAGGCGCTGAGCTCGGACGCCAGCAAGGCCGGCTCGCTGGCCCGCCTCAATACCGCCAGGCCGTGGTCGCGCAGCACGCCCAAGGAGTCCTCCGGCGTGAACACGGGCTCCTCGGCGGCGTAGTCGCCTTGGGCGGTGCGCGGATATTCATAGATCCTGGCGCCCAGGAAGACGAACCGGTCCGCGCTCAGCCAGCGCATGAACTCGACATATTCCGATGCGCCGTAGAGGCCGAAGGGCGCGCGGGCGACGGCCAGCGCGTCGGCCGTCTGCTCCGCGAGCGCCCGCAGGGCGGCGAAGTCGCCCACCGCGGCGTGAACGTCGTGCAGGGTGCGGCCGATCTCCTCGGTCAGGGCGGACCGGCGATCCTCGCCCACCGGCGCGAGCATAACCAGGATCAGGGACTGGCCGGGCCCGGCGCCGGCGGCGGAGCCGACCACCGGGTGGAACATGGCGCGCACGTCGTAGCCGCCGGCGGCCAGCGCGCCCATGACGCTGTCGACCAGGAAGGGCGCGTCCTGCTGGGCGATCTCCAGCACCTCGAGCCCGAGGTCCCGGCCGTCGGCGCCGAGCGCCGTGCTGAGCCTCAGGCGATAGGCCGAGGCCTGATCCTGCGCGGCGAAACGCCAGAACCGGGCCAGGACGGCGGCGAGATCGTGGGGCGCGACGTCGGGGAGATCGTCTGCGGTGACATCGGCGGCGACCTGGTCGACAAACCGCTGTTGCAGTCCGTCCAGACCCTCTGATCCGAGTTCCTGGGCAAAAGCTTGCCGCAACGCAGCGTTGGACGAGCCATCCACTTCGTCATCGTACATGGCCGCGCAACGTCCGCCTCTTGATCGGCCTACAGCATGGACCTGCGGTCAGGGCGGATCAACCCGCAGCGGTCCGGGGCGGCGAAGCGGGCTTGCTGGAGCTTGGAAACGGATGCGCCGCCGGACAGGGGGGATGTCCGGCGGCGCAGGTTCCGTCGATGGGGGGATCGGCCGGAACGTTTCGATAGCGCCCGCAACGTGGGGGACGAAGGCAGGCGCCCGCCGGACGGGGGGATGTCCGGCGTGAGTGCTAGATAGGCGATACCCGCCGCCAGCACAGGGGGCCGCCCGCAAAAAGGAGTCACGTGTCTGTGAGCGCCGCCGCTCCGTGAACGCCTCAGGCTGGAGGCGCCAGGCTGGACGCGCCAGGCTGGACGCGTCCGCGTCACTCAGGCTTGGGCGGGCGGCGCGCTCAGGGCGGGCAGGGTCGCGCCGCGGCGGCGCGTCGGCCCGCCTTCGGGCGCCCCATCGCCGGAGAGCAGGATGGCGATCCAGCGGGAGCCCTCGAACTGCGCCAGGATGGTGATGACCGTGACCGTCAGGGGCGTGGACAGGAACATGCCCGGCAGCCCCCACAGGGCGCCCCAGAGCGCCAGGCCCAGCAGCACCATCACGGGGTCGATGTTGAGGCTGTCGCGCTGCATGCGCGGCTGCAGCACGTTGCCGACCACGAAACCTATGATCTGCAGGCCCGCGAACAGCACGACGGCCCGCCAGGTGGTCGGGAACTGCACGAGCGCGAACAGGGGCGGCAGCACGCTGCCGATCGCGCCGCCGATCACCGGCACAAAGCTCAGCACCAGGATCAGGAAGGACCAGAACAGCGCGTTCGACAGGCCCACGCCGTACATCACCACCGCCGAGGCGCCGGCGATCATCAGACCCGTCACCGTCTGGATCCACAGATAGCGCTGCAGCGAGTCGCGGATGCGGTAGAACACCTGGCTGGCGCTTGCGCGCTCGCTGCGCGCCGGGAACAGGGCCTGGGCCTTCTTCTCGAAGCCCTGCCGCGAGGCGATGAGGAATCCCAGATAGACCAGGACGTAGACGCCGCCGGAGGCGAAGCTCTGCAGCGCGCGGGCCACGTTCCCGACATAGCGGGTCGGGTTCAGCTGGTTGATGATCTGGGCCATCGTCGGCGGCACCCGCACGCCGAAGGCCGCCGCGACCCGGGCTATGATCTGGTTCAGCCGGGCGGTGTCGCTGATCAGCTCCTGGGCGAAGCCGGCGGCGTTGGCGGCCACGGCGTAGACCACGAGCCCGGCGATGAGGACGGAGCCCAGCAGCGCCACCGGTAGGGCCAGGGCGGCGGGAACGAACGGCGCGCGTTGGGCGAGCAGGCGCGCCAGCCCGTCGATCATGGCCAGCAGGAAGATCGCCAGCGCCAGGGGGGTTAGGATCTCGCGCATCCAGTAGAGGGCGTAGGCCCCGAGGATCGCTGCGATGATCACCAGCGCATTGCGGGCAACGCCTGAGTTCATGGTCGACATCGTCCCCCCTCCGGCGCACGCCCGCCGCAGCCCCACGCCTGCAGGACCGCATCTGTATCGTATGTGAACACACGCCGTCGCGCCACGGCGTCGGTCGTCGTGGCCGCCGCGCCGCAACCCCGCTATGCTCGCCGTCATGACCGACACATATTCGCTCCCGCCGGCAGAGGCGACCCCGCCGCCCCAGGCGATGGACTGGGCCGAGGCGGCGGAGGCGCGGGTGCTGGACGCCGCCTGCAGCCTGGTGGACCAGGGCGCGCGCTGGGATGGGGCGATGTTCGCCCGCGCCGTCCAGGCGGCGGGGCTGTCCAAGCCCGACGCCGCCCTGCTGCTGCCCCAGGGGGCGCGCGACCTCGCCGTCCTGCTCTGGCGGCGCCACGACGCGATGGCGCTGACCGAGCTCGCGCGGCTCGATCCCGCGGCCATGAAGGTGCGCGCGCGCATCCGCACCGGCGTGCTCGCGCGCCTGGAAGCGGCCATGGCGGACCGGGGCGCGGTGCAGGCGGCCAGCCTCTATCTGGCGCGCCCGGGCCAGGCCGGGCTCGCCGCGCGGCTCGGCTGGGCCACGGCCGACGGCCTGTGGCGCTGGGCTGGCGACACCGCCACCGACGCCAACCACTACAGCAAGCGCGCCCTGCTCTGGGCCATCCTGGCCTCCACCCTGGCCGTGCGCCTGACCCGCGGGGAGGACGCCGCCGCCCGCAACCTCGACGCGCGCATCGAGCAGGTGATGAGCTTTGAGACCTGGAAGGCCAGGCTGCCCCCGCTCACCGACGGGCTCACCGTGCTGGCGGCCAACCTCGGGCGCCTGCGCTACCGCAGCTGACGCCCGACGCCGCGCGGGCGCTCAACGCCAGGCGTAGTTGAAGCTAAGGCTGATACGCTCGCGCTTGGCGGCGTTGGCGGGCACCTCGTGGCGCAGCCAGCTCTCCCACATCAGCAGCGTGCCCGCCCCGGGCTGCAGATAGACGAACGGGCGCTGCGCGTCGGAGGCCTGCGGACCGCGCGGCGGCGAGGCCATCATCAGCGGCAGGCGCGGATCCTCCAGCTTCAGCGCGCTGGCGCCGGGCGGCGTACGCACATAGTAGGTCCCCGACAGGACGCTGTGCGGATGGATGTGGCCGCTGTGCGCGGCGCCGGGCTTGAGCACGTTCACCCAGAGGCTGTCGAGCTTCAGCCGCCTGCCCCCGAGGTCGAAAGCGAGCTGGTCGGCGAACAGCCCCGCCTCGCGGTCGAGCTTGCGCTTCAGCTCGCCGAACACCGTGGCGCGGCGCGGCAGGTCGTCCAGCGAGGCGTAGGAGGTGTAGCCGCCATAGCCGTTGGCCTTGCACCAGGCGCGCCCCGCCCGATCCTCCGCCGCCAGGCCGAGACACGCCTGTTCCAGCTCGGCGTTGAACGGCTCGAAGCCGGGCCGGGCGGACAGGGCCGCCTCGTACACCTGGGTGACGAAGAGCGGATGCAGGCCGTCGGCGCTCACGGCGCGCTCCGCACCACCTCGAGCACGGCCGGCCCGTAGCGCTCCAGCTTGCCCTGGCCCACGCCGCTCACCTCGCCCAGGTGCGCAAGATCGGCCGGCCGGCTCTGGGCGATCTCCAGCAGCGTCTTGTCGTGGAAGATCACATAGGGCGGCACCGACTGGACCTGGGCCTGGCCCTTGCGCCAGGCGCGCAGCGCCTCGAACAGGCCGCCGGTCCGGGGCGAGACGTCGGCCAGGGGCGAGGGCCGGTCGCGCCGCACGCGTTCGCGCCGGGGCGAGGGGGCGCGCACCTCCACGCGGCGCTCGCTGCGATAGACCTCGCGCACGCCTGCGGCGTCGCCCAGCATGACGAGCGGGCGGCCGTCGTTGGGGTCCTCGCGCAGCAGGCCGTCGAACAGCAGCTGGTCGAGAAGCGAGCGCCACTCCACCGCCGACAGGTCGCCCCCGACCCCGAAGGTCGACAGCTGCGCCTCCGAAGGCTGGACGTCCTTGGTGCGCCCGAGCAGGTGGTCCACCACCCGGCCGCGCCCGAACCGGCCGCCGAGCCGGTGCACCGCCGACAGCGCCATCTGGGCCGGCTTGGTGGCGTCGTGCGCTTGCGGCGGCGCCACGCAGACGTCGCACTGGCCGCAGGGTTCGGCCGCGTCCTCGCCGAAGTAGCGGCGCACCGCGACCGCGCGGCAGGCGAGCCCGTCCAGCATGGCGTAGAGCTGGCGCGCCTTGCGCACCTGCACCTGTTTGACCTCAGGCCCGACCTCCCGCTCCTCGATCCGGCGCAGCGCCCAGGCGAGGTCGGAGGGACCGTAGAGGGTGATGCCCTCCGCCGGCTGGCCGTCGCGGCCCGCCCGGCCGACCTCCTGCCAATAGGCCTCGATGGAAGCGGGCGGGTCGGCGTGGATGACGTAGCGGACGTCGGGCTTGTCGATGCCCATGCCGAAGGCGATGGTCGCCACCATCACCGCCCCGTCCTCGTCCAGAAAGCGTTTCAGCCGGTCTTCGCGCACCCGCTTATCCAGGCCTGCGTGATAGGCCAGCGCCGGCGCGCCGAGCGCCGCCAGCCGCTCGGCCAGCTCGTCCACCCCCTTCCGCGAGCCGGCGTAGATCACCCCGGCGCGGTCGGCGCGCGCCTGCACCAGCTCCACCACGCGCGCCTGCGCCCCGCCGGCCTTGCGCTCGGCCTGCAGCTGCAGCTCCGGCCGCGCGAAGCTGTCGACGAACTCCGCGCATCCCTCCAGCCGCAGCTCGGCGCGAATGTCGGCGCGGGTGCGCGCGTCCGCGGTCGCGGTCACCGCCAAGCGCGGGACTTGGGGGAAGACCTCGCTGAGCCGTCCGAGGCTGCGGTACTCGGGGCGGAAGTCGTGGCCCCACTGGCTGACGCAGTGCGCTTCGTCGACGGCCACCAGCGCCAGGGGGCGGCTGGACAGCCGCTCCAGCATGGCGCCGGCCATCAGGCCCTCGGGCGAGACGTAGAGCAGATCGAGCGTCCCCTCCCCGATCCGCCGCCAGGTCGCCGCCCGCTCCTCGGGCGCGGTGTTGGAGTCCAGCCTGGCCGCCGCAACCCCCAGCTGCTGCAGCGCCGCCACCTGGTCGGCCATCAGGGCGATCAGCGGCGAGACCACCAGGGCCAGGCCGGGGCGCAACAGCGCCGGTATCTGGTAGCACAGGCTCTTGCCGCCCCCGGTCGGCAGCACGGCCAGGGCGCTGCGCCCCGCCATCGCCTCGGCGATGACGCCGGCCTGCAGCCCCCGGAACTCCTGGTGCCCGAAGGTCCGCCGCAACACCTCGCGCGCCGCGTCCAGGGAGGAGTCGAAAGCCATGCCGCCCCTCTACCCCCTTCGTTCACGGGGCGCCATCGGCGGGGAGCTGAGGTTGTGCGTGAGTTTTTGAAGGCAAGCTGCCGCCCCTCAAGCCGAGAAGTTAGCGGAGCTAGCTTGTGAGCGAAGTGGGATGAGAACGACGATTAGAGAGGCGAAGGATTAATAGCGCCGGGAAGCCCGTTATCAATTCTGTCTTGCCAATAGCTCCACAGGAAGGTCGCTCGCTCAATCGCGTGGAAGTGGACGTCTCTATCTGCCGAGAAGCTTCTTTTAGCAAGTGGGAGATTCTGGTCTCGGATAAAGCACAGCGTCCGTATCTCAGTCCAGTTCTGGGCCGCCAATCCAAACGTAACCAAGTTCGCCCTAAGTGGTTCGTACCAGCGATGTCTTCGGTCTAAGACTCTTCTTTTCAATGAGTTGAAGTCTGCTGCTGAGCTGACTTCAACGACAACCACTTCTTTGCACCTAAAGTCGAGGGCGACAAAGTCGGGACACGTTCCCCCGAGTCTTTTTTCTGGCTCAAAGGCAATGGTGTATTGCGGAGCCAAAAACACCTTTCCGTCGATCGTGAGATAAGTCGCGATATCGGCTTCATGTTCAATGGCCATATCAGCCTCCATCGGTTACCGGACATAGACGTCGGCCACTTGCGTTTGTCAAAGGCGCAACACCACTTCTGCGGGCATGGTGCGTCCGGCAGACGAGCGCCGCTTTTCGGGCGCTCTCACTCTGAAGCTTTAGCCAAAAGCAAACCGCCGAACAGAGTGACGTCCCGTCATCTGCCCGCCGCGGCGCTGTTCGGTTAGGTGTGTGGGCAAGGCGGCTCCGATACGACGGGGAGCGGGACGACACGACTGGCAAACTCGGGGGCTCGGAGGCGCCCAAATAGTGCCCCGAAAAGGCTCAGCATGAGGGCCCGACACCGGATCGATCGTCTCACGGGGACCTAGCCCCAGAGTTCGCCAGGACCTCTGCAAGCGGCGGATCAACCCCCGTGCAGGTCCCGCCCCGGCGGGGGCGCGTAAAGCGTACACGGTCTTTGACATGCGTCCGCCCCACGCAGGGACGGCTCCACACCGCCAAAGCCGCGCTCAAGACGAGCGCGGCCGGATGCGTTTGGAGCGCACGGCTTGGGGCGGTCGAAGCTCTTCTCGGCGGCCGGTGGTCAGCAGCCGGGGATCAGCGCCCGGTCGAGCCGAAGCCGCCCTCGCCCCGCGCCGTCGTGGCGTGGGCGTCCACGCGCTCCCAGGCCACGACGGCGTGGGCGGCGACCACGAGCTGGGCGATGCGGTCGCCGCGCCGCACCACGAAGGGCTCCGCGCCCAGGTTGGCCAGGATGACGCCCACCTCGCCGCGGTAGTCGCTGTCCACCGTGCCGGGCGAATTGAGGCAGGTGACGCCGTGCTTCAGCGCCAGGCCGGATCGGGGGCGGACCTGGGCCTCATGGCCCGGAGGCAGGGCGAGGCTGAGCCCGGTGGGCACCAGCGCCCGGCCGCCGGGCGGCAGGGTCAGGGGCGTGTCCTGCGGCACCGCGGCGCGCAGGTCCATGCCCGCGGCGCCCGCGCTGGCGTAGGCCGGCAGCTCCAGCCCCTCGTGGTGGGGCAGGGTCGCGATCTGGACCCGCAGCGTCACGCCAGGGCCTCCGCTATACGCCCGGCCAACCGCCGGGCGATCTCGGTCTTGGGGGCCGGCGGCCAGGGCTCCAGCCCCTCGCGGGTGACCAGCGTCACCGTGTTGTCCGCGCCGCCGAAGACGCCCGGGCGGGAGACGTCGTTGGCCACCAGCCAGTTGCAGCCCTTGCGCGCCAGCTTGGCCCGCGCGTGGGCCTCCATGTCGTGGGTCTCCGCGGCGAAGCCGACCACCAGCCTGGGGCGTCGCGGCCCCGGGGCGGAGATGCCGGCCAGGATGTCGGGGGTCTCCACCAGCCGGATCGGCTCGGGTCCGGCGTCGCCCTTCTTCAGCTTGCGATCGGAGACGCCATCCGGCCGCCAGTCGGCCACCGCGGCGACCAGCACGGCGGCGTCGACCGGAAGGGCGGCCTGGCAGGCGGCCTGCATCTGCAGGGCGCTCTGCACGTCCACGCGGGCGACGCCGGGCGGCGCGGCCAGGGCGGTCGGGCCGGACACCAGGGTCACCTGCGCGCCCAGCCGGGCCAGCGCCTCGGCCACCGCATAGCCCTGCCGCCCGCTGGAGTGGTTGGACAGATAGCGCACCGGGTCGATGGCCTCCCGCGTCGGGCCAGCGGTGACCAGTACGCGCCGCCCCGCCAGCGGTCCCGGCTGGGCTTCGGGCCCGGGCTCGGGCGCCGCCTCGGCCAGCAGCGCCATGACCGCCTCCACGATGGCGGGGGGCTCGGCCAGCCTGCCTTCGCCGAACTCGCCGCAGGCCATGGCGCCCTCCGCCGGGCCGACGAAGCGGACGCCGTCCGCCTCCAGCCGCCTGAGGTTCCGCGCCGTGGCCGGATGGGTCCACATGCGCACGTTCATGGCCGGCGCCATCAGCACCCGCTTGTCGGTGGCCAGCAGGGTGGTGGTGGCCAGGTCGTCGGCCAGCCCGTTCGCCGCGCGCGCCATCAGATGGGCGGTGGCCGGGACCACCACGATCAGGTCGGCGGAGCGGGACAGCTCGATGTGGCCCATCTCCGCCTCGTCGGTCAGCGACCACAGGTCCTGGTAGACCTTGTCCTCGCAGAGCGCCGACAGGGACAGGGGGGTGACGAACTCGGAGCCGCCGCGGGTCAGCAGCGGGCGCACGGCCACGCCCCGCCGGCGCAACAGGCGGGCGACCTCGAGCGCCTTGAACGCCGCCACGCCGCCGCCCACGATCAGCAGGATGCGCTTGGCGTCCAAGCCGGCTCCCTCCGGCGCCGCAAGCGCCCGCAAGCCGCCTCCCACAGCCTTGCGAAAAGCACAAGACAGCCCGGAGGATTTCACGCTAGGGTTTGGCGTCGGGCGGACCCGACCTTGAGGTGCATCGGGGGGTGTGGGATGGATGATGTGAAGATCGGCCGGCGCGCCGGCCTGGCCGTGCTGGCGGCCTGCCTGGCTGTGGCCGGCTGCAGCCGCGGCAACGGCGCAGGCGCGGCGGGGGCGGAAGGCCGCGGCGGGGTCGGCCTGGCCGGCGGGGATCGCGCCTACGCCAGTGATCGCGGCGGCTACGCCAATGATCGCGGCGGCTACGCCGGCGGCGGCGAGGACCGCGGCCCCGTCCCCCTGTTCCATGGCGAGCCGGTATGGAGCGAGAGCCGGGCCCACTCCGCCCAGGAAAGCGCGACCTACCACTTCAAGCGCGACGGCGCCGATCTGGGGGCCAAGACGCTCGACGACTTCCTGACCAAGGTGCACCGCTTCGGCGATCATCCGCCCACGGGCACGCTGAAGCTGGTCCGCGCCAACGGCGACAAGCTGCTCTACGATCCCAAGGCCAACCTGTTCGGCGTGTTCACCCGCGAGGGGGCGCCGCGCACCGTGTTCAAGCCCAACTCCGGCATGGAGTATTGGACCGAGCAGAAGACGCGCGAGCAGGCCAGCGCCGCGGGCGGCGGCGGCGGCTATCGCCGGCGGTCCTATGGCGGCTCCGGCGGCTACGGCCGCTCCGACCAGGGATCGGGCGACCAGGGGGGCTGAGCCTGCGTTGAGCGGCGCGCGTCGTCCTGGCGGCCGAGTGACCGGCGGCAGTTAACCAAACGGTGGGAGTCGACCCGCTAGATGGAGCGCGATCAAGGCCGGGAGGGCCGCAGTGGCGCTCAGCCCCCGTCTAGAGTTCCGACAAGGCCAGAGCCTCGTCATCACGCCCCAGCTGCAGCAGGCGATCAAGCTGCTGCAGCTCTCCAACCTGGAGCTGGACGCGTTCGTCGAGGCGGAGCTGGAGCGCAACCCCCTGCTCGCCCGCGAGGAGCCGGACGGCGACGCCGACACGCCGCCGGAGCCGGACGCCTCTCCCGCGTCCGAAGCGTCTGAACTGCTCGCCGACAGCGCTCCGGGCGGGGCGTTGGAAGGCGACCTCGACGCCCGCCCCGACGACATCCACGCCGACGCCTCGCCGGGCGACCGGGCCTGCGGCGACGCCGCCCCGGCGGACGGGGCGGAGGCGGGCGCCTTCGGCGAGGGCTCCAGGGCTACGAAGGGCGGCGGACTGGAAGGCGGCGGGGACGATTTCGCCGCCTCGCTCAGCCGCGAGATCAGCCTGCACGATCACCTGCGCGAGCAGATCGCCCTGCTGGCCCTGCGCCCGGCGGACGCCGCCATCGCCGCTCTGCTGACCGATGCGGTGGACGAGGGCGGCTATCTGCGCGCCGACCCGGCGGAGGTGGCCGAGCGGCTGGGCTGCGACGTCGCCGTTGTCGAGGCGGTGCTGAACCGGCTGCAGGGGCTCGATCCCTGCGGCGTCTTCGCCCGCGACGTGCGCGAATGCCTCTGTCTGCAGCTGCGTGAGCGCGACCGCCTCGACCCCGCCATGCAGACGCTGATGGACAATCTGCCGCTGCTGGCGCGCCGCGACGGGAGCGCCCTGCGCAGGCTCTGCGGCGTGGACGAAGACGACCTGCGCGAGATGATGGCCGAAGTGCGCGCGCTGACGCCCCGCCCCGGCTCGGCCTTCGGCTGCGAGCCGGTGCAGGCGGTCACCCCCGACGTCTTCGTGCGGGCCGACGGACTGGGCCTGTGGCGGGTGGAGCTGAACGCCGACACCCTGCCCCGGGTGCTCGTCGATCGGCGCTACCACGCCCGCGTCTCGGCCGGGGCGCGCAGCGATGCGGAAAAGACCTTCGTCGCCGACTGCCACGCCCAGGCCAACTGGCTGGTCAAGAGCCTGGACCAGCGGGTCCGCACCATCTTGAAGGTCTCCAGCGAGATCGTGCGCCAGCAGGACGCCTTCCTGGCGCTGGGCGTGGAGCACCTGCGTCCGCTGAACCTCAAGACCGTGGCCGACGCCATCGGCATGCACGAGTCCACCGTCAGCCGCGTGACCTCCAACAAGTATCTGGCCACGCCACGGGGCGTGTTCGAGATGAAGTTCTTCTTCACCTCGTCCCTCGCCGCCTCCGACGGCGGGGAAGCGCACTCGGCCGAGGCGGTGCGCCATCGGATACGCGGTCTGATCGATAACGAGCTCGAGCGCGACGGTGTGCTGTCAGACGACCGGATCGTGGAGATCCTCAAGGAGACCGGCGTGGAGATCGCGCGCCGCACGGTGGCCAAATATCGCGAAGCCATGCGCATCCCCTCCTCCGTCGAGCGCCGTCGTCACGCCATGAACGGCTAAGCTTTCGAGAACCGTCGCGGCTGCGAGACGTTTGACTTCCAGTGCGGGGCGACGGGACCGCAGTCCCGCCGGAAACCTCAGCTACGGACGGACGCGAATGGCCTCGAACAACGCTCCCTCGATCTCTCCCGCCATGATCGTGACGGTGTCCGGCCGCCATGTGGCGGTGGGGGATGCGCTGCGAACGCGCATCTCCGACGAGCTGGTCGCAGGCGTCGGCAAGTATTTCGAGCGGGGCGGCAATGCGGAGGTGACGGTCAGCCGCGACGGGCACAGCTTCTGCGTCGACGTCATGGTGTCGTTGGCTACCGGCCAGCAGCTGGTGGTGCGCGGCCTGGGCGGCGACGCCCATGCAGCCTTCGACGCCAGCCTGACCAAGCTGGAGACCCGCATCCGCCGCTACAAGCGACGGCTCGTGAACCATCACGCCAGCGGAAGCGCGAAGGGCGACCCGGAGATGGCCGCCCTGGTGGTGTTGCGCGCGCCTGAGGACGAGAGCGACTTTGACGAGGAATGGGGCGGCTCGGCCGAGACGGGCGCGCCCGCGGCCATGATCATCGCGGAGGCGCAGGCCGCGCTGAAGACCCAGACCGTCTCCATGGCGGTGATGGAGCTCGACCTGTCCGGCGCGCCCGTGGTGCTGTTCCGCAACGCCGCCCACGGCGGACTGTCGGTCGTCTACCGACGGGGCGACGGCAACATCGGCTGGATCGACCCGGAGCGCACGCCGATCGCCGCCGCAGGCTCGCCCGGGCGCGCGGGGATGTGATATGCGCCTCGCCGCTGGCGCGCCTATGGTCTCGGTGGCCAGCGAGCGGGAAGACATCGGTGATGGATATCGGCCAATGGCTCGGGTCGGGCGCGATCGCGCTCCGGCTCGGCGCCGACAGCAAGCGTCAGGCGCTCGCAGGCTTGGCTGAAACGTCGGGGCGCGTGCTCCGCAGACCCGCCGCCGACATCCTGGAGCTTCTGCTTGCCCGGGAGGCGGAGGGATCCACCGGCGTCGGCCACGGCGTGGCCCTTCCCCACGCCCGCGTGCCCGGTCTGACGGAGCTCAGGGCCGTCTTCGTGCGCCTGGACACGCCGGTGGACTTCGACGCCGTCGACGACCAGCCGGTGGATCTGATGCTGGCCCTGTTCGCGCCGGAGGGCGACGGGGTGGCGCACCTGCGCGCCCTGGCTCGGGCGTCGCGGGCGCTTCGACGCGCCGGGCTGCGCGAACACCTCCGCCAAGCCCGCACGACAGACGCGATCTACGCCCTGCTGTCCCAGGAGACGTCCACCTTCGCGGCCTGAGCCGAGGGTCAGTGGACCGAAACGGGCGCCAGTTCGTTGGCTAGCGCCGCCGCATAAGCGGACTCGCGATCCGTCAGAACCGCAAGCCGGACTCCGTCCGCGCCATGCACCGCATAGAGGATCTGGTCAGGCGAGAGGTTTGCGCCGTAGCGCGTCTCGACGGTCGCATTGGCCAGGACGTCCTGGGCCTTGACCGGCTTGACGTAAACCAGGTCAGGCGCGCCGAGGGCGGCGAAGGCTTCGTTGGTTAGCGAGTGCGTCATCATTGACCGCCTCCTTGGATTGTGAACGCCCGCAGGGACCGCCGGTTCAGCCGGCCGTGCGGATGGGGATATGCTTGACCAAACGCTCCGGCTCCGGACGGGAGACGTCCAGATGCAGCAGGCCATGTTCCAGCAGCGCGCCTTCGACCTCCATGCCGTCGGCCAGGACGAAGTTGCGCTGAAAGCTGCGCGCCGCGATCCCGCGATGCAGATAGGCCGAGCCGTCCCGGCTTTCGCCGTCCCGACGTCCAACCACCAGCAGCTGGTTGTCCTCGACCACGACTTGGAGCTGGTCGGGCGAAAAGCCCGCCACCGCCATGGTGATGCGCACCCGATCCGCCGAGATCTGCTCGACATTGTAAGGAGGGTAGCCTTCGCTCGCCGCCTTGGCGGCCCGCTCAATCAAGGCGCGGGTCGGTTCGAAACCGAGCAGGAAGGGGCTGTCGAACACGAGCGTCCGGGTCGTCATGGTCAAAGTCCTCGTACAAGCGACTCTGCTGAGGCGACGCACCCAAGCGGCATGCGGCGGACCTCCACGGCGATGAGATGGTTCCGATCCGCCAGCTTTACAATCGGCCCTTTCTCCTCGGGGTTGAAAGCTCGGGTCTGCAGCCGTCGAACGGTGCACCCAGGCGTCTGAAGCGTTGATCCGTCGCCGGCGATCACGGCTCGGGTGCGCACAGGGAGAACCGCCATGCGCGCTTTAGTCTTGATCGGAGCCGCCGTGTTGATGTCGGCCGGCATCGCCGATGCGGGCGGTGTCGGCGGTCGGGCCAGCCTTTCTGCGTCGGCGCACGGTCGGGCAGGCGTCAGCGGCCACAGTGGCGTGGGCGTAACGGCCTTGGCTGGCCGCGGCGGCGCCTACAACGGCTTCGTGGCGGGAGGCGGCTACCCCGGGCGACGTTTCAGCGGCTTGAACCGCGGCGGTTACGGACACGCCGTCGGTTACGGCGGGGCAAACCTCTATGGCGGCTATGGTCTGGGAGACTACGGCGGCTACGGCTACGGCTCCAGCCAGGCGTACGGCTATGATGAGAGCGGGGCCGGGCTGCGTGATTTCGGCGGCGTCGTCTACAGTTACGCCGACGGGGATGGCTATGCGCCCTCACCCTCTCAGGGCGGCGTCTATCGCCTGTCCGGAGAAGGGACCTACGCCTATGGCTACAACGGCTACGCCCAAACACCCGCCCTGCCGTATGGCCCGGCGATCAACGACGGCGAGCCTGGGTCGGCCAGCTATCCGGCGGACGATTCGTACGGTGGTTACGCGCCGCAGCGACAGGGCGACGTCAGCGCACCTCCCGCGTACCGCTGGGCTCCGCCGGCCGCTTGCGGCTGCTGACCGACCGAAGAAAAC
Organism: uncultured Caulobacteraceae bacterium; assembly: GCA_964243445.1. Classification (GTDB taxonomy): domain Bacteria; phylum Pseudomonadota; class Alphaproteobacteria; order Caulobacterales; family Caulobacteraceae; genus CAHJWH01. The sequence goes on along the minus strand of CAXTEX010000014.1, from coordinate 1,782 downwards.
CCCTCGCGGCATGGCCGCGAGGGGTGGTCTTTAACAGAGAGGGCGAACAAACCGCCCGTAAGTCGTAGATCAGTAGCCGTAACCATAGCCGTAATAGGGGTAGCCGTACCCATAACCATAGTAGGGATAGCCATAGCCGCCGACGATTGCCGAGCCGACGGCGACGCCCGCCAGCGCGCCGTAGAAGCCATATCCGCCATAGCCATAACCCCTGCCATAGCCGTAGCCATACCCGCGACCGTAGCCGTAACCGCCTCTATACCCACCGTAACCGCCGCCACGGTAGCCGCCATAGCCACCCCCGCGATAGCCGCCGCCATATCCACCGCCGCCACGGTACCCACCGCCGCCACGATACCCGCCGCCGCCGCCGCCGTGGAAACCGCCACCGAAGCCTGCGGCCGAAGCCGCGCCGGTTGCACCAAGCGATGCGGCCAAGGCGAGCGCCGCTACTCCTGCTGTCAGTTCCTTACGCATCATATCCTCCGGACTGAAAAGTCCTCCTTGCCATGCCTAACGCCCAGGTCGGATTTCGGCTCCCGGCAGGTTGCGCCCTCTCATCGTCGAGCGTGCGCCAGGTCTCGCCCCGTCTTCGCCCGCACGCTATGAGGGGCTGAACAGCGTGAGGACGGCATGGCGCAAACGCCCCCTTCGGGCCTGTTGCTGGAGGCGATGACGGTGGGTCAGGCCGAGGAGCAGGTGCGCACCGTCACCGTTGAAGACCTCGCCGGCTTCGCCGAGGTGTCGGGCGACCGCAATCCGCTGCACATGGACGCCGCTTACGCAGAGACCACTCCGTTCAAGGGCCGTGTGGCGCATGGGATGCTGCTCGGCGCCTGGATATCAGCCCTGCTCGGGGAGAGGCTGCCGGGACCTGGCGCCATCTACGTCTCGCAGAGCCTGAGCTTCCGCCGTCCCGTCCGCATCGGCGACCAGGTGCTGACCCGCGCGGAAGTCGCCGAAGTCGATCTCAAGGCCGGCCACGTCCGTCTCACCACCCGCTGTTCCGTGGACGGTAAGACGGTGCTGGAGGGCGAGGCGATCCTGCGCGCGCCCCGCGGCGAACCGCGACGACGCTGAGGTCAAGGTGCCCCTCCACCTGATTGCGGACTGGCGCGCCTTGGCGCCCGAACAGAAGGGCGCGGCGCTGGCGCTCGGCAATTTCGACGGCGTGCATCGCGGCCACCGCCGGGTGATCGCCGACGCCGCCCGCGCCGCAGCCGCCCTTGGCGCGCCCTTGGGCGTGGTGAGTTTCGAGCCCCATCCCCGCCGCTGGTTCAACCCGGCCGCCCAGCCCTTCCGCCTGATGACGCTTGGCCAGCTCGAGCGGGTGCTGGCGGGGCTCGGCGTCGACCGGCTGTACGTGCTGCCCTTCGAGGCCGAGCTGGCCGGCCTCAGCGACGAAGCCTTCGCCCGCGAAGTGCTGGCCGAGGGATTGGGCGCGCGCCATGTGGCGGCCGGCTTCGACATCAGCTTCGGCCGGGCCAAGACCGGCGATCCGGAGAGCCTGCGCCGCTATGGTGAGCGGTTCGGCTTCGGCGTCTCCATTGCAGAGCCCGTGGCCATGCCCAGCGGCATGAAATGCTCTTCCAGCGCCGTGCGCCAAGCGCTGCGCGACGGCGACCCCCGCGGCGCGGCGCGTCTGCTCGGCCGCCCGTTCACCATCGAGGGCGTGGTGGTGCACGGCGACCAGCTCGGACGCACCATAGGCTTTCCCACCGCCAACATCTCGCTGGAGGACTATGTCCGCCCGGCCTTCGGCATCTACGCCGCGCGCACCCG
>CAXTEX010000013.1:0-32171 GCA_964243445.1 uncultured Caulobacteraceae bacterium | reverse complement strand
AGCGCCATGGCGGGGAAGAACTGCAGTCCGCCCAGGATCAGGATCACCCCGATCAGCAGGCCGATGAACAGGCCGTTGTCGGTGGGCAGGGTGCCTGCGGTCGGGGCCAGCTTGGGCTTGACGGCCAGCGCGCCGGCTATGGCCATCACCGGGATCAGGTAGGCGAAGCGGCCCATCGCCATGGTGATCCCGAGCGTCGTGTCCCACCAGGGCGCGTTGGCGGTGATGCCTGCGAAGGCCGAGCCATTGTTCCCCGCCGCCGAGGTGTAGGCGTAGAGGATCTCCGTCAGTCCGTGCGGTCCGCTCGCTGAGACGCCCTTGAGCGCCAGCGGCAGCACCGCCGCAACCGCCGAGAAGCCCTTGATGAACAGGGGCAGGATCAGCACCGCCAGCATGGCGAACTTGACCTCCCGCGCTTCGACCTTCTTGCCGAGGTATTCGGGGGTGCGCCCCACCATCAGGCCGGCGATGAAGACCGAGAACAACGCCATGACCACGATGCCGTAGAGGCCCGATCCCACCCCGCCCGGCAAGACTTCGCCCAGCTGGATCATGAAGAGGGCGATGCCGCCGCCGAGCGGGGTGAAGCTCTCGTGCATCCCGTTGACCGCGCCACAGGAGGCGCCGGTGGTCATGGCGGCGAACACCGAGGTCGCAGCGGCCCCGAAGCGGACCTCCTTGCCTTCAAGGTTGGGCGCGGGCGCCACGTTGAAGGCGTGCTGCAGGGCGGGCACCGCGCCGGTCTCGGCCATGTAGATGATCGCCGCGGCGCCGCTCAGCAGCAGCACCATGGCGGCGACCAGGGCTACGGCCTCCCTGCGGGCGCCGGCGATGCGGCCAAAGGCGATCACGCAGGCGAAGCCCAGGCAGTTCATCGCCACCATGGCGACCAGATTGGTCAGCGGCGTGGGGTTCTCATACGGATGCGCCGAATTGGCGTTGAAGAAGCCGCCGCCGTTGGTGCCGATCTGCTTGATGGCTTCCTGGCTGGCGATGGGACCCACGGCCAGGGTCTGGTGCGCGCCCTCCAGCGTCGTGGCGTCCACATGCTGGGCCAGCGTCTGGGGCACGCCCTGGATCACCAGCGCGATCGCCATGAGGATCGAGAACGGCAGCAGGACGTAGAGCGTCACCCGAGTCAGGTCGCGCCAGAAATTGCCCAGCCCCTCTCCGCGATGAGCGGCGAAGGCCCGGGCGATGGCGGCCACGATGACCATGCCGGTGGCGGCGGAGGCGAAGTTCTGCACCACCAAGCCGACCATCTGGCTGAAGTTGGAAAGCGTGCTTTCGCCCGCATAGGACTGCCAGTTGGTGTTGGTGACAAAGCTGATTGCGGTGTTGAAGGCCAGGTGCGGGCTAATGCCGGCGAACTTCAAAGGGTTCAGCGGCAGCAGGCCCTGAGCGCGCAGGATCAGATAGAGCAGGAAGAAGCCGGCCGCGTTGAAAGCCAGCAAAGCGCCCGTGTAGCTCAGCCAGCCCTGGCTCTTCTGCTCGTCGACGCCTGCCGCGCGGTAGAACAGCGTCTCGACCGGCTTCAGCACCGGATCGAGCCAGGTGCGCTCGCCCTGGAACACCTTGGCCACATAGATGCCGAACGGCCACGCGAGCGCGACCGACAGCGCTATGGTGAGGGCGATCTCCGCCCAACCCTGCCATGTCATGTGGATCGCCCCGTCAGAAGGACTCGGGGCGCAGCAATGCGACCACCATGTAGACGGCGACGCCGAGCGCCGCCGCCCCGTAGATCAGGCCGACGATCATCTCAAAGCCGTCGTAGAAGGTGGGCGTAGGCGCCGAGCAGGCCGAAGATGGCTGCAGCGAGCGCGAGATAGATCAAATCGTTCACGTCGACCCTCCGAATGGATCGAACGGTAGCGTGGAGGCGCGTAAAAAATCCCGCGAGCTTCCGGAGCGTCGACGTAAAGCCAGCGTAAAGATCGGGACCCGCGAGGACGCCTTTGCGGGCGCAAAGTAGGTGCGCTGAAGAAGCTCGTAATCGCCGATCAGGCGTCCTCGGCGCGACAAAGACGACTTTTGAGTCCTGCTCCATCGCGCCAAGGAGCCATCAAGCAGGCAGCGGGAGGCCGCAAGACCTCCCGCTGCCCCGTTGTGGCCGCCTAGTGGCGCCGCTCCACATAGGTGAAGCGCGGACGATCGGCCCAGTTGGGGTGGTGCGCTCCCGCACGAGCCCCGAAGATCGCCGCGACCAGACCCAGGACCATGGCCAGGAAGGTGCCGAAGGCGGCCGAAGCGGTCGCGCCCGCCGTCTTCACCTCGGCGTTCTGCACGGCGGCGGCGTCAGCGGGGGTGAGGGTCTGGTTCTGAGCCGCCGGCAACTCGCTCGTCGCGCTGGCGGGCGCCTCGCTGGTCGCCGCTTCGCCCCGGAGCGCCATTCCGCCTGCGCCGGACAGGGCCGAGCCCGCCAGGAACAGGATGACGAAAGACGTCGCCGCCCACACTGCGATCCCCTGCAGCGTGCCGCCATGATGGTCCGGGTTCGACGTCGAGCGGCCGGCGACCCAGGCGCCGAAGCCGAGCGCCACGAGGTTGGCCACCGCGATCCACACTACGCCGATAACGCCCGCCGTCGCCGCCGCGCCGGTGGTCTGGCCAAAGGTTGCGTATGCGATCCCGAGCGCGGCGCCCAAGATGTTGAGCATAAAGGCGGTGATCAGCGCGACGACCGCGCCGAGGATCGTGGAGCCCCATGTGACCAGGGGATAGGCGTAGTGCCTCTCGTAAGGCCCGGTTTCGCTCATCGTCTCGCCTCCCGAACGGACGAAAATGTCCAGCGCTTCAATGGACTGCGATCCAGGGCGTTCCTCCCTTGACCCAGTTTGGTCGCATTCCGGCCACGACGTGGGCGATTGAGAGACGAAGCCGGGTCGCCTAGCCCCGTTGCTGAGGGCGACTTCGCGCATGAGGCTGCGGCGGCGCGCGGGCTTGCAGGAACTCCGCCGTCGCCGCAGGACCTCGGCATGGCCCGCATCCTTCCGTCCAGCCCCCGACGGCTCCTCGCGACGATCGTCATCCTGACCATCTCGTCAGGCTTCTTCGCCTCGACGACGCGGGCGGCGGACTCCGGAGCCTTGTGGCGGGTGGTGCATGATCTCTGCGTGACCGACATGCGGATCAGCGGCCATGCGGCGCCGTGCGTGGCGGTGGACCTCGCCCGCCGCTACGCCGTCCTGAAGGACCTGCGCGGCCGCACCCAGCTGCTGCTCATCCCCACCGACCGCGTCACCGGCATCGAGAGCCCGCTGCTGCTCGCGCCCGGAGCGCCGAACTACTGGCGTCAGGCCTGGGAGGTGCGGCCTTTGTTCGACAAGCGGGCCGGACGAACCGTTCCGCGCGAGGACCTCGCCATGGCGGTGAACTCGCTGAACGGGCGCACCCAGAATCAGCTGCACATCCATATCGACTGCATCCGGCCGGGGTTGAAGCTTGCGCTGCAGACCGGCGTCGCCGGGCTGTCCTCGCGCTGGGGTCCGTTCGGCGGCTTTGCGGATGGCCGCTACAAGGCGCGCTGGGTCGAGGGCGACGATCTTGGCGACCGCGACCCTTTCAAGCTGCTCGCCGAGGATCCTGCGGCGGCCGCCGACATGGCTGACGAGACCCTGGTGATGGCGGCTGCGTCCAAGCCGGACGGCCAGCTGGGCTTCGTGCTGCTCAGCGCCCGCAAGAACCGCTTCGGCGCCGAGATGGCCGCAGGCGAGGAGCTGCTGGACCACGATTGTACGATCCTGAGCCCTGTGTCCTGAGCCGGTTGATGACCCTCAGCCCGTATGGCGCCGCAGCCGGCTGTGTTAATTTAGGTAGCCGGAGACCTCGCCCATGCGCCATCGCATCCTGATCGTCGCCTGTCTGGCGCTCGCCGGCTCGTCCGCCCGGGCCGCTCCGCCCGCTTCCGCTCTGTCCGCTCCCGCTCCGTCCGTCGACTACGGCGACGCCGCCAACTGGATCTGCCGCCCGGGCGAGGAGGCCACATGCACCCAGGGGCTGGACGCCAAGGTCATGCGCGGAGACGGGAGCAGCATGCTCCAGGCGTTCCATCCCGCCGTCGACGCGCCGATCGACTGCTTTTACGTTTATCCGACCGCCTCCAGGGAGACCACCGACTACAGCGACCTGCAGCCCACCCCGGAGATCAAGGCCGTGGTGCACGACCAGGCCGGCCGGCTGACCGCCCACTGCCGCCTGTTCGCGCCGACCTACCGCCAGCTCACCTCCGCAGGATTGAAACATGGACTGGAGGCCGCCCACGGCGGTCAGCTCGACTTCAACGAACCTTACCAGGACGTGCTGGCGGCCTGGCGCTGGTACGTGGCCAACGCCAATCACGGCCGCGGCGTCGTGCTCATCGGCCACAGTCAGGGGACCATCCTGCTCCAGCGCCTGATCGCCGAGGAGGTGGACGGCAAGCCGGTCCAGAAGCGCCTGGTCGCCGCCTTCCTTGCGGGCGATCCGGGGCTGCCGGTGCCGGTAGGCGCGCGGGTCGGCGGCGTGTTCAAGTCCGTGCCCCTCTGCGCCGCCGCAGCCCAGACAGGATGCGCCTACGTCTGGTCGGACTATCTGGCCGACGATGACGATGCGTCGCTCGTGTTCGGCGTGAACCCCGGTGACGGCTTGGCGGCCGGGTGCGCCGATCCCGCGGCGCCCGGCGGCGGGTCCGGGCCGCTGAAGGCCTATCTGCACAAGCCGGCCTTCATGCCTGAGGGCGATCCGCCCTGGATCGAGGTGGTGGACCAGCTGAGCGTGGCCTGCGTCGCCGATGCGCACAACACAGTCGCGCGGGTGACAATCCTGCCGACCCGGTACCAAGCCTTGCTGGCGACGGAGCTTGGACGATCCCGCCATCGGGGCGGCTGGGGTCTGCACCCCCTCGACGTGGCCCTGACCCAAGGCAACATGGTCGATCGGCTGGAGGCGGAGAGCGCCGCCTGGACGGCCCAGACAGGCCGTTAGGCTGAGCGGGCGGATCGCGTCCGCCCAGCCGGAGGCGTCACCAATTGAACGCCTCGACCGCCGTACGCTTGCCCAGCATGAAGGCGTCGGCGATCAGTTGGTAAGGGCCGGCCTCCATCTTGGACTGCGAGGCGTCGAGAAGTTCGGCGAACTCGCGGTAGATGTCGGAGTACTCGTCCGGCGGTCCGACGAAGGGCGGCCGACCATCGATCTCCAGGCGAGCCCCGCCCTCGCTCAGCTTCAGGTTCAGCCCGTCGGTGGTCTGGACGTCGATCTCCCAGGTCTGCGGTCCGGTCTGACGCCAGTCGAGGGTGGCGGTCAGCGCCTCCTCAGGGCGGATGCCGGTCGTGAACGTCAGATCGGCGGCGATGGGCGCCTGGCGGTTCGCGGGCACGTAAAGCTCGGCGGAGTGGATGAAGATCGGCTCCGGCGTGATCTCGGTCAGGATCGACATGGCGTTAATGCCCGGATCGAAGACCCCGAAGCCGCCCGCATCGAGGATCCAGTTCTGGCCGGGATGCCAGCGGCGGATGTCCTCCTTCCAGGTGATCTGCAAGGATTTGACGGTTTTGCCGGCCAGGGCGTCGCGCGTCGTCTTCACCGCCGCATTGTGCTGGGCGTGATAGGTGGCGTAGGCGACTTTCTTGGCGGCGCGGGCCCGCTCGGTGATGTCGGAGACCTCCGCGACGGACCCGGCGGGCGGCTTCTCCAGCAGGATGTTCTTCCCCGCCGCCAGACATTCGGCCGCGATCACCCGGCGTGGCTCGGGCGGGGTGCAGATGGCGACCGCATCCAGCCCGGGAAGCTGCTTCAACATCTCCGGATAATCATGGAACGCCGGGACGCTCGCAGGCGAGGCGCCCGGCCCGTTGGAGACCCCCACCAGCTCGAACCGCTCGGAGCCGGCGATGGCGGGGGCATGCTGGTCCTGGGCGATCTTGCCGTAGCCGATGATCCCGATCTGGTATTTGGCCAAGGCGCGTCCGATCCCGTTATGTGTGGGCGTCACTTACCCGGCTGTGGCGTCGTCGTAGAAGCGGCCTACGTCGGCCTTCAGCTGCCGCAGCGCCTCGGGGTTGAGATAGACCATGTGGCCCGATGGATAGTAACTGAATCGCACATTGCCGCGGATCGCGGCCGGCAGCTCCATGTGGGCGATGTCGTATTCGGTGTTGAAGAAGGGCGTGGCCAGGTCGTACCAGCCGTTCAGGCTCTCGAGCTTCAGGTGCGGGTTCTGGCGCATGGCCGCCGCGAGGTCGACGGCGACGTCGACCTCCTGCTGCGGATAGTTGGAGCCGGGCGCCTTGTGCTGGAAGTCCCAGTGCAGGCTGCGGTTGTAGTTGGTCGGACGGTAGGTCAGCTCCGTCCGGTAATCCAGCTGGTCGGCCAGATAGCTCTGGAAGGCGGCGACGAAGGCGCCGGTGATGCCGGTATCGGAGGGATCGTACTCAGGCGTCTCGGCGCCCGCGTCGGCGTTGGAGCCGGCGAAGCGGCTGTCGTAGCGGCCGACGATCTGATCCTGGTCGCGCAGCAGCTCGGCCCGAAACCGGCCGAGGTCCACGCGCAGATTCGCGTTCATCAGGAACTGCGGCGACAGCCCGATGTAGGCGGAGACCTGGCGAGCGACGGTCGCCTTCTCTTCAGGGCTGATGTCGCCGCCCTTGGCCAGCGCCGCCGCATAGGGCCCTCGCGCATAGCTGCGCACTTCCGCCAGGAAGGACGGCAGGTCGGCCGGGCGGTTGACCAGGCGATTATGATACCAGGCCGTGGCTGCATAGCTCGGCAGATAGGTGATGTAGCTGTGGTCGTAGCCCGGCTGGCCGCGGCCGTAGTTCAGCACTGAGGACAGCAGGCTGACTCCGTTCAGCTGGATGCCGCGGTCCTGCAGCATGTAGGCCAGACCCGCCGAACGGGTGGTGCCGTAGCTCTCGCCGAACAGGAACTTGGGGGAGTTCCAGCGGTCGTTAATGGTGATGTAGCGGGCGATGCCGCGGGAGAAGGCGTCCAGGTCGGGGTCCACGCCCCAGAAGGCCTCGATCTTGGTCTCGCCGAGTGGGCGCGAGAAGCCCGTGCCTATGGCGTCCAGAAAGACAAGGTCGCTCTTGTCGATCAGGGAGTCCGCGTTGGGGGCCAGGTCGAAGGGCGCATTGCGGGTCGCCTGGGGCGAGTCAGTGCGGATGCGCATCGGCCCTAGCGAGCCCATGTGCAACCACAGCGTCGAGGAGCCCGGGCCGCCGTTGTAGAGGAAGGTCACCGGTCGCCGGGCGTCGCCTTTGGCGTGGTCGGCGACATAGGCGACGTAGAACATGGACGCGATCGGCTTGCCCTCGTCGTCGCGGATCGTGAGCGTGCCGGCGGTGGCCGTGTAGGGGATGGTGCGGCCGCCGGCGGCCCAGACGTGATGAGTGCTGCGCGCGATCTCATGGACGGGCGCTGTGGCGATGTCGTCGGGACTGATCTTCTCCTCGCCGGCCTGTTTGGCGGCGGCGTCCGGGCGCTCCACCCGGTCGCGGCCGCGGCCAGGCTCGTCGCCGGATCGAGCGGTGCTGCCGGCGCTGGCCGGCTGGGCGTCGGCCGTGGACGGGACGGCCAGGGGCGCAGAGGCGAGGGTGGTCGCGAGGAGCAGGGCGGTCAGCCGCATGTCGATCCTTAGGCGGAGCAAGAGGGCGCGGTCATCGCCCGCAGACCCCTGGCGCATCGCCTTCGGGCGCAAGGCTGTCAAAGCATTTCGGTACGGAAATGCGGCTGATCAGCCCCGCCATCGCTGGCTCGGCCATTCATAGCCTCGTGCGCCGCCATCGTCGAACAGCTGGCCTAGCAGATAGGCGAAGACACGCTGCGCCTCGAACAGCTCGAACGTCCGCCGCCAGCCCCGTTCCGCAATCGCGCGCCTCAGGCCATCGTCTTCCGCGTAAAGCCGCACCTGACGCTTGAGATCGTCAAGGTCGACGTAGGTCGCCAGTTCGTCCTCGCCGTACAGCGTCTGGAAGCCGGATCGGGCGTCCACAAAGGTGAGCAGGCCGCTGCCCAGCATGTGGACCATGCGGTCGGAGGCATAGAGCGGCTGGTCGCTCCAGCGCGACAGCGACCAGCCCATGCGTGATCGTTCCAGCGCCTCGAAGTACCGCCGCCCCCGCAGCCGCGGCTCGCCGAGACCTGGGCTGGAGAGGCGCAGGTCGGGCAGATCGGCGCGAAGGGCCGCCAGGATGGCGGAGGGCCGAAACGCCTCGCCGCCAAGCTGGCGCGGACTGTCGTCGCCGACAGGAAGAACGAGGTCGCTCGTCGGGGCAGGTTCGGCGAAGGCGCGGCCGGTCTCCACGGCGATGTCCACCGGATTGGGCATGAAGGCTGCAAAGCCACGGGACGGCGCAACGGCGCACAGGGCCCCGCCCGCGGTGGTCACGAACGCACCATCCACCGCCTCGCGCCGGGACATGAGCCGGGCCCGGGTACGAGGCGAGGGCAGGGGGTCGATGTTGATGTCGACGATGGTCACGCCCTGCGAGAGTTTGCGCGCCTGATCCAGCGTGGCGTTGGCGACGTCGTCGGCGAAGTGGAGCAGGATCAGGTCCGGGCGCACCTCGTCCACCATGCGGAGGAACAGGGCGTTGCAGGCGCCTACGCCCAGGGCGCGGATGCGCAACGGCGCCCGCGCGCGGCTGACCGCCCGGTCGGAGAACTCGACCACCATGTGGCCGGCCCGGACGGCCGCGCGGCCAAGCTTCTGGCGGATGGCGAACAGGTCGACGTTGGCGGTGTCGCGCTCGCGTCCCGTCATCCAGTTGAAGTCGCCGACGTTGAGGATGCGCATGGGCCTCCGGTCCGCCATGGGCGAGACGTAGCGATCTCATGGCGCTGCAGGAGCGCCCGCCGCTCCTCCCGTGTCGCGGCTCGACTCAGGGTCGCCACACATCTGAAACGTGCACGGCCTTCATGCGTTAACACAGATCAAGGGCGTGCGAGCCCTGTGGACCGGGGGCTGTCCATGTCATCTTCGCCTTTCGCCAGCCTCTTCATGGCCGGCTTCGAATGCTCCAGCCTCAGGCGGCGGGATGGACGCAGGCTCGACCTGATCGCGGCGACCGAGCATGACCGGCGGGTGGCAGCCGACTACCGGGCGTGCGCCGAGGCGGGCTTGCGCACCATCCGGGACGGGCTGCGCTGGCACCTCATCGAGCAGACGCCCGGCGTCTACGACTGGTCGAGCTGGCGGCCCATGCTGCGGGCGGCCCGGGCGGCGGGCGTGCAGGTGGTCTGGGACATCTGCCATTACGGCTGGCCCGAGTTCCTGGACCTGTGGTCGCCACAATGGGTGGAGAGCTTCGCCCGCTTCGCCGAGGCGGCGGCGAGGGTGTTCCGCGAGGAGACCGGCGAAACGCCCATCTGGTGCCCGATGAACGAGATCAGCTTCTTCACTTGGTCAGCGGGCGAGGTCGGCTACTTCTTCCCCGCCGAACAGGATCGTGGACCGGAACTGAAGCGGCAACTGGTTCGCGCCGCGATCGCGGGGGCCGAAGCCTGCCTGCGGGTCGATCCGCGGGCGCGTTTCGTCTGGTGCGAGCCGCTGATCAAGGTCGAGCCCGTCGTCCACCTGCCTCTGGAAGATGCCCAGGCGCAGCATGACGGCCAGTTCCAGGCCTTCGACATGATCGCCGGCATCAGCGATCCGGAGCTCGGCGGACGCCCCGCCCTCCTCGACATCGTGGGGCTGAACTACTATCCGCACAACCAGTGGTACTATGCGGGTCCGACCATCCCCATGGGCCACCACGCCTACACCGACATGCGCGAACTGCTGGTGGTGATGGCGCGGCGATATGATCGACCGATGCTGATCGCCGAGACCGGGGCCGAGATGAACGGCCGCGCCCCTTGGCTGAACTACGTTGGCCAGGAGGTGCGCGCGGCCATGGCCGCTGGCGCCGACATCGTCGGCGTCTGCCTGTATCCCGTGCTGGCCTATCCGGGCTGGGACAATGACCGCCACTGCGAGGTCGGCCTGCTGGAAACGGCGGTCGGCGGCGGGGATCGCACCGTCTTTGCTCCCCTGGCCGAAGAGCTGGCGCGCCAGCAGGCGGCTTTCGGGGCGGCGGTCGAGGCGCCGCGGGTTCGTCGTCCGCGGCTGCTTCTCGCTTGAGTTGGGTTAGCCGCATCCGCATATCCCGCCCATGACAACTGACAGCGTGGCGAGCGGGCTCGCCGGCGTGCTCGCCGCAGCCGGAGGCATGGACCCACAGGCGCGGCCCCTGCCTCCCGTACATCTTTGGAACCCGGACCATTGCGGCGAGATCGACATCCGTATCGGGCGTGACGGGACCTGGTTCCACGACGGCTCCCCGATCGGGCGCGCCCCGCTGGTGCGGCTGTTCTCCACCGTGTTGCGCAAGGACCCAGACGGCTTCCACTTGGTCACCCCTGTAGAGAAGCTGCGCATCCGCGTGGACGACGCACCCTTCACGGCTGTGCGTGTGGACCGCGTGGGCGACGCGCTCCGCTTCCAGACCAACGTCGGCGATGCAGTGGACGCGGGCCCCGAGCACGCCCTGGACATCGGTCATGACGACGGGGAGCCTGCGCCCTATCTGCACGTGCGCCGCGGCCTGATGGCGCGCCTGACGCGGCCGGTCTTCTACGAGCTCGTCGACATGGCCGAGACCCGTCGCATTGACGGCGGCGAGGAGCTGGGGGTCTGGAGCTGCGGCGGCTGGTTCCGGCTCGGACCGGCGCAGGCGGCTTGACCAAGGCTGCCGGAGGCGGCGCGCCGGTCACGGCCTCCTCGCCGATCGAGGTTTTGGAACCCTGGATCGCCGAGCGGCTGCACCCCTTGTCGCTGGACGCGCGACCGGATCGCCGCGTCCACGCCGACTACGACCTGGCGGGCGAGGCGGTCGCCGGCGCATCGGGCGTGCTCGCCCCGGCGGCGGTGCTGATCGCGCTGGTGCAGCGCGAGGGCGGCCTGAACTTGATCCTCACCCGGCGGGCCGACACGCTCAGCCGCCACTCCGGCCAAGTCGCCCTGCCGGGTGGCCGCACCGAGGCTGGCGAGACGCCCTGGACCGCGGCGCTGCGCGAGGCGGAGGAGGAGATCGGGCTGGAACGCCGATACGTGCGCCTCGTCGCGCTTGGCGATCTATACCGCACCGGGACGGGGTTCGAGATCACTCCGGTGGTCGGCTTCGTGACTTCGGGCTTCTCCCTGACGCCGTCGGCGGCTGAGGTGGCGGAGGTGTTCGAGACGCCCTTCGCCTTCCTGATGGACCCGGCCAACCACGAGGAGCGGATGTGGGAGAGCCCCACCGGCTCACGCCGCTATTACGCCATGCCCCACGAGAACCGGCTGATCTGGGGCGCCACCGCTGGCATCCTGCGCGGCTTGTGGGAGCGGCTGTTCGGCTAAGCCCTATCCCACGAACCCCGCCGCGCGCCGCAGCCGGTCGTTGATGGCTTCGCCCAGGCCGTGCATGGGGATCGCGCCCACCGCGATCGCCGTGGGCGCGGTGCGATCCGCTGCGCGCAACAGGGTGAAGAGGTTGGACGCCGCCTCGCGTAGGTCGCCGCCGGCGCTCAGGGTCCAGGTGCGGGGCCTGTGCTGCGGCAAGGGACCGAACGCGAGGTAAGCCTCGCCTTCACGGGGAGTCGAGACGTCCAGGCGCAAGGGCGCGTCGGGCGCGTAATGCAGCGTCAGACGCCCCGGCGAGCGGGCGCCTTCGTCCGCCGCCTCCGCCAGCGACCCCGCGACCGCAGCTATGTCCGTCCTCGACAGACCGCCGGGGCGCAGGATCGCGGGCTGCGTCCCCAGCAGCGAGACCACGGTCGACTCCACCCCGACCGCGCAGGGGCCGCCGTCCAGAGCGGTCGCCGCGGAGGCCCCCGTCTCCTCCAGCGCATCGACCAGCCGGGTGGGGCTGGGTCGTCCCGAACGGTTGGCTGAGGGCGCCGCCACGGGTCCGCCGAACGCCTGCAGCAAGGCCAGCGCCACCGGATGGGCCGGGACGCGGACAGCCACGCTGTCCAGCCCGGCCCGGGCAAGATCGCAGACGCCGCAATCGTCGCGCGCGCGGGCGACCAGCGTCAGCGGCCCTGGCCAGAAGGCCTCGGCCAGCCGCACGCCCGTCTCGGGCAGGTCGACGATATGCCTCGCCGCGTCCAGGTCGTGGACATGCGCGATCAGGGGATTGAACCGTGGGCGCCCCTTGGCCTCGAAGATGCGCGCCACCGCCTCCGGGTCGCCAGCGTCCGCACCCAGGCCGTAAACCGTTTCGGTCGGCAGGATCACCAGAGCGCCGCGGCTGAGCGCCCTGGCCGCCGCGGCGATATCGCCGTTCACCTGGTCTTCTTGGCCAGGAGCTTCATGGACACCTGGACCGCGGGCTCGACCGGCGCCGGCGAGCGGAACGGTCCCTCGCCGATGCCGAAGGTGCGCCGGTCCAGCGTCAGGGTGGCGTCCATCCGCCCACTGTCGTGGCTGATGTTGACGGTGAACGGCACGATGGTGCGCCAGGCCACGCCCCGGATGTGCACATCGGCGTTGGCCTCGAAACGGCCGGGTCCGGTCTGGCTGATCGAGCGGGTGACCAGCGTCGCCTGGGGATAGGCGGCGGTGGCCAGCCACTCCGAATTGGGCAGGGCGGCGTCCTTGATCGGCTGGCCGGTGAGCGCGGAGGTCGTCTCCACGGTGATGGTGGCGCGCGAGCCGGCCAAGTTGTGCGGGTCGAAGGCGATCTGGGCGTCCCAATCGCGCACCACGCCGTCGAAGGGCGCGTCGTTCATGGTGGCGCGGAACGTGAGGCGTGAGGCGGCCTTGTCCACCGTCCACACCGGCGCGGCCTGGTGCACAGTGGGGCTGGCGCGGGGCGTGCGCCGGACAGGCGTGACGATCGCGCTGGGAGAGGCTGGCGGGCTGTGTTTCGGCTGGGCCGCGGGCGCAGGCGCATCGGCTGTCGCAAGCGGCCGTGTGGAATGCGCAGGCCGCAGGACCAACGCCGCCACGACAAGGATCGCCGCTCCCACGACGACCAGGCTGGCGAGCAGCGTTCTCCTCAAGCGACGTGTTCCTCCCCGTCCGGCTCCGTCAGTGTCATCCGAACATGCGGCGTGCAGATTGCCAATGTGATAGATTCATCGTCGCGGCGGCGCGAACTACTTCCGGAACTCGGTTTCGATCGCCACGCTCACCTCGTCGCCGGCCAGGGGAATGTACTGGCTTGCCCCGAAATCCGAGCGGCGCACCGTCGTATTGGCGGAAAATCCCATGCGCACGGCATGGTCCGGTCCCGACCCGAAGCCGTTGAACACCACGTCCAGCGTCACCGGATGGGTCTGGCCGTGCAGAGTCAGGTCGCCGACGATCTGGCCTCGTCCCTCCGGCCCCGGCTTCACCGCCGTCGAGACGAAGCGGATCAGCGGATACTTGGACGCCTCAAGCACCTGGTCTGCGATCTGGGCGCTGAAGGCCGGATCGCCGGTGTCCACCGACCGGGCGTCGATCTCCACCTGGAGCCTGGACGCCTCCGGATGGGCGGGATCAAAGCCGAAGCTTCCCCGCACCGCATCCATCCGCAAGGTGTAGGCGGACAGGCCGAGGTGGAACACCTTCAGCGTCACGCTCGTGTGCGCCGGGTCGAGCCCATAGGTGCCCGCAGGCGCCGCGGCGTAGTCGGTGGACACCGCCTGGGCGACGGCGCGCGTCGGCGCCCACGGCGTCGTGGCGAGCAGCAAAGCCAGGCCGGCGGCTGGAACGGTTCGGCTCATGCGGTCTCCGACGAGCGCCGCGGGCGATCCGTCCTGCGGCTGACGCGCGACCACAGGGTGGTCACCGCGGCGCTTTGAGGGCGGGCCTCAGACCTGGGCCAGCATGTAGTCGGCGGACGACACCTCGAAGGCGCCGCCTTCCTCCACATTCAGCTTCTCGACGACGCCGTCTCTGACCACCATGGAATAGCGTTGCGACCGAGGGCCCATGCCGAATTTGGAGGCGTCCATCTCCAAGCCGAGCGCCTTGGCGAAGGCCCCGTTGCCGTCGGCCAGCATGATGACCGCGTCGCCGACACCGCCCGCCTTGGCCCAGGCGTCCATGACGAAGACGTCGTTGACCGAGACGCAGGCGATGGCGTCCACGCCCTTGGCCTTCAGCTCGCCCGCCTTGTCCACAAAGCCGGGCAGATGGCGGGCCGAGCAGGTCGGGGTGAAGGCGCCCGGCACGGCGAACAGCGCCACGGTCTTGCCGCCGAACACCTGGGCCGTGGTGCGCGGCTGGGGTCCTTCGGCGCCCGGCGTCATGAAGGTGGCTTCGGGCAGCTTGTCGCCAACCTGGATCGTCATTGTACGCTCGCCATTTCCTTGGAAGGTGTGGGGCCAATAGGGCGCTCGGCCGCGACGGGCAAGCCGGCGTGTCCCGACTTGCATCATGCGCGCGCTGACCCATGATAAGGGCATGAGCGAAATAGAGGGTTCAGAGGGCGACTTCCTGGCGGGCCGGCTCCTGATCGCCATGCCCGGCATCGGCGATCCTCGCTTCGAGCGCGCGGTGATCTTGATGTGCGCCCACTCCGCCGACAACGCCATGGGCGTGACGGTGAACCATCCCCTGGACGGGTTGTCCCTCGGCGACCTGCTGGAGCGGCTGGGCGTCAAGCCCAAGGTCACCCGCATGGCCCAGGCGGTGCTGGCCGGCGGCCCGGTGGACCGGGAGCGCGGCTTCGTCATCCACACCGCCGACTACACCACCAGCGACAGCACCGTGCCCGTGAACGAGGAGCTCTCCCTGACCCCCACGCGCGAGGTGCTGGAGGCCATGGCCGATGCGGATCGGCGCCCCCGCCAGTCGATCCTGGCGCTCGGTTGCGCCACCTGGGGCGCAGGCCAGCTGGAGCAGGAGATCCGCGAGAACGTCTGGCTCGCCTGCGAAGCCGACGAGAGCCTGGTGTTCGATGAAGAGCACGACACCAAATGGACCCGCGCCCTGGCCAAGATCGGCGTGCGGGCCGATCACCTCTCGGCCCAGGCCGGCAGCGCTTGACCCGTCGGCTCCGGCCCTGAAAGGGAAGGGCGTGGGGGTCACCCCTCCTCGTCGCGCACCAGGCCGAACAGCAGGTGGTCGCGCCAGCGGCCGTCGATCTTCAGATAGCCCCGCGCCCGCCCCTCAAGCTCGAAGCCGGCCTTCAGCAGCAGGCGGCGGGAACCGTCGTTATCGGGGCAGCAGGCGGCCTCCAGGCGGTGCAGGCCCAGCCGGCCGAAGGCGAAGCGCGCCACCGCCTCTACGGCCTCGAGCGTGTGTCCGCGTCGTGCATAGGGCTCGCCGATCCAGTAGCCCAGCGTGCCCGTCTGGGCCACGCCGCGCAGGATGTTGCGAAGCGTGATGCCGCCCACCAGGGCGTTGTCGCTGCGGCGGAAGACGAAGAAGGCGTGGCCCTGGCCAAGGTCCTGGTCGCGCTGGTAGAGGGCCAGCCGCCGCCGGAACGCCGCCCGCGTGAGATCGTCGGACGGCCAGGTCGGCTCCCAGGGCTGGAGGAATCCCTGGCTGCCATGGCGCAGCGCCGACCAGGCCGGGAAATCGCCCATGCGCGGGCTGCGCAGGCGGATGCGCTCCGCCTCCACCGCGAACCCGGACTCTGCTGACATCCAGTCGAGCACCGCCATCGGCGAACAAGACTACAGGACTTCGGTCTCGCGCGCTCGCGCTTCCTGCAGCCCCTTGCGGGCCAGGGCGTCGGCGCGCTCGTTCATCGGGTGGCCGGCGTGGCCCTTGACCCAGCGCCAGGATACTTCGTGGCGCGCCCGGGCGCCGTCGAGCTCGCGCCACAGGTCCTCGTTTTTCACCGGCTTCTTGTCGGCGGTCTTCCAGCCGCGCGCCTTCCAGCCCGCAAGCCACTCGGTGATCCCCTGGCGCAGGTACTGGCTGTCGGTGTGCAGCTCCACCTTGCAGGGTCGCGTCAGCGCCTCGAGCGCGCGGATGGCGGCCATCATCTCCATGCGGTTGTTGGTGGTGTGACGCTCGCCCCCGCAGAGTTCGCGCTCCTTGCCGCGGGCGGTCAGGATGGCGCCCCAGCCGCCCGGCCCCGGATTGCCCGAGCAGGCGCCGTCGGTGAAGATGATGACGTCGTCAGTCATGACGGGTGGTCCATGAGGCGAGAGGATCCAGGGTCAGGAGGGTGAGGTGAAGAGATCGTCCGAACGGCTGCGGAAGACAGCGAGGCGAGCCTCATACTCCATCGGGTCCTTCGGGCGCACCAGGGCGCCAGCAGGCGTGGCGCCCCAGTCGGCGAGCCGGGTGAGGAAGAAGCGCATCGCCGCCCCCCTCGCTAGCGTCGGCAGGGCGGCGCGCTCGGCCGCGGACAGGGGGCGCAAGGTCTCGTAACCTTCGATCATCGCCAAGGCGCACGCCGGCTTGAACCGGCCGTCGGGCTCGAAAGCCCAGGCGTTCAGGCACACCGCCAGATCATAGGCCAGCGCGTCGGTGCAGGCGAAGTAGAAGTCGATGGCGGCCGAGAACCGCTCGCCCATGAAGAAGACATTGTCGGGGAAGAGGTCAGCGTGGATCGATCCTTGCGGCAGGGCCTTAGGCCACGCGACCTCCAACGCTGCGAGATCGGCCAGGATGTCGGCGGCGAGCCCGCCGCGCAGGCTGTCCGCCGCCGACTCCAGACTGCTGAACAGCCCCCGCCACGTGGCTTGACCGAGCGTGTTCTCCCGACGTCCTGCAAAGCCCGCTCCGGCCAGGTGCAGCCGCGCCAGTCCGATCCCCGCCTCCCGACAGTGCGGCGGCGTGGGATGCTGCACCGACACGCCCTGAAGGAAGCTGACCAGCGCCGCCGGCCGCTGGCGGACCGTCTTCAGCATCGCGCCCGACCGATCGGCCATGGGCGTAGGACAGGGAAAGCCCCGCCTAGCCAGCCAGCGCATCAGGTCGAGAAAATAGGGCAGGTCCGCCGCCCGCACCCGCCGCTCGTACAGCGTCAGGATGAACCGTCCGCGCTCGGTCTCGAGCAGGTAGTTGGAGTTCTCCACCCCTTCGGCGATCCCCTTGCAGGAGGTCGCCTGGCCCAGGTCGAAGTCCGCCAGCAGGCCGGCCAAGTCATCTTCGTCGATCAGGGTGTAGACGGCCATCTGCGACGACAGGGGAGGGCGGCCGACGCCGCGTGTCAACGGTGCGCGTCGGGCCCGCTTCCGCTACATCAAGCGCTTGTCGCGACCTCGGGAGGACGCTTGCCTTGGACACCTTGTCGGTCGGCCCGCTGCATGGACTGCGGGTGCTGGATTTGTCGCGCGTGCTCGCGGGCCCGTTCTGCGGGGCGACGCTGGGCGACCTTGGCGCAGAGGTTATCAAGGTGGAGCGGCCGACCCGCGGCGACGACACCCGCAGCTGGGGCCTGCGCGTCGGCGAGACGGAGTCGACCTATTTCAACGCGGTCAACCGCA
Organism: uncultured Caulobacteraceae bacterium; assembly: GCA_964243445.1. Taxonomy (GTDB): domain Bacteria; phylum Pseudomonadota; class Alphaproteobacteria; order Caulobacterales; family Caulobacteraceae; genus CAHJWH01. The sequence continues at coordinate 14,789 of CAXTEX010000013.1, read as the reverse complement.
ACAAGCGCTCCGTGGCGCTGGACCTCGCGCGCCCCGAAGGCCAGGCGCTCGCCCGCGAGCTCGCTCTGAGCAGCGACGTGGTGATCCAGAACTTTAAGGCCGGCGGCGCGGAGAAGCTCGGCCTCGGCTGCGCCGAGCTCCAGGCCCTGAAGCCCGAGCTGATCTATTGCTCGATCAGCGGCTATGACCCGCAGGGAAGCGAGGCCGCGCGGCTGGGCTATGACCTCGTCGCCCAGGGAGAGGCGGGGCTGATGGCCTTGAACGGCGAGGCCGGCCGCCCGCCGCTGAAGTTCGGCGTGGCGGCGGTGGACCTGTTCACCGGCATGTACGCGGCCCAGGCGATCATGGCCGCCCTGATCGAGCGGGGGCGCACGCACAAGGGTCGCCATATCCAGCTCGCCCTGTTCGACTGCGGGCTGACGCTCACGGCCTACTATGGCTTGGAGGCGCTGCTCAAGGGCGAGGACCCGCCGCGCTACGGCAACGCCCATCCCTCCATCGTCCCCTACGGCGTGTTCGACGCGAGGGACGGCCCGGTCATCATCACCGTCGGCAACGATGATCAGTTCCGGCGGTTTTGCTCCGACGTCATCGGCCGGCCGGACCTTGCCGAGGCTCCCCGTTTCGCCACCAACCTGCTGCGCTCGCAGAACCGCGACGAGCTCGTGCCCCTGCTGGAGCTGGAGATCGGCCGGCGGAGCCGCGCTGACATCCTCTCATCGCTTGCCGCCGGCGGCATTCCCGGCGGAGAGGTGCTGGGCCTGGGCGAGGCGCTGCGCTCGCCGCGCGCCGTCGAGACCGGCATGGTGACGACGCAGCCGCACCCCGTCGCCGGCGAGACCCATGTGCTGGGCGCGCCCTTCCGCTTCGACGGTGAACGCCGCCCGGTCCAGCTGCGCCCGCCTATCCTGGGGGAGCACTCCGACGAGGTGCTGGGCGAGGTGCTCGGCAAGACGGCGGAGGACCTGCAGGCGCTCAAAGCGGCGGGCGTCGTCCGTCAGTGGCGTGCAGGCCGTTGAGACGAGAGCGGCGGCGATGTTCGGCGGGATCGCAGCCCGCCGGCAGACCAGCGGCCTTTACGTCAGTTCTGCTATGCGCCAGTTCGCGGCGGGATTGCGCTTGTAGGCCAAGGAGGCGTCGGTGCGCGCGAACGTCCGGTATTGTTGCGCAGGCAGCAGCGACACCGTCCCCGCGCACGGATCGCCGCCGACGTAGCGGCCGACGCCGCGGGTGAGCGCGCCGGGCCCTGTGGTCTGCCAGATATCGGGTCGGCGGCCCTGTTGTGCAGCCGCCAGGATGTTCTCGACCGCGTCCTGCAGGACCGTCTGAATGATGACGCTGCCCGCGCGCGCGCCGATGAAGAAATTGTCGACATATCCCGGGAAGTCGCCCGCCAGCGGCGCGACGAGCTCCGCCGAGGACACGCCGGCGACGATGGCGTCCATGGGCTTGAGGCAGGCCTCGTCCGCATCGGCGTAGACGCCGCCGCAGACAAACAGATAGCCGAGACGGAAGAGATCGGCCTTCATTGCGGGATGGAAGCAGTGGTCGAGCGCCGCGACGGCGTCCGATGCGAGATGCGACGCGAAGAAGGCCCGGGCTCCGTCGTCGTCGAAGGTGACGTGGCTCCAATGCGGATGACGCCGCAGCCAGCTCGCCATCACCTCCCGGACATCGGCGGGAATGTCGCTGGTGTTCCAGAACTGCATGAGCTGGACGGGCTTTGCAGCCGGGCTGACCTCTAGCGGCCGGGGCGATGCGGCGCGTCGCGTCGACAGGAAGAGCAGGAAGGCCGCCGGCGGAAGCGCCAGCGGCTCCTCCTGCATCCAGTTGTGGCAGAGCGCCCGCAAGTCCTCCCATCGCTCCAGCAGAGACATGGCCGTCACCGCCGCATAGCGGACATGGGGGAAGGGACGCACGGTCGGGTCCTCCGCCAGCCGATCCAGGATCTCGTTCCAGCGCCCGAGCTCCTGGAGCAGGCGGATTTCCGACCCCATGAATTCCGTCGAGGCGCGCGCCAGATGCGGAGGGGCGCGCAGCGCCACCAGCGCCTCGGCTGGTCCCGCTTCGCGGGTCACGATGTCCGCCATGAAGTAGCGCAGCAGGTCCCAATGCGGGTTCGCCTGCATCAGGGCTTGGGTGATGGCGCGCGCCGATCGCAGCCGTCCAAGCGCCAGGAGAGCGCGGGCGAGCTCAAGCCAAAGGTCAGGGCCGACGTGGCCCCCGCCGCGCCGCTTGATCAGCGCCGACAGGGTCGCCCGCGCGTCGCCATGATCGCTCAGAGCCTTCTCCCTCGCCCCGGCCCACCAGTCTGGCAGGCCCTCAGGAAGCGTGCGGGCCACGGCTCGGGCGAGGTCGAGCTGGCGCAGGCCGGTGTAGGCTGCGGCCAAGTTCACCTTCATCTCCTGCAGCTGATGGACGCGATCGGTGCTGGCGGCTGTCTGCGCGGCTCGCCGCATGAACCCTGCGGCGGCGAGGGGACGGCCGACGTCCTGGGCGATCTGGCCGAGCCGCATCGTGGGATAGGGATCGTCCGGCGCCAGGCGCTGCGCTTGTTCCAGAGCCGCTATGGCCTGGGCGATCTCTCCAAGCTGGCGGTGGAGAAGGCCCTTGCGGATCAGCGTGTCGGCGTCGACGTCGCCCGATCGCAGAAGCTGATCATAGACGCCGAGCGCCTCTGCAAGTTCGCCGCGTTGCTCATGCCATTGGGCGTCGGGCAGGGATGCACTCACAAGGGGAACTCCGTTGGGGCTGAAGGGGAGCGCCGTTCGAGCCAGCCCATTTGGAGCGCCCGGTCTAGGCGAGCTCTGCAAGCCTCCAGTTGGAGGCGGAGTCGCGCTTGTAGGAGAGGTTCTCGTCAGTGCGGACGTAGGCCCGGTACTGCTGCATGGGAAGAAGCACGACCTCGCCGGCGCCAGCCTTGTCGCTCATCCCGATGTAATGCGCGACGCCTCGCGTCAGCGCGCCGGGTCCGGTGACCTGCCAGATATCCGGCCGACGCCCCTCGCGGGCGGCGAGCAGGATGTCTTCGACCATGTCGGCCAGCGCACGTTTCATCACCAGGCTTCCCGCACGACATCCGAAGAAGTTGTTGTCCACAAACCCGGGAATCCCCCCCGAATGGGGCGCCACTACTTCTACGGCGCTGAGATCGGGCAGGACGTCGTCCATGGGGAGCAGACACATCTCGTCGGCGTCGGCGTAAAGCCCGCCGCCGACGCTCAGGAAAGCGATGCGGAACATGTCCGCCATCATCGCGGGATGGTAGCACCGATCGAAGGCGTCCACGACGTCGGGCCCGAGCCGATCGGCGAGCAGGGCGCGCGCGGTTTGCGTGTTGAACACCGTCTGATCCCAATGGGGATGACGTAGCGTCCAGCTCCGCATAGTCCCTTGGACGTCCGCAGGGATGAGTTCGGTGTTCCAGAACTGCATGAGGTGGACCCTGGACGCCCTCGGCTCCGCCTTCGCCAAACCCGCCCGTTCGTTGAGCGGATTGTTGCGGGACCGCGATAGCGCCAGATAGGCTGCAGGCGTCGCCAGTTTTGGCGTCTCGCGCATCCAGTCCAGGCAGTGGCGTTCTAACTCCGCGGGGCGGTCAAGCACGTAGAGGGCGACCACGGCGGCCTCATGCACGCGCTCCGAACGCTCCACGCCCGCATGGGCGTCCAGGCGCTCCAGCAGTTCGACATAGCGCCCCGCCTCGTGCAGCTGGTGGAGCTCCGCTTCGAGATACTCAGCCGTATAGCCGTGCGGCCACGTCGAGCGGAGATAGTCGACCGCCGCGTCTGCGCCTTCCTCGCGCCCAACCATGTCGCTGATCAGCCAGATCGGCCAGAACCAGTATGGGTCCGTGCCCGCCAACTGCTCGCACAGGCGGCGGGCGAGCCGGAGCCGCCCAAGGTGGAAGAGCTTGCGCGCCAGGTCCCAGTGATAGCTGGTGTCGATGGCGCCCGATCTTGGCCGGTTGTGGAGCGCCTCGATCGTCTCGCGTCTCAAGCTCCGATAGCCGGACACGCCGCGATGGCGCGTCCCAGCCCACCAGTCCGACACGTCCAGCGGCAGGGTGAGGGCGGTGCGGTGGGCGAGGTCCAGCCATCCAAGCCGGAAGTAGGTCGCGCTCAGATTGACGCGCATCTCGTCGGAGGCGGGCGCGATCCGGGCCGCGGCGCGATAATGGTCGGCCGCCACCGCATGGCGGCTCAGCCCCTCCTCGATCTGGCCCAGGCGCATGCAGGGATAGGGATCGTGCGGCGCCGCCAGGATCGCGCGTTCGAGCAGGCGAGCGGGCTCGTTCACCTCGCCCATCTGACGGTGCAGCAGCGCCTTGCGCATGAGCGCCTCGCCGCCGCCCTGGCCGTCTTGGACAAGGTCGCCGTACTCGGCGATCGCCCGGTCGAGCCGCCCTTGCCTCTCGTACGCCTCGGCGGCGGCGAACATCTCAGCCAAGCTCCGGGCCCCACGATGCTGGTCTCACGCGTCTTGCGCCCCGCCATCGCCTCTTGCACAATACGGGTCAGCCGGCGAGCTGGACAGCGGATTTAGAGAAGTCGAGTGGCGTCAGCGGTTTCGCAAGATGACGTGATCGCCGTCTATAGAAGCGTACTGGGCCGGGACCCGGAAAGCTCCGCCATCATCCAGCAGTTCGTGGATCAGGGGATAGACCTTGAGGCCATGATCGCCCAAGCGCTTCGTTCCGAAGAGTATCGTGAGAAACAGCAGCCGGACGCCTACCTCGTCAAGCATCCGCCCCCGTCGATCCCTTCGCTGATCCGCCCTTCGCTGAAGCCGAAAGGCGAGCACCGGGTGGCCGTTCTCGTCCGAAGCCATGTGGTCGACGAGAAGTTCGATCACCTGTGGCGCGACCTGAGCGGCGAAGGCCGCCGCTTCGACGTCTACCCGCTATTGAATCAGGCGATGCTTGGGGTGGAGGCGAAGCAGATCGAGGCCAGATACCCTGGCGTGATCTGGAACCATCCCGACCAGTTTCCAGCCTTGGGCTTGAACCAGAAGCCGGAGATCTACGACACCCTTTGGTTATGCGGCGACTTCCCACTCTATGTCTCCGCCATGCAGTATCCAGATTACGACTATTATATTCTGATCGAGTACGACGTTCATTTTACAAAAAATGCAACGGACTATATCAATAGATTGTGCGATCGTCTGCTCTTATCAGGCGTCGATGTGATGGACGGTGTCGGTCTGGACTTCAAGCCGGAGCCTACGTTGGCTGAGTCTCGGACGGACTGGCCGTTCTTCGGTGCGGCGGCCCGAGCCTTTCCCTACGTCTATCATTTCTACTTCCCGTTCCTGGTCTGCTCCAGACGGGCGGTCACTCAGGTGTTCGCCCAGCGGCAGCTGGAGGCGGCGCGTCAGACGGCTGGAGACCAGGTTGTGATCTGTGAAGCCTTCGTCCCCTCCAGCCTCATGGCGGGCGGCCTCAGGTGCGCTGATCTCAATACGGCTTTGCCAGGCTCCTACGAGATGGAGTCGATGAACCTCCAGCGTCAGACGCCGGAACAGCTCGCCGGCCAACCGCTGGACTTCGCTATCCGTCATCCTGCGCCGCGCGTGGAGATGGTGCATGGCGTCTATTCGCAGCGGCAGTTCCTGGAGAGGAACCTGGGCCTGAGAAGCGGCAGCCGCGCGGAGCTCGAATGGTTTTCGACCGAGGTCGTGCAGACGTTCGGGGCCAGTCTCGACGCCGACCTGCTCGACGGCTTCCTGAGCCGCGCCCGCGACCGGATGGCGGCTTTCGAGACGGCATGAAGCAGATGGCCGGCGCATCGACTTGAGCGCCCCGGGACGCCCTCCCGTTGAGTGAAGCCCCCGCCGGGCTGGCCGGACTGCGTGTGGCGGTCGCCGGCGCGTCGAGCTATCTGGCCCGTCGTGCGGCGCCGATCCTGGCCGCGCAGGGGGCGCTGCTCGCGCCCATCCTGCGCGATCCACAGGGCGTCAAAGCTTCGCCCTTCGTGCTGAGCCCCGTCACTCTGTCTTCCGACGTCGAAGCCCTCGCCGCCGCCTTGGCTGACCGTCGTATCGACGCGCTGCTCATCTGCATCGCCTGTTACGGCCGCCGAGGCGAGACGGTCCACGAGATGGTCGAGGCAAACGTCGTCACCCCGCTTCGACTGCTGCAGGCCGCCGCTTTGGCCGGCCTGCGTTGTGCGGTGTCGGTCGGCACCGCGCTGCCCCCTTCCACGAACCTCTACGCAATGACCAAGGCGCAGTTCGTCGATCTGGCCCGCGCGCATGAGAGCTCGCGCCTGCGCGTCTGCAACGTGCGATGCGAGATGTTCTACGGCCCGGGCGACGCGGATGCCTCCAAGCTGACCAATCTGGTGTTCGAGAGCCTGTCGCAGTCACGGCCGTTCCTGTCGATGAGCTCCGGCCGGGAGGTGCGGGACTTCCTCTATGTGGACGATCTGGCGCGCGCCCTGGGGGGCATCCTGGCGGAGGAATGCGCTCAGGCTCCGGGGTTTAGCAGCTACGACCTGGGCTCGGGCGTGGACACCACCGTGCGCGCCTTCGCCGAGCTGGCGAAACGTGTGAGCGGCGCTGTGACCGAGCTGCGCTTCGGCGACCTGCCCGACCGCCTGCTCCCCGCGCCCATCGCGCTCGACGGAACAAGGATCAGGGCCTTGGGCTGGCGCCCGGAGGTCGACCTGCGGGAGGGGCTGAGGCGATCTCTGACGGCGATGCGGGCGTCCGAGATTTAAGCCGCCACGGTCATCCGAGCGCCTACGAACGCCCTCAGCTGTTCGCACATGTAGTCCAGGTGAGCCTCGCTCAGCCCCGGATACACGCCGATCCAGAAGGTGTCGTCGACCACGATGTCGGCGTTGGTCAGATCGCCCACCACCCGGTGCGGCCGCCCGGCCATGTAGGGCTGGCGCAGCAGATTGCCCCCGAACAGCAGCCGCGTGGCGATCTTCTTTTCGTTGAGGAAGCGTATGAGCGCGTCGCGCGAGAAAGGGGCGCCCTTGCGCACGGTGAGCCGGTCGCCGAACCAGGACGGATCGCTGTTCGGCGTGGCCTCCGGCAGGATGAACACGTCCTCCAGCGGTTTGAGCGCCTGCTTCAGGTGGTCGAAGTTGCGCCGTCGGGCGGCAATGAAGCCATCCAGTCGATCGAGTTGGGACAGGCCGACCGCGGCCTGCATGTCGGTGATCTTCAGATTATAGCCGAGGTGGGAGTAGGTGTATTTGTGGTCGTAGCCGTAGGGGAGGGCGCCCAGCTTCCAGTCGAAGCGCCGCGTCCAGGTATTGGCCTGTCCCGGTTCGCAATAACAGTCCCGGCCCCAGTCGCGGATCGACTCCATGGTCCGGCGCACCATCGGGCTGGAGGTGAAGACCGCGCCGCCCTCGCCCATGGTGATGTGGTGGGCCGGATAGAAGCTGAGCGTGCCCACGTCGCCGAACGTGCCCACCATCTGCCCGCGATAGGTGGCGCCCAGCGCATCGCAGCAATCCTCGATCAGCCAGAGCCCATGGCGCTCGGCCACCGCGACCACGGCGTCCAGGTCGAAGGGGTTGCCCAGGGTGTGGGCGACCATGATCGCGCGGGTCCTGTCGCTGATCGCCTCCTCGAGCTTGGAGACGTCGATGTTGTAGGTCGGGATGTCGACGTCGAGGAAAACGGGCGTCAACCCGTTCTGGAGCGTGGGATTGACCGTGGTGGGGAAGCCCGTCGCGCAGGTGATCACCTCGTCGCCGGGCCGAAGCGCTCGCTCGCCGTGCATGGGGGAGGTCAGGGCGGTGAGGGCGACCAAGTTGGCCGACGAGCCGGAGTTGACCGTCAGCACGCCTTTGCGAACCCCGAGGAAGTCTCCGAGCTTGGCTTCAAAGGCGGCGTTGAACCGTCCGGTGGTCAGCCAGAAATCCAGGGCGGAGTCGACGAGGGTGGACATCTCCTCCGCGCCGTAGACCTTACCGGAGACCGGCACGGCGGAGACGCCGGGGGAGAACGGGGCAGGCGCATGGGCCAGGGCCGCGTATTCGGCCGTGAGTTCAAGGATGCGCCGGCGCAGCTCGGCCGCCTCGCTGTGGTCCTCGGACGCCATCATCTTACTCCCCACTCATCCGCAGCGAGACCACCGCTGCAGCGAACCGCTCACCACACCTTCCAGGGCGCTCGTCCGGAGTCCCAGATATCGCGCAGCAGCGTCAGCTCCCGCAGCGTATCCATGCACTGCCAGAAACCGTCGTGCTGGTAAGCGGCGAGCTGGCCCTCGCCGGCCACTGTTTCCAGGGGCGCACGCTCGAAGATGATCTCGTCGCCATGTATATAGTTCGCGATCTCCGGTTCCAGGACCATGTAGCCGCCGTTGATCCAGCCCTCGCCGATCTGGGGCTTCTCGTCGAAGCTCATGACCCGCCCATCTTTCAGCGTTAGGCCTCCGAAGCGGGCGGGCGGACGCACGGCGGTGATGGTCGCCAGCCGGCCCTCCGCCTCATGGTGGGCGAGCAGCCGGTTGATGTCGACGCTGGCCACGCCGTCGCCGTAGGTGGCGAAGAAGCGCCGGCCGCCCAGGAACGCCGCGGCCCTGCGGATGCGGCCGCCGGTCTGGGTTTCATAGCCCGTCTCCAGCAGGTGGACCGTCCAGGGTTCGCTGACGTCGGGGACATGCATCCGGCATTCGCCCGATCCCAGCTCCACCGTAAGACTTCCCTGCCTGGACCGATAGTTCAGGAAGAAGTCCTTGATGACTTCGCCCTTGTATCCCAGGCAGATGACGAACTCCCTGCAGCCATAGGCGGCGTAGGTTTTGAGGATGTGCCAAAGGATTGGGTGGCCGCCGACCTCCACCATGGGCTTGGGCTTGACCTCGGTCTCCTCGCGCAGGCGGGTTCCAAGGCCTCCGGCAAGGATGACGACGGGGCAGGTCAAACACATGCTCCAGGGCTGTTTGATCGAAGTGACGGCCAGCCGCACGCCTGCGGCGGCTTAGCGCCTCGGCCGTGAGCGCGCAACGCGACAGGCGTCAACCGCCGGCGCGCGAGGCGGCGGCCGCGCTCTCCATCCATGCTCGACCCCGCTCCTGCGCCAGGGCCTCGTAGGCCGCGATCTGGCCGAGGGTGAGGGTCAAGACGTCGTCCGGAGCGTCAAGCGCGCGCCTGTACCACTCGCCCGTGAGCTGCACGGTTTCGGCGAAGCTGCAGGTCGGCTCCCATCCCAGCCGGACGCGCGCCTTCTCGCAGTTGAGCAGCAGCAGGCCGGCCTCGGCGAACGGCGGCTCCGCCAGGACGTGGTAGGCCGTCGACGGCGAGGGGTGGCCGAAGCTATGGCCAAGCCCCACGAGCAGTTCGCGCACCGTCCGTGGCTGGTCCGGCGGCGGCCCGAAGTTGAAGCTTTCCCCGCTGATCTCAGCGCCGGCGAAAAGCTGTGCGGCGAGGGCGAGATAGCCGCCGAGCGGCTCCAGCACATGCTGCCAGGGGCGCACCGACTCAGGCCGGCGCAGCAGGACCGGCTGCTCGCGCATCCAGGCCCGTATGCAATCGGCCACGATCCGGTCCAGCGCCCAGTCGCCCCCGCCGATGACGTTGCCGGCGCGCGCCGACGCCACCCTGACCGGCGTCTCCGATCCTGCGAAGAAGGAGCGGGCGAAGGCGTGGAAGATGATCTCCCCCGCGCCCTTGGACGCGCTGTAGACGTCCTTGCCGCCCAGCGGGTCAATCTCCCGATAGCCCCAGAGCTGCTCGACGTTCTCATAGCATTTGTCGCTGGCCACGAAGACGGCGGCGCAAGGCCAAGTGACGCCGCGCAGGGCCTGCAGCACGCTGGCCGTGCCCAGCACATTGCAGGAGATGGTGTCCAGGGGATCGCGGTAGGACAGCGATACGATCGGCTGGGCCGCCAGATGGAAGACGAAGTCGGGCCGTGTCTCGGCGAAGACGCGTTCGAGCGCTCCGGTGTCTCGCACATCGCCTGTCCGATGATCCATGCGCGTCGCCAGTCCGCACTGTTCGAACAGCGAGGGCGTGGTGGGCACGTCGATGGAATAGCCGCAGACCTTAGCCTCCAGACGCATCAGCCACGCGCACAGCCACGCTCCCTTGAAACCCGTATGGCCGGTAATTAGGACGCGACGCCCCTTGTAGGCGTCGGCGAAGGCGGCCGTCATGCGTCATCCGGGTTCAGCGCCGGCGAGCGGGCGCCCCCTTCTTTACCCCCCTCGCATGGCGATGACAGGGGCCGGCGACATGAAGACCGTCTGGATCGGCTGGCCGCCCACGCCTTGCGCGCCCTACGCGACCGGCCTTAGATCGATCCGGTTTGTCGGGTCGATCAGCTCAAGTCGGCGCGAACGTGGAGCGTCGTCTTTGATGAGAAGAAAACGGGTCGCCTTTGTCGGCAACTGCCAGTCGGACGCCATCGGCCAGCTTTACCGCGGCTTCGTCGGGGCGGCGGACTCAGAGGAGGTGCGCTGCATCGACGACACGGGCTTGGACCGCAGCGCAGTGGCCAGCCTCGTGCAGGACTGCGACATGGTCGTCGTCCAGGAACGCGAGTTCAACGTGGCGCTCAACGCCGATGCGCTCCGCCCGGGCGTGGAGTTCCACGCCTTTCCCATGGTCCTGCTGCCCTTCCTGTGGCCCTACGCCCATGAGCCGCACGTCCGCAACGCGCCTGAACCCCCACTGCCCGACGGACCTTATCCGGGCCAGCTGAGCGACAGTTTCCTCAATCGGCTGATCACCCGGGGCGTCGCGCCGGAAGCCGCCTTGGCGGAGTACCGCGCCCATGACATCGCCAAGGCGGCCCACCTGGATCGCCTGTACGAGCTGCACCTGGAGCTGCAGCAGGACCGCGACGCCAGGACCGGCTTCGACATCGCCTCGCTGATCGCATCGGACTTCCGCCGCGAGGCGCTGTTCATGTCGCCGCACCATCCGAACGCGCGCCTGTTCGGCGTCCTCGTCTCGCAGCTGTTCGAGAAGATGGGCGTGCCGACAGAGACGACGGCGCTCGCCCTCTGCGGCCTGCTGCGCTCGCCCTTCCCGTCCGGCGAGGCGCCGATCCATCCGGGCGTGATCAAGCACTTCGGGCTTGAGTACGCAGACGACGCCACCGACTACGCCTTTCACGCCGAAGGCCGCTTCACCTTCGACGACTATGTGCTCCGCTACATGCGCTACGACCACAATCACGAGCTTCGCAAGGGCATGTTCCTGGTCCACACCGGCGATCTGGCGGGCGCGGTGGATAGCCTCGAGCTGGCCCTGGTCCAGTCGCCCCAATCCGACCAGGGCTGGCGCGCCAAGGGGCTCGCCCTGCATCACCTCGGTCGTCGCGACGAGGCGACCGAAGCCTATCGTCAGGCGATCACCGTCGCGCCACAGGACGCCGAAGCCCACTTCGACTTCGCTCAGGCGCTGATGTTCGAGGGGCGGCTGGAGGAGGCGGAGGCGGAGGCGAGCAAAGCCGCCTCGCATGCGCCGCAGTACGGCTTCGCCCACCTCGCGCTGACCGAGATACGGGTCAAGCGGGGCGATCATGACGGCGCGGCGGCGGCGGGGCGCGAGGCGCTGCGCCTGTTGCCCAATCAGCCCGGAGCGCTGCTCTGGTCCGCCATCGCCTTCCTTCTCACCGGCGACCTGGACGCCGCCAAGCGAAACGTCGTGCGGGCCATCGCCATGCAGCCCAGCGTCGCGGACCATCGCAACGTGCTGGCCGAAATCCTGGAGCGGGAGGGTCGCCGGGACGAGGCGATCGCAACGCTGCAAGCATGCGCCGCGGAGGCCTCCCCCAACGCCCAGACCTTCTCACTACTCGGGAACTTCTACCTGCGGAGCGGCGATGATCGAAGCGCTTTCGAGGCTTTCGAGGACGGCCTGAAGATCGAACCTGATCGGGCGGATCTGAAGGAACAGGCTCGCGGCGTGCGCGAGCGCCTTAACGTCCCCGCATGAGGCGTTCGAGGCGGGGGCCGCCTCAGGCCAGCGTCCAGTTGCTGGCGGACTGAGCCTTGTAGGCGAGCCGGGTCTCGGTGCGGGCGAAGCTCGCGTACTGTTGGCGGGCGAGGAGCAGCATCTGGTCGCGGGTCCCGTTGGCCGGCTCCTTGGCGAGCTGTCGACCTATCGCCCGGGTGATCAGGCCGGGCCCTGTGACGCCCCAGATGCCGGGCCGGCCCCCGCTCTGCAGCGCGCGGGCGATGCCGGTGTTGGCGTGCTCCAGCGCGATGCGCAGGATCGGGCTGCGAGGCCGCGCGGCAAGGAAGAAGTTATGCACATAGCCCGGGATGTCGCCCGCCAGGACGGCCACGATGTCGGCGTCCTCAGCGGCAGACAGGATGTGGCCGAGGGGTCGCAGACACAGCTCGTCCGCATCGGCGTAAATTCCTCCCGCTTGGTATAGCCACGCGATGCGGAAATAATCCGCCTTCATCGCCGCGTGGTGGCAGGCATCGTAGGTCTGGACCATCTGGGCCCCGAAATGGGCTTCAATAAAGCGCCGAGCGCTTGCATCGTTGAAGATCGTATAGTCAGCGTTCGGGTGTTGTGCGGTCCAGCTCAGCATCACGCCGCGTACGTCGGATGGGATGTCTGAGCTATCCCAGAATTGCGCGATGTGAGGCCTCAGCAAGTTGACCTGACCACCTTGCCAACTGGAGAGGTCGCTTGCGCTGGAGCGGAGCGCGGCAAGCGTGGCAGCGGGCGCTAGAGCGTCAGGCCAGCGGTCCAACCAGCTCGTGCAATAGGCCTTCAGCTGATCAAGACGCCCTAGCAGAAAGAGCGACATGAAACGCAGCCAGCGGATCTGCTCGTCCTCAGCATTCAACACAGGGTCTTCGAGCGCTTCCAGGGCCTCCGGATGCCGACCAGCCTCGTGGAGCAAGCCGCTCAGCCGCGTAAGGTAGGTTGGCGTATCCTGCGCCAGCGCGGGTTGCGCGCGCAGGTAGGCCATGGCGGCCGCCGGCCCTGCCTGACGACAGACGATGTCGGAAATCAGATAATAAGCCGACCACAAGGTCGGCGTTCGGGCGATCAGCCCTTCACAGAGCCTGCGCGCAACCGTGAGACGACCAAGGCGAAACAGCATGGAGCTCAGGGTGGAGCAGACGGCGTCGGAGAAGACGTCGCCGGTCCGACGCCGCTGCAGCAGCGCAAGAGCTTCAGCCCTCTGCTTGCGGTAGTTGTCCAAGGCGTCACGTCGAGCTCCAGCCCACCAATCCGACACGTCCGGCCGCAGGCGGCGGGCGGTTTGAAAGGCGAGGTCAAACCATCCCAGGCGAGAGCAGACCGCGATGACGTTGACCTGGAACTCTTCACCTTCCGGCGTGATCTCCATGGCCGTGCGCATGTGGTCCAGCGCTGCGGTGAAACGGCCGCACTCCCGATGGAGCTCGCCCAGGCGCAACTGCGGCCACGGGTTTCCCGGCGCCATGGCGATGGCCGCCTCCAGGTCCGCAAGGGCGGCCTGGAACCGTCCGCGGGCGCGATGCAGGCCGGCGGTCCGGATCAGGACGTCGGACCCGGCCGCACCTTCATGGACAAGGCGCCCATATTCGGCGATCGCCTCATCAAGCAGGCCCAGTCGTTCGAAATCCGCCGCAGACGCAAGCCCGTTCGCCAAGTCTGCACCTCTTCGATCGCCGCGATGGCTGCGCGCTACAGCCGCGGGTGGGCAGGCGCAAGGTGCGCAGGCTCGTTTCCGTAAACCAGCGCGTCCTGATCCGACGGCGCCATCGGTCGCCTCGGGGTCTGCCGCCCTGAACCGTCTGCTTTTTGACGGGTTCCCTCCTGGACGGCCGCCTTGGGTGGCTTACGTCCGCCGAGAGGATCAGAGCCATGCCCGTTTCCCGCCGTCAGATGCTCGCCGCCGGTGCGGTCACGGGGGCGGCCGCGGTCGCCGGCTCGGTGGCCGCCCAGACCATCGGCAATCCCGACCAGCCGCCCCAGGGCGTGATCAACACCCGCAACACGCCCCGCAGCGTCGCCGATCCGGGACCGCAGAACCCGGCCCTCTACAACCAGTTCCCCGACGCCTACACTCCGCAACCGACCGACATCGGCGACCTGCCGCTGTTCTGGGCCTCGTTCAACAACGCCCCGCGCCGGGTTCAGGCGGGCGGCTGGGCCCGGCAGATCACTCAGAAGGACTTCGAGGTCTCGGAACAGATATCCGGGGTCAACATGCGCCTGGCGGCCGGCGGCGTGCGTGAGATGCACTGGCACCAGGCGGCGGAGTGGGGCTACGTCAGCTATGGCGGCTGCCGCGTCACCGTGCTGGACCTCCAGGGCCGGGCCTATGTCGCCGACACCCGGGCCGGCGACCTCTGGTATTTCCCCGCCGGCTTTCCCCACTCGCTACAGGGGCTCGGACCGGATGGCTGCGAGTTCATCCTGGCCTTCGACGACGGCAAGCAGTCCGAATACAACACCTTGCTGGTGACGGACTGGATGGCCCACACGCCGCTGGATATACTATCGCAGAACTTCGGCGTGCCCGAAGCGGCGTTCAAGGACATGCTGACCCACGACCTGTGGATCTACCAGGGCAAGCAGCCGGGCCCTCTCGCGGCGGACCGGGCGGCGGTGCGCAGCGCCAAGGGCGATCCGCCCAACCCCTTCACCTTCTCGCTGGGCGGTTCGCCGATCGTCAAACAGAACCCCGGCGGTACGGTCCAGATCGCCGACAGCGGCAACTTCAAGGTCTCCACCACCATCGCCGCGGCGCTGGTGACCCTGAAGCCCGGAGGCCTGCGGGAGATGCACTGGCATCCCAACGCCGACGAATGGCAGTATTACGTCAAGGGCAATGGCCAGATGGGCGTGTTCAACACC
>CAXTEX010000012.1:0-33098 GCA_964243445.1 uncultured Caulobacteraceae bacterium | reverse complement strand
TGGCCCGCTCGATGGCCGCGCCCACCACCACATAGCCGGCGTTGGAGAAGGCGTACTCGCCCCGGCGGCCGACGGGGGGAGCGACGAGCACGGCCTTGGCGAAGGCCTGGCGCTGGACGCTGAGCGGGCGGGTGTCGGTCAGCCACTTGTGCAGCGCCTCAGGCGTGGCGAAGGGCGCGTCGCTCGCGCCGCCGACGTGGGCCATCAGCTCGTCGATCGCCACGCCGCGCCAACCGTCGTCGATCGTGACGTCGGGGAAGACTTCCTCCAGCTTGGCGCCCCAGCGCGTCTTGCCGAACTCCGCCAGCCGCCCGTAGAGCAGCGCGGTCATGGCCTGGGTGTTGGAGCCGATCAGCCACAGGTCGTCGGGCTGCACGCCCACGTGCTGGCCGCTGCGGCGGCGGCCCTGCACCTGCAGCGCCGGCTCGCCCTTGGCGGTGAGGATGGCGCCGCCGAGCGCAGGCGTGCGGCTCTGGTCCAGCAGGGCCGGCAGGGTGATGCGCGGCAGCACCCGCTGGCCGAGCTGGGCGATGCCGGCGCCGGCCATCCCGACCAGCAGCTCGCGCCGGCCCAGCATCAGGCGCGTCGGCGCGTCAGGAAGGCGTCGAGCAGCTCCACCACGGAACGGTTGTGCTCGGGCAGGCCGACAGTGATGCGCAGGCCGTCGGGGACGCCATAGCCGGCCAGGCCACGCACCAGCACGCCCTGGGACGCCAGCGCCGCCTCGGCCTCCACCGCCGTGCGGCCGGGCTCCAGCGGAAAGCGGGCCATGACGAAATTGGCCTGGGACGGCGCGATCTGCAGGCCCAACGCCTCCAACGCCTGCGCCAGCCAGGGCCGCTCCGCGTGCACGAGCGCGCGCGAGCGGCGCAGGAAGTCGTCGTCGCCCAGCGCCGCCAGCGCCGCCGCCTGGGCCGGCAGGTTGACGTTGAAGGGCGCGCGGATGCGGTCCAGCGCATCGATCACCGCCGCCGGCGCATAGCCCCAGCCGACCCGCAGGCCCGCCAGCCCGTATCCCTTGGAGAAGGTTCGCGTCGCCATGATATTGGCCGCCCCCCGCGCCAGCTCCAGTCCGTCGCACCAGTCCGGCTCATCCACGAACTCGGCGTAGGCGCCGTCCAGACACAGGATGACACCCGGCGGCAGCGCCCTGTGCAGGCGGGCGATCTCGGGGCGCGTGTTCCAGGTGCCGGTCGGGTTGGCGGGACTGGCGACGAACACCACTCGCGTACGCTCGTCCACCTCGGCCAGCACCTCGTCAACGTCGAGCTTGAAGCGCGGCTCGGCGGCGAAGCGCACCTCGGCCTGGGCGGCGCGGGCGGCGATGCGGTAGGCCAGGAAGCCGTACTGGCCCTGGACCACATTGTCGCCGGGCTCGCAGTAGACCTGGCACAGCAGGGTGAACAGCTCGTCGGAGCCGCAGCCGAAGATCAGCCGCTCGGGCTCCAGGTCGTGTCTGGCCGCCACCGCCGCGCGCAAGCCGTCCGACCGGCCGTCCGGATAGAGGTTCAGCCGTTCGGCGGCGTCGACATAGGCGCGGGTCGCCGCCGGGCTGCAGCCCAGGATGTTCTCGTTGGACGACAGCTTCAGCGGATGCTCGAACCCCTTGGCCTTGGCCTTGCCGCCGACATAGGGCGATATGTCCAGGATGCCGGTCTTGGGCCGGGGCCTGGCCGGGGACACGATGTCCAAGGTGTCGCTCATCACGTGCGGTTCCGGCGCCCGGGCTGGCGTTGGACGCAGATAGCGCGCCGGACGGAGCCGCATCAAGGCGGCCTTCGACGGACGGTCCGGACCGGGCGAGCCTTGAGGAGGTCCATAGGTGGCGGCGAGCGGGGTGCGGTGGGGAAGCGGCGTCGGGGCCGAGGTGCGCTGGGTGTTCGGCTACGGCTCGCTCATGTGGCGGCCCGAGTTCATCTTCCAGGAGCGCGAGCCCGGGCGGCTGGAGGGGCTGGCGCGGACCTTCTGCATCTATTCGGTCCACCACCGCGGCACGCCTGAGCGACCCGGTCTGGTGCTGGGACTGGCTCCGGGCGACGGCGTGCGGGGCATAGCCTACCGGGTGGACGAGGCGCACTGGGCGCAGACCTACGCCTATCTGCTGGAGCGCGAACAGCCGACGGAGACCTATGTGGAGGCGACCGCCCCCGTCCGGCTGGACGACGGCCGCACCGTCTGGGCCCTGGTCTTCCTGTCGGATCCCGACCATCCGCAGTGGGCGGGCGATCTCGGCGCGGCGCGGCAGGCGGAGCTGATCGCCGGCGCGAGGGGGTTGTCGGGCCGCAACGTCGACTATCTGCGCGACCTGGTCGCCCACCTGCGCCGGGCGGGCGAGGCGGACGCCGGTCTGGAAGCGCTGCTGGAGCGGGTGGAAGCCCTGCAAAAACGCGCTGAAACCTTCGTTTTATCGCCGCCGGATTAGGGCGAAACCGAGGTTTTCAGCAGGGCGGTCGAGGCCGGCTCCAGCCGCGCCTCCAGCTCCGCCATGAAGTTACGACGCGACAGTCCCGGCGTGATCGCCGGCAGCACCTCGAAAACCGCGACCCCGGGCCGTTTGAGCAGGCCGTGGGCGGGCCAGACCTCGCCGGAATTGGTGGCGACCGGGGCGCAGGCGACGCCCAGCTCCTTGTACAGCAGCCCGATCCCGCCCTTGTAGGCGGCGTCCGCTCCCGGCGCCCGGCGCGTGCCCTCCGGATAGATCAGCACCTGACGGCCGTCCGCCAGGGCTGTGCGGGCGGCGGCGAGCATCTGGCGCACGTCGCCGGGCTTGCCGGTGCGGTCGATCACGATCATCCCGGCCCGGCGCGCGTACCAGCCGAAGATCGGGATCCAGGCCAGCTCCCGCTTCAGCACGATGCAGGGCCAGGGCGTGAGCGTCATGGCCACCAGGGTGTCCAGCATGCCCTGGTGCTTGGCCGCCAGCAGATAGCCGCCGGCGGGCAGGCGGTCGCGCCCGCGCACCTCCACCCGCGCGCCGACCAGCACCCGCAGCGCCCATAGCTGGCTCCGCGCCCACAGCCGGATCGGCCGCATGGCGGCGCGGCGGGAGCCGAGCATCAGCGGCAGGCCGACGAGACCGATCCCGACCGCGGATGCGAACATCCAGCCCGCGAACGCCGCCGAGCGGAGATAGGCCAGGGGAGCGGCCGGCGCAGGCTTGCTCATGCAGGGACGGGGGCGGGAGCGGACCTGGGCGACGTTCCCAGCCCATCTGTCCCTATGGCGTCCCGCCGGCCGAAATGGTGCAGACGATCCAGGCCGCTGCGCGCCCAGACCGCCAGATACTTGCAGTATTCCACCGCCATCCGACGCGCGGACTCCGGACTGGCCCACCAGCGGCGCACGTCCAGCACCTCGGTGACCACCGGATAGGGCCGAAGGGTCACGGAGGGCATGGCCCCGCGCAGCTCCAGCAAGGCGCGCGGCATGTGGTAGTCGGCGGTCACCACGATCAGGGTGCGGTAGTGGTGATAGCGGGTCCAGCCGGCGGTCTCGTGGGCGTTGCCCACCGTGTTCTCCGCCCGGAAGCCCAGGTCGACGCAGCAGTCGAAGGCCCGCCCCGCCGTACTGGTCGCCTCGCGCACCTGCTCGCGCGTCGCCTCCGGATTGACGCCGGAGATCAGCAGCCGCTGGGCCAGGCCGTCCTCCAGCAGCTCGGTCGCCGCCTCGATGCGCAGGGACGAGCCGCCGGTCAGGGCCACGATGCCGTCGCTGGAGGGTGGGTCGCGGGCGGGCGTGGACCGGCTGACATGGGCGGCGAAGACCAGCAGCCCCACGCCCCAGATCAGCGCCGCCAGCAGCGTGAGCCCCAGGACCTTCACGTCTGGCCCGCCAGGATCGAGAGCGCGGTGCGCCGCGCCGCCACCGCGGCCACCAGCGCCGCCGCGAGCGGGCACGGCAGGGCGGCCAGCAGATCGTTCCAGGCGAAAGGCAGCACCGGGGTGAAGCCGTCCGAGCCGCCAAGCGCTCGCGCCGCCGCCGCCGCCGCCGCCGCCGCAAGCGCTCCATAGAGCCCCGCCCGCGCCGCCAGGAAGGCGAAGCGGCGCTGGAACAGGCCGGCGATGTAGCGGTCGCGGGCGCCGGACAGGTGCAGCACCTCCACCACGTCGCGCCGGGCGGCCAGCCCCGCGCGGGTGGCGAAGGCGATCACCGCCCCGGCGGCGGCGGCCACGAGCAGGGCGCCGGTGATCGCCACGCCGCGCACCGCCGCGCTCGAGGCCTCGCCATCGCGCATCCAGCGGCTGTGGTCGTCCACCGTGGCGTCGAGCCCCGCCGCCGTCAGCGCCGCATCCATCGCCGCGACGGTGGCGGGGTGCTGACGGTCCAGCTCCACGGTGACCAGGTGCGGGATGGGCAGGTCGTCGGGGATGTTGCCCTTGCCGAGCCAGGGCTCCAGCAGCTTCTCCGCCGCCTGGCGGTCCAGGGCCTGCGCCTCCGACACGCCGGGCACGCCGGCCAGCGTCTCCGCCGCGCTCGCCGCCGCGGCCCCGCCCGTCTCCTCCGGCTTGGGTCGCACCTGAACGGTCGCCGAGACGGACAGCTCGCGCCGCCAGCCGCCCGCCGCCCGCGAGGAGGCCAGCATGGCGTAGGCGGACAGGCAGGCCAGGAAGCAGAGGCTGGCCACCACGAAGCTCAGCGCCCGGTCGCGACCGTCCTGGCGCGGCAGCAGCGGCGCAGGCGTCCAGCGGGCCCAGTCCTGCTCGGCGGGATCACGCTCGCTCGCCGTCACAGCGCTCATGGCGCAGCGCCTAGCCCAGCCGGCTGGGAGCGCACAAGCCGTCCGTCGGCGAGGTGGAGCACCGGCATGCCGGACTGGCGCACGAGGGTCTGGTCGTGGCTGGCGATCAGCACCGTGGCGCCCAGCCGGTTCATCTCCACGAACAGGCGCAGCAGGCGCAAGGACATGTCCGGGTCGACGTTGCCGGTGGGCTCGTCGGCGATCAGGATGTCGGGGCGCACCACCACCGCCCGGGCGATGGCCAGCCGCTGCTTCTCTCCGCCCGACAAGGTCGGCGGCATGGCGTGCATGCGCCGGCCCAGCCCCACCCACTCCAGCAGTTCGGCGATATCCTTGCGGTATTCGGCCGGCCGCTGGTCGGCGATCCTGAGCGGCAGGGCGACGTTGTCGAAGGCGGACAGGTGGTCGAGCAGCCGAAACTCCTGGAAAACCACTCCAATCCGACGCCGAAGCAGGGGCAGATGTCCCCGCTCCATCACCGAAACATCGTGGCCGAACAGGTGCACCAGACCCCGCGAAGGCCTGTGGGCGAGATAGATCAGCTTCAGGAGCGAGCTCTTCCCCGCCCCCGACGCGCCGGTAAGGAAATGGAAGGACCCCGGCGCCAAAGTGAGGTTAACGTCCTTCAACACCTCGGGAGCGCGTCCGTAACGCATGCCCACGCCCTCGAACCGCACCACCGGCGCCGCCGATGCGCCCTGGCTCGTCCGCTCCCGTGCGCCCGCCCGCCTGTCGGCGCGCGCGCTGGCGTGGGACGCTGGAGGATCTTGGGGCAGGACGACGGGTCTGGGCATGGGGGCCGATGATGGCGACCTCCGACGGGCCGGCGGGAACGCACGATGATACTGACCTGTCCCGACTGCGCCACGCGCTATTTTGTCGACGAGGACAAGCTGGGCCCGGGCGGACGCAAGGTGCGTTGCGCGTCCTGCGGCGCCTCGTGGCGGGCCGAGGCGGAGCCCGAGCCGCTGCAGCTCACGCCCGCCGCCCTCCCCTTTGACGCCGCGACTGGGCCGGACACGCCGGTACGGCCGGCCGAGGCGCTGCCGCGCAGCTTTCGCGCCCAGCAGGAGGCGCGCCGCCGCACCCGCGAGGCGGTCGCCGCGGGCGTGGTATGGGCCGGTTTGGCGGCGGTGTTCGTCGTGCTGGTGTTGGCCGCAGTGGTCTTCCGCGTGCAGGTGGTGCGCCTGTGGCCGCGGACTGCCGGGGCCTACGCGGCCGTCCGCCTCCCGGTGAACCCGCTCGGCCTTTCGCCGGAAGGCGTGCAGGCGACGCCCGGGCTGCAGGGCGGGCGCGCCATGCTGTTCGTCCGTGGCAGCGAGCGCAACGTGGAGGCGGCCCCGCGCGCGCCCGCATCGCTGCGTGTCAGCCTCTACGACAAGGGCGGCGCCCGACTGGAGAGCCGCGTCGCGTCGGTCGGCGGTCAGGCCCTGAAGCCCGGCGAAGCCCGCGCCTTCCAGGTCGCCTTCCCCGATCCGCCGCTCGCAGGCGTCCAGGTCGGGGTGGACTTTATCTTCAATGCACCACTGACGGTCGCCAGGGCCGGCGCGACCTCGCCAGCCTCGGCCCTGCGACCACGCGCTTCGCAGCAGGCCGTCGTCGCGCTCACGCCTGCAGCCCGTCTGGCGCAGCCCCTGCCGGCCGGTTCGCCCTACGCCCTGCCCCCGGCGGCCAGCGCCCAGGCCGTCAACGCCCGCCCGGCCGGCTAGTCGTCTGACCACCGCCGGCACGCAAGCGCCTGGCGAGGCGGGGCCGCCGTTCGAGGTGCTGCTACCCGCGGCGGCCGTGCGGGACCGGGTCGACCGGGTCGCCGCCCGCATCGCCCCGACCCTCGACGACGACACTATGGTGGTCTGCCTGCTCACCGGCGGCCTCTGGTTCGCCGCGGACCTGATGCGAGCGCTGGCTGCGCTGGGGCGCCATCCCCTGTTCGACGCCCTGTGGCTGGCCTCCTATGGCGATGCGAAGGCGAGCGGCGGGACGGTGGAGGTGCGCGCCGGGCTGCAGAGGTCCGTCAATAAACGCGCCGTCCTGATCGTGGACGACGTGCTGGAGACAGGCCTGTCGCTGGCCGAGGCCCGGCGTCTGGCGCAGGCGGCCGGCGCACGATCGGTCCGGACCGCGGTCTTCGCCCGCAAGCCCTGGCGTCACGGGGCAAGAGCCGAGCCCGACTATGTGGCCTGGGACGCGCCCGCCCGCTTCCTGGCCGGCTACGGCATGGACAGCGGCGGGCGATATCGCGGACTGGCCGACATCGTGGCGATCGACTGACCCGCGATCGGCCGCCGCTCGCTCGCCTTCACGCCGCCGACGGCTTCAGCGTGAGCTGGACGTCGACCCAAGGGCCGCCCGGGCACGTCCACGGTAGGGAGGTGACCGGCGCCTTGCCATGACCGGCCGCCGCATCGCCCTTTGCGGGCGGCTCGCCCATCGCCTTGGGGGCGCCTGAACTCAGCACCGGCCAGATCTTTAGCACGCGGGGATCCGCCGCCCCGAAGGGCTGCGGCCAGCTGCTGTCGCCGACCTGGCGATGGGGCGCGGCCACCTGCCGATCGTCCAGATACCAGGCCATGGTGGGGAAGATGGAGCCCGCGCCGCGTAGCCGCACGCGTCCGCCGCCGAGCGACGTCAGCAGGAACTCCGCCCAGACCCAGGGCACGTGGAAGTGGGCGCCCGCATCCTTCATGCCGACGTCGTCGGTGTGCTCCCCGGCCCGAAACCGGATCAGCCCGTCTGCGATCAGCCGTTCCCCCGGCGGCAGGGTCGGGAACATCGATTGCGGGTGCATCCGGTCGAGATGGACCGCCGACAGCGGGCTCTTCTCGCCGGCGTGGCTGGTGCGGTCCTGCAGGTTGGCCAGGGTGTCCTTGTTGCCCAGCGGCCCGTACGGAAGCTCCACGGGCTTGCCGCGGGGCTGCGGCGGCAGGTTCAGATAGCGTCGCGCCAGATCGCGGATCTCATAGGCGGCGTCGAGGTCCTGGTTCGCCTTGGCGTTTTCGGCCTCGCGCACGATCAGCGCGTCCTTCAGCAGGGTCAGGGCCCCGACCTTGTTGAAGTCGACGGGGGGCGTATAGCCGGGATCGACGATGCAGGACTGCGACTGCGACCCGACGAAGCTCGCATGCACCGGACCGGCCCCGGGGGCGTCGTCGAACTGCAGATCGACCCAGACCAGGGTGCGGAAATCCTTCTTCACGCGATAGCCGGCGAAATCGAGCGGACCAGCCGGAGGCGGCGCATTGGTGGTGGCCATCAGGCCCATGTAGCTCTTGATCAGCCACCAATTACGGCCCGGATGCCCTTTGAGGCCCTGCATCGCCGAAGCCTCGACGCCGGACCCCATGGGCAGCGGCCAGGGACCGCCGGGATCGATCCAGCCGATCACGCCTATCTTGACCCTGTGCTTCAAGATCGCCCCCGATCAACGCCCGGAGTCCTAGGTAGCAGTCCTGGCCCGATCGGGCGAAGGAAAGCCTTCGATCCATTCCGCAAGCGCGCAAAGATCAGTAGGCCAGCTCGAACACCCGGCTGACGTCGCCCCGCCAGGGCCCGTGGTACAGTTCTAGCAGCCGTTCCGCCGGTGTGACGCCGCTCTCCGCGATCTCTGCGAGCGGATTGAGGAACACGGTCTCGTCCAGCAGGCCGCCGTTCAGCCGGTTGCGCCGGCGCAAACCCTCCCGCGCTATGGCCACCATGTCCTTGGCCACGTCCTGCAACAGACGACCGGCGACCACGGCCTTCAGTCCGTGACGCGCGGCGTCCACGCGCAAGGCCAGACGATCCTGCGTCGTCCACGCCTTGCAGAGGTCCCAGGCCGCCGCCAGCGCCGCGTCGTCGTACAGCACGCCGGTCCAGAGCGCCGGCAGGGCGCAGAGGCTCGACTGTGGACCGCTGTCGGCGCCGCGCATCTCCACATAGGTCTTCAGCCGAACCTCGGGGAAAAGGGTGGTGAGGTGGTCGCCCCAGTCCTTCAGGGTCGGCCGTTCGCCCGGCAGTTCGGCCAGATCGCCCGCCATGAAGCGACGGAACGATCGCCCGGAAAGGTCCAGATAGCGGCCTTCGCGCATGGCGAAGTACATCGGCACGTCCGCCGCATAGGCCGCATAGCTCTCGAAACCGAACCCGTCCTGGAAGACGAAGTCGAGCAGTCCGGTGCGGTCCGCGTCCACATCGGTCCAGACCTCCGCCCGCGCCGACAGCCAGCCGTTCGGCTCGCCTTCGGTGAAGGGCGAGTTGGCGAACAGCGCGGTGGCCACCGGCTGGAGCGCCAGGGAGGTGCGGAACTTGCGCACCATGTCGGCCTCCGACCCGAAGTCGAGGTTGGCCTGCACCGTGCAGGTGCGAAACATCATGTCCAGGCCGCGCGTGCCCACCTTGGGCATGTAGTCGCGCATGATCTTGTAGCGGCCCTTGGGCATGACCGGCACCTCGTCGCGCCGCCACACCGGCGAGAAGCCCAGCCCCAGGAAGCCGAGCCCGAGTTCGTCGGCGACCGTCTTGGTCTCCGTCAGGTGCTGAGACGTCTCGCAGCAGATGTCGTGCATGGTGGCCAGCGGCGCGCCCGACAGCTCGAACTGTCCGCCGGGCTCGAGGCTGATGCTGGCTCCGTTACGACTGAGGGCGATCAGGGTCTCGCCGCCGTCGCGCGCCTCGTACTCGCCCTTCCAGCCAAAGCGCATCATGCCCTTCAGCAGCGCCTCGATCCCGCCGCTCCCCTCATAGGGGATCGGACGCAGGGTATCCTGGCGAAAGCCGAACTTCTCATGCTCCGCGCCCACGCGCCAGTCGGCGGCGGGCTTGCAGCCGCCGGCCAGATAGCCGGCGAGATCCTGCACGGTGAGCGGGGGCGCATCCACTTTGGCGTCGGCCACGGCGTCCTCCAGGCAAACGGTGTCGCAGGCGCCCTACTCGGGATCGCCGCCGCAGCCGTCGGCGACATAGGACCGCTCCCGCCGACGCTCAAGCCCCGCGGTCAGCGTCCGGCGCATGGGCGTCCCAGTCGCCGAGCGCCGCCTGCCACAGGGTGAGGGCGGTTATGGCGGCGGTGTCGGCGCGCAGGATGCGCGGGCCGAGCGTGACGGGCGCGACATGGGGCAGAGCGCGCAAACGGTCTCGCTCGACCGGATCGAAACCGCCTTCCGGTCCGATCAGCACCGCCCACGGCGCGTCGCGCGCCTGGGTGGCGAGCACGGTGAGCGCAGGCCCCGCACGGCCCGCCTCGCCCCCCCAGCGCCGGGCGGGATCGTCACCCGCCTCGTCGCAGAACATCAAGCGGCGAAGCGGGTCCCAGCCGTCCAGCATGGCGTCGAGCGGCTCAGGCGCGCACACCTGCGGCACGTCGAGCCGTCCGGTCTGTTCGGCGGCTTCCGTGGCGATGGCCTGCAAACGGGCCAAGTTGACATGGCCGGCGTTGGTGCGCCGGGTGACGACCAGACGCACGCGCCGGGCGCCCAGTTCGGCCGCCTTCTCCACGATGGTCTCCAGACGTGAGCGCTTCACAAGCGCCACGATCAGGTCGACGTCGGGGGGGCCACGTTGCGGGCGGCTCTCGTCCTGCAGCGCGAGCACGGCGGAGCGCTTGGACGCCTCGACCAGCACCGCGCGCCACTCCCCGTCGCGGCCGTTGAACAGGTGCACCTCCGCGCCCATGCCCAACCGCATGACGTTGAGCAGGTAGTGCGTCGCCTCGGGCCCGAGCGTCGGGCGCACGCCCGCCTGCAAGGCGTCGGGAACGAACAGGCGGATCATGCGTCAGCCCTGACACGCAAGCCCGCACGCCTCAAGCGGGCGGAGGAAGCTGATGACCGCCTACCACATCGTGGAGCGTCCCGAACGCGATCAGCTGGGCGAGACGCCCTTCTGGGACGAGGCGACCCAAAGCCTCTACTGGTGCGACATCGTGGGCAGACAGGTGAAGCGGCTCGATCCGTCGAGCGGCCGAATCGACCGCTGGCCGACCCCGCAATACGTCAGCGGCGTCGTACCGACCGACGACGGCGCCGCCCTGGTCATGCTGGCGGACGGCGTCTATCGGATGGACCTTGCGAGCGGCGAGACCGCCGTGTTCACCCAGCCCGACACCGATCCGCGAAACCGCTCCAACGAAGTGCGCACCGATCCCTGGGGCGAGCTGTGGCTCGGCACGATGGACAACAACATCGGGCCGAAGGGCGAGGACTTGCCGGTCGATCGCATCGGCGGATCGGTCTTCTGCGTCCGACCCGACGGCTTCGCCAAGCGGATGCTCACCGACATCACCATCACCAACACCTTCTGCTGGAGCCCGGACGGCGCGCGGTTCTACACCGCCGACACCAAGAAGCGGGTGATCTGGTCGTTCGCCTACGATCCCGACGGTCCCGCGCTGCACGATCGGCAAGTGTTCATCGAAGGCGATATCGCCGCGGGCAATCCGGACGGCGCCTCGATGGACGAGGCGGGATGTCTGTGGGGCGCGCGCTGGGGCGGCGGCTGTTTTGTCCGCTACACGCCGGCGGGAAAGGTGGATCGCACCATCGAGTTGCCCGCCAAGCAGCCGTCGAGTTGCGCCTTCGGCGGCGCGGACCGCAAGACGCTGTACATGACCACGGCACGCCAGGGCCAGGACGACCTGGCGCCCGACGCCCTGGATGGTTCGCTGTTCGTCGTCGAGCTGGACGTGGCCGGCACGCCCATGCCGCGTTTTCGATCGGCGAGCTGACTCCTCGTCCCTTGCCGGGGAAGCGGCCAGCTCGCCTGTATCGTTCTCACCGCGCGGCGACCGTGAAGCCGACGGTGCGGGCGGCCTGAAGGTCCTGCTGCTGCGTCGAGCCGAGCTTGCTGACCGCCTCGTCGTAGACCGCCTGATGGCAGGAGAGGGTCATGCTCAGGGGCTGCACGCCGGCTTGGCCGCAGAGGCTGGTCGCTGCGACGCTCACGCGGTGACGGAAGGTGGCCGCATCGTTCGGGCTGCGCAGATCAAGGCCGGCCACTTCGATCCGGGCGGGCGAGACGGCGGCGGGCTCGGCGTGGGCGACGCTGCCCAGAACGACGAGCGGCGTGGCGGCCATCACCAGGGCGCCGAGGGTCGAGACGGCTTCCAAAAACTTAGACATCGTCGTTTCTCCGTTGCTGATTTCGCCGCCTCAGCGACAAGCAATGGAATAGTTCGACTGTGCTTGGATGACGAGTTAAGGCTGCGTCATGACGGGCTTTTAACAAGATGAAGCCGATGTAATGTTTATGCGCGCGCCAACTGGTCATCGAGGAAAGCCAGGAAGTCGTCCAGCGGCAGGCGATAGCCGAAGCGAAATCCCCGCCGCGCCCGCCGCACCCAAGGGACCTCCGCCTCCGCGACCGGCGCGGGCGCGCAGTAGACCCAGCTGTCATGGCCGACGAGGTGGCCGAAGGCCTGGACCCAGGCGCCGGGGAAGACCTGCGGCTGGATGTCGATGACCAGGGCGCCGGGCGGAGCGAACAGGGCGTTGGCCATGCCGGCCCCGCTCGGACCGATCACCACCTTGGCCTGTCGGCACAAGGCGATCTGCTGGGCGGGGCGCAGGCGTTCCGGTCGGACGATGACGAAGCCCCGCGCCGTCAGGGCGCGTTCCAGCTCCACCTCGTTCAAGAGGATGCGCATGGGGTGGGCATGGCTGCGACGGGAAAGATAGATCCGGTCCGCCTGCACCGGCGAGGGCCCGGCGCGAGCGCCCAGGCGATCGCGGACCCGCCCTAGCAAGGCGTTGGGCGCATGCAGGAAATGGTTGATGCTGGAGGCGTAGGCGGCCTGGCGCAGGCGCACGACGGGCGCTGCGATCTCGCGCACGGCGGGGCCGTCCAGCAGGGCGATCAGCTGTCGCTGCCAGGGCTTCAGCGGCGGAGCGATGGGCGCCAGCTCGGCCGCCAGTCCCGTCTCCTCCAGGGCCAGCAGCGACGGCAGGGCGTCCAGCAGGAAGTGGCCGTAGTTGAACCCGCCGCCCCATGGCATGAACACGCCCGCCCCGGCGAGTTCGGGCGCATCGTCCGGCGGCCGGAATGCGAAACCGCCGGGCGTGCGGGTGAAACCCGGCGCCGCGGCCAGGCGAGCAGGGTCGGTGATCGCTCCGCTGAGCGGCGCCATGGGCGCGCTCCCGTCCGCCCACACCATGGCGCCGTACGACGGCAGGTGGACCACGTCGGCCACGCGGCAGAGCTGGACCGGATCGGTGGAGCGACCGTGATTGTGGTCCGGACGGACCGGGCCGGCCGTGCGCGCCTGCAATCTGGCCAGATAGGTCGCGGCATCGTCGCCGGGCGTCTCTTCCAGCAGGGCGTACATCCCCGGCGCCGTCACGGGCTGGCGCAGTCGCGTCAGCTCAGTCGCTTCGAGCACGGCCCGCTCATCGATCGAGCGAAGCGCCCGGGACAGCGCGCTCACCGCGCTCGGCGCTCGGGGAACAGGGCGGCGAGGCCGGCTTCGTCGGCGGCGCAGACGCCGCGCTCGGTGATGACGCCGGTGACCAGGCGCGCAGGCGTGACGTCGAAGGCGTAGTTGGCCGCAGGACTGCCCGGCGCGGCCACCTCCACGCTGACCACCTCGCCGGACGCGGTGCGGCCGGTCATGTGGGTCAGCTCCTCGGGCGCGCGCCGCTCGATGGGGATCTGCGCCACGCCGTCGGTCAGGCTCCAGTCGATGGTGGAGGACGGCAGGGCGGCGTAGAAGGGCACGCCGTTGTCGTGCGCCGCCAGCGCCTTGAGATAGGTGCCGATCTTGTTGCAGACGTCGCCGGTGCGCGTCGTGCGGTCGGAGCCGACGATGCAGAGGTCGACCATGCCGTGCTGCATCAGGTGGCCGCCGGTGTTGTCGGCGATGATGGTGTGGGCCACGCCCTCCTGCCCCAGTTCGAAGGCGGTCAGGCTGGCGCCCTGGTTCCTCGGCCGCGTCTCGTCGACCCAGACGTGCACGTCTACGCCGGCGCGGTGGGCGGTGTAGATCGGCGCCAGCGCCGTGCCCCAGTCCACCGCCGCCAGCCAGCCCGCGTTGCAGTGGGTCAGCACGTCGACGCGGCCACCGTTCTTGCGGGCGGCGTGCTCGGCGATCAGCCGCGCGCCGTGCTCGCCGATCGCCCGGCTCGACGCCACGTCGGCCTCGGCGATCTCCGCAGCGCGGGCGTAGGCCAGCGCCAGCCGCTCGGCGCGAGGCCGGTTACGCACCGCCGCCTGCATCTCGGCCAGCGCCCAGGCGAGGTTCACCGCCGTCGGTCGCGCGGCGAGCAGGGCGTCGTGCGCGCGATCCAGCCCTTCGTCGGAGGCGTCCTCGCGCAGGCCGAGACACATGCCGTACGCCGCCGCCACCCCGATCAGCGGCGCGCCGCGCACCTGCATGTCGGCGATCGCGCGCACCGCATCGTCGAGCGTCCGCAGCCGCACCGTCTCCACCGCGTGCGGCAGGCGCGTCTGGTCGAGGATGTCCACGTCGCCCGCGCCGTCGGGGCTCGGCCAGATCGTGCGGGTGAGACGGCCGTGGACGTTCATCGCCGGCTCCTAGCACCGCCCCGACCGCATGGGGAGACTCAGCCGCGCGGCCCGACGCGGACCCGCCTCAGGGAAGCTCGCCGGTGAACTCCACCGCCACCGGGCCGCTCATCATCACGTGGCCGGGCGAAGCGGCGCCCTCGTCCTCGCGCCAGTCGATGCGAAGTTCGCCGCCGTCGAGCAGCACCGCCACGCGCCGCGACGACAATCCACGCCGATGCGCCGCCACCACGGCCGCGCAGGCGCCGGTGCCGCAAGCTTTCGTCTCGCCCGCGCCGCGCTCCCAGACGCGCAGGCGGATGCGCTCGGGCGACTGCACCTCGGCGAAGCCCACATTGACGCCTTCGGGGAACAGCAGGTGGTGCTCGATCATGGAGCCGACCTCGCGCACCGGCGCCTTGGCCGCATCGGCGACGAAGAAGACCACGTGCGGATTGCCCATGCTGACGCAGCCCGGCGTGTGCAGCAGCGGCGCGTCGATGGGGCCGACCTGCAGCTCGACGCCGCGGGTGTCCATGTCCTCGGCCAGGGGGATGTCGCGCCAGTGCAGTCCAGGCGCGCCCATGTCCACGGTCACCGCCTTCGGTCCCGCCGCCCAGGCGCGCAGCAGGCCGGCGCGGGTCTCCAGGGTGGCGCGACTGTCGCCGGACTGCTGCATGATCAGCCACGCTACGCAGCGGCTGGCGTTGCCGCAGGCCGACACCTCGCCGCCGTCGGCGTTCCAGATGCGCATGAAGGCGTCGCCCTGCTGCGACGGGCCGACCGCGATCAGCTGGTCGCAGCCGATCCCGCCCTCGCCGCGATCAGAGATGGCGCGCACCTGCTCGGGCGTCGGCTCGAACGGCGCGCTGCGGGCGTCGACCACCACGAAGTCGTTGCCGATCCCGTTCATCTTGACGAAGCCGTGGGCCATGAGCGCCCTGTATAGGCCGACCGCAGCCGTAAATCTTCCCTGGAGCGCCAGGTCGCTCCTCCGCTGCTGCGGAGCCCGTGTTTCGTCCGGCGCCGCGTGCTTCGAGACAGGCGGCTGCGCCGCCTTCCTCAGCATGACGACAGGAGTGCGGCTAACGACGGTCGTCATCCTGAGGAGCCCTCGAAGAGGGCGTCTCGAAGGACGCAGAACGGCGTCTCCTTCCCGCTTCGCAGGAGGACCCAACGTCGATCATAGCGACATGGCGTCGGCTTGCCGGTCCGGGCGCTTTGCCTATGCTGGCCTTTCGCCCTGACGGATGCCCATGCGCCTGTTCCTCCTCGTCCTGATGCTGTCGGCCCTCGCCATGCCCGTTCTCGCCGCTCCCGAGCCGTCCGCGCCTACGCCGGCCGCCACGTCGGCCGGCGACGACCCCTTCCTCTGGCTGGAGGATGTGCAGGGCCGCCGGGCGCTGACCTGGGTGGACGACCAGAACGCCCGCTCGCTGAAGGTGCTGGAGAGCGATCCGCACTATGCGCCCCTGCACGACCAGGCCCTGGCGCTGGCCGAGGCCAAGGACCGCATCCCGCGGCCCGAGTTCATCGGCGGCGAGGTCTACAACTTCTGGCAGGACGCCGATCATGTCCGGGGTCTGTGGCGAGCTACCAGCGTGGCGGACTATGCGGCTCCCGCGCCGGACTGGCGCCCGGTCCTGGACCTGGACGCCCTGTCGAAGGCGCAGGCCGCCAACTGGGTCTGGAAAGGCGCGGTCTGCCAGCGCCCGTCAGAGCAGCGCTGCCTGGTCCAGCTCTCCGACGGGGGCGAGGACGCGGTGACGGTGCGCGAGTTCGATCTCGCCACCGGCCGCTTCGTGGAGGGCGGCTTTGATCTCGCCCGCTCCAAGCAGGACGTGGACTGGGTCGGCTCCGACGCGGTGATCCTGGCCCGCGACTGGGGCCCGGGGACCATGACCGCGTCCGGCTATCCTTTCGTGGTCAAGATCCTGCGTCGGGGCGATCCCCTACGCCAGGCCCAGACCGTGGTGCGCGGCGAGGCGAGCGACCAGGTGGGGACCAGCCCGCGCACCTTCGTCGACGGCCAGGGCCGGCGGGCGGTGGTGATCACCCGGGGCGTGACCTTCTTCAGCTTCGAACACTACCTGCTCACAGACCATGGGGTCGAACGGCTGGCCCTGCCGGCCAAGTCCACGGTCAACGACCTGGTCGAGGGCCGGCTGATCGTCAGCGTGCGCCAGGACTGGACGCCGACGCCCGGCGCGGCGGTGATCGCGGCGGGATCGGTGGTCTCGCTGGACCTCACCGCAGCCTTGGCCGACCCGGACCATCTTGCGCCCACGCTGGTCTGGTCGCCTGGCCCCAAGGAGGCGCTGACCGAGGTCGCCGCCACCAAGACCCGCCTGGTGCTGACGAGCTTGGACAACGTCTCCGGCCGCGCCTACGTCTTCACGCCCTCGGAAGGGGGATGGAGCCGGACCCGGCTGGCCCTGCCCGATAACGCCGCCATCGACCTGGCGGCCGCCGACGACCGCAGCGACGACGCCTTCCTGCAGGTGCAGAGCTTCCTGACGCCCACCACCCTCTGGCTCAACGACGGCTGGAGCGGCGCCCTGAGCCAGGTCAAGGCGCTGCCGCCCAAGTTCGACGCCCGCGGCCTGGTCACCGAACAGTTCGAGGCGACGTCGAAGGACGGGACGCGGGTGCCCTACTTCGTCGTGCACCGCGCCGACATGCGCTACGACGGCGCCAACCCGACCCTGCTCTACGCCTACGGCGGGTTTGAGGTGTCGCTGACGCCGAACTACTCCGCCAGCCTCGGCAAGCTGTGGCTGGAGCGGGGCGGCGTCTATGTGCTGGCCAACATCCGCGGCGGGGGTGAGTTCGGGCCGGCCTGGCACGAGGCGGCGCTCACCGTCCACCGCCAGCGGGCCTATGACGACTTCGCCGCCGTGGCTCAGGACCTGATCGCAAAGAAGATCACCTCGCCCCGCAGGCTCGGCATCCGCGGCGGCTCCAACGGCGGCCTGCTGATGGGGGTGGAGTTCGAGCAGCACCCCGAACTGTGGAACGCGGTTATCATCGACGTGCCCCTGCTCGACATGCTGCGCTTCGAGCAGATCGCCGCCGGCGCCTCCTGGGTCGGCGAGTACGGCAGCGTGTCGGACCCCGAGCAGCGGGCCTTCCTCGCCTCCATCTCGCCCTACAACAACCTGAAGGCCGGCGTCGCCTACCCCGAGCCCTTCATCTTCACCACCACCAAGGACGACCGCGTGGGCCCGGTGCATGCGAGGAAGTTCGCCGCCAAGATGGCCGCCATGGGCCTGCCCTACCTCTATTACGAGAACACCGAAGGCGGCCACGCCGCCGGCGCCAACCTTCGCGAGGCGGCCCGCGAGCAGGCGCTGGAGATGACCTATCTGACGCGCAAGCTGATGGAGTGAACCTGCTCTTCCCCTGCGAGACGGGGCGGACTCGAGCGGCCGCTGGCTCGTCTTCCTCAAGCTTGCTTTGGGAAGGACGGAGTTTCACGACAGACCATTTTTCCGTATCCGGAAGGCGCCTGCCGCCGTGCGTCATCTTGTGGTATCTTCGAGGATGACCGCACTCCAAAGGACAGAGACCCTGGCTTCCGAGATGACCGCCGCCGACTCGGCGCTGACCAACCTGATCCTGGCCCGGCTCGACGACGACCAGGCCCAAGACGTGGTGACCATCGATCTGGAGGGGCTGAGCCCGCTCGCCGACGCCATCGTCATCGCCTCGGGCCGCTCGGCGCGCCACGTCTCCGCCATCGCCGACCACCTGCTGCGCGCGCTGAAGGACGGCGGCCACGGCAAGGCGGCGGTGGAGGGTCTGCCCCAGGCCGACTGGGTGCTGATCGACGCGGGCGACGTGATCGTGCACCTGTTCCGCCCGGAGGTGCGCGCCTTCTACAATATCGAGAAGATCTGGTCGGAGGAGTCGCCGCAGGCGGTCGCCTATGGCCACGCTTCGGGGCACAATCCGGTCACCTGAAGGCGGGCGAGCTTGCGGATCGCCATCGTCGCGGTCGGGCGGCTGGCGGCGCGCGCGCCTGAGGTCCAGCTCACCAGCGACTATCTGGCGAGGGCCACGGCGACGGGACGCGCGCTCGGCCTGGGTCCCGTCGAACTGGTCGAGGTGGAAGGGCGCAAGCCCGGCAAGGCGGCGGAGGCCGAAGCGATCACCGCCGCGTTCGACCCGGGCGTCCGGCTGGTGGCCTGTGACGAACACGGTCAAGCCTGGACCTCGCGCGCCCTGGCCGGGCGGATCGGTCGCTGGCGGGACGACGGGGTGCGGCGGCTCGCCTTCCTTCTCGGCGGCGCCGACGGCCTGGAGGAGACGCTCCTCGCCCGCGCCGACGACCGGCTGGCCTTCGGCGTCCAGACCTGGCCGCACGCCCTGGCGCGGGTCATGCTGGCGGAGCAGATATACCGCGCCGCCACCCTGCTCGCCGGCTCGCCCTACCACCGCGACTAGGACGCGCGGCGTTGCGGCGTCGTGGAAGCCGGTTAACCCCTCGTTAGGGGCTGTGGCGAGGCTCGCTTACAAAGGTCATGTTTCGGTAAAACGAGGGACACGCTTCCCGGCTTAAGTGATCCTGCAGACAGACATCGGGAGCAAGGACGAACATGACTAACGCGCTCTCCGCCATTCCGGGCCATGCGTCGGAGCCGGCCCTTACCGACGAGGAGCGCGTCGTGCTGCGATCCGCCGAGCGCGACGGCTATGTCAGCGCGAAACTGTACAACCAGGGCGACTTCAACGAGGAGGGTTTTCTTCTTTTCGGCCGCCTCGAGGTCATGTGCTTGAAAGGCCTGCTGCGCTTTGTGGAGCGTCTGGGCGAGAGCGAGCGATCGCCGGGCGATGTGAAGATGGTGTTTGCTCCGGCGCGAGGCCTTTCGCCGGCCTGACCTGTCGTTGGATGGTCGGCTCGACGGGCCGCGGCCGTCCTCGGCCCTTTGCGGCCGCGCCGAATACAACTATGTTGAGCTTGTATGACGCCCGGCCGACGCCGGGCGCCGTCGTTTTGAACGCATGGCTTGCGGCTCCGCCGTGAGCTCCATCGAGAGGGCCCAAGCCCCATGGCCGACATCCTGATGCCCAAGGCCACCGCCGTCTGGCTGGTGGACAACAGCTCGCTCACCTTCGAGCAGGTGGCCGACTTCTGCGGCCTGCACCCGCTGGAGGTCACCGGCATCGCCGACGGCGAGGTGGCCCGCGACATCCGCGGCGCCGACCCCATCGGCAACGGCCAGCTCACCCGCGAGGAGCTGGAGAAGGCGGAGAAGAACCCCGCCTACCGCCTGGTCGCCCAGAAGAGCCGCCACGCGGAGATGCTGAAGCCTGCCAAGAAGAGCGGGGCGCGTTATACGCCTGTGTCGCGCCGCCAGGATCGGCCGGACGCCATCGCCTGGTTCCTGCGCAACCATCCCGAGGTGACCGACGCCCAGATCGCCAGCGTGCTCGGCACCACCAAGACCACCATCGAGTCGGTGCGCTCGCGCAGCCACTGGAACAGCTCGGCCATCAAGCCGGTCGACCCGGTCACCCTGGGTCTCGTCGGTCAACTCGACCTGGACGAGATTGTTCGCAAAGCGGCCGACAAGAAGGCCCGCGATGACGCCCGCAAGGGCGTTCCCGCCGAAGGCGCCACCTTGCGTCCGGCCTCTGAGGCGGTCGCCGAAGACCTGTGACGTCGCCGAGGGCGGGAGATTGCGAGAGGACGCCGGGTGTCAGTGCGCGCGGGCGCCTCTCAGGACCTCGATCTCTTCCTTGAGGCGCAGCTTGCGTCGCTTGAGCTCGTGAACGCGCAGCGAGTCGCTGCTCGGGGCCTTGTTCTCGTCCTCGATCGCCTTGTCCAACAGCTGGTGGCGGGACCCAAGTTCACGGATACGCGCATCGATGGCCATGCGAGGCCTCCAGGGGTTTGTGACGTTCCCACTACGACAGAACCTTACACGCCTGTCAGGTCACAGCTGCGTGACGCGAGCCGGGCGGTCCATGATCTTTACCCGGGCCGTCGGTCTGCTAAGTCCTGCGCCGCCGCGCCTGGCGGCGAGGCGCCGGCCAGGGCACGCGCATGAATGACGACGGGCCCATCCTGGAGGCATCCGATACGGCGCTGCGGGCGCAACTCGCCACCTTCAAGGTGGAGCACCAGGATCTCGACGCCGCCGTCGCCGCCCTCGAAGCCAAGCCCCGTTCCGATCAGATCCAGATCGCCCGCCTGAAGAAGAAGAAGCTTCGCCTGCGCGACGAGATCGTCCGGCTCGAGGACCAGCTCACCCCCGACATCATCGCCTGACGTCGCTCAGGTCTTGACGCCGCTCAGGTCCTGACTTCGCTCAGGTCCTGACTTCGCTCAGACCAAGCGAGGACGCGAGCCCTTGCGCACGAACATCGCGGCGTCCGCCTCCGCCAGCCAGCGCGCGGGCTCCATGCCGGGCTCATAGGCCCGCACGCCCGCCGAGATGCTGAGCATGATCGCTGCGCCTTCGACGCCGACCGGCTCCCGTTCAAGCGCCGCCACCAGGGAGGCGGCCTTCGCGCGGGCCGCTTCCGCCTCAGCCTGGGCCAGCAGCACGGCGAACTCGTCGCCGCCCAGCCGGGCGACCACGTCGGACTCGCGCACATGATCCAGCAGACCCCGCGCCACCGCCTCCAGCACCGCGTCGCCCGCTGCGTGTCCGTGACGATCGTTGACCGCCTTGAAGCCGTCCAGGTCGAAATAGACGAGGCTCGCGGGCGCCTCGTAGCGGGCGCAGAAGGCGCAGGCCCGAGACAGCTCACGCATGAAGGCGCGCCGGTTCAGCACCGGCGTGAGGGGATCGCGGTCGGCGAGCTGTTCGACCTCGGCCAGCCGCCGACGCAGCGCCTGCGCCTCGCTCCGCGCCGTATCCCGTTCGGCGATCAGGCGCGTGATGAGCCCCTGCGGGTCGTCCGCACTCAACCGGATGGCTCCATGCGCCGCCATAGCTCAGGATCGGTTGCGGGCGCAAACGGCGTCCCTATACTCGCGCGTCTTCGCAACCGCTTGTGGGCCATGGACTTGGACGCGACGGACAGCCCCCTGCCGCACGATCCCGTCCCGAGCGGGGCGCTGGTGGCGATCATCATGGGCAGCCGCTCCGACTGGCCCACGATGCGCCACGCGGCGGAGGCGCTGGATGCGCTGGGCGTGGCCTACGCCTGCAAGGTGGTCTCCGCCCACCGCACGCCGGAGCGGCTGTACGCCTTCGCCCAGGGAGCCAAGGCCGAAGGCTTCAGGATCGTGATCGCCGGGGCCGGCGGGGCGGCGCACCTGCCGGGCATGACCGCCTCCATGACCGAGCTGCCGGTCATCGGCGTGCCGATACGGTCGGAGGCGCTCAGCGGCCTGGATTCGCTGCTGTCTATCGTCCAGATGCCGGGCGGGGTGCCCGTGGCGACCGTCGCGATCGGCGTGCCGGGGGCCAGGAACGCGGGCCTGCTCGCCGCCCAGATCCTGGCGCTCGCCGACCCGGACCTGGCCCGGCGCCTGGCCCTCCATCGCCGCGCCCTCTGCGAGGCGGTCCCGGAAACGGTGGCCGACGCGGTCCAGGCGCTCCCGACGGGCACGTTCGCCTAGACGTGGCCAAACCCGGTCGCCCTCTCCCGCCGGGCTCGGCGATCGGCGTGTTGGGCGGCGGCCAGCTCGGGCGCATGCTCGCCCTGGCGGCGGCCCGGCTCGGCTTCGACGTCGTCGTGCTGACGCCGGAGCTTGACGCCCCTGCAAGCCGCGTCGCCGCCCGCACCCTGGTCGCCGACTATGAGGACGCCGACGGCTTGGCCGAGTTGGCCCGCCTTACCGACGTCGTCACCTTCGAGTTCGAGAACGTGCCGGCCGGCGCGGTGGCGCGGCTGCAGGCTCTGGGCGCTCAGGTCGCGCCGGGCCCCCTGGCCTTGGCCACCGCCCAGGACCGTGTGGCGGAGAAGCGCTTCTTCCAGGCTGCGGGATTGGCGACGGCCGCCTTCCACCCGGTGGACGGACCGGGCGACATCGTGGCGGGCCTGCCGGGCCTGGGCTCGCCGGCGCTGCTCAAGACCCGGCGCGAGGGCTACGACGGCAAGGGGCAGACCTGGGTTGACGGCGCCGACGACGCTGAGGCGGCGTTCGCCCGGATCGGCTCGGTCCCGGCCATCCTGGAAGGCCGCGTGGACTTCCGCCGCGAACTGTCGGTGATCGCCGCGCGGGGCTGGGACGGCGACATGGCCGTCTATCCTCTGACCGAGAACGTCCACGAGGCTGGGGTGCTGCGTCGTTCGCTGGCGCCGGCGCCGGCCGACGCCGCGACCCACGCCGCCGCCCTGGCCCTCGCTCACGCCACGCTGGAGCGGCTGGACTATGTGGGCGTGGCCGGCATCGAACTGTTCGACACCGTCGACGGCCTGAAGGTCAACGAGTTCGCGCCGCGCGTCCACAACTCCGGTCATTGGACGCTGGACGCCTGCGAGGCCGACCAGTTTGAACAGCATGTGCGCGCCATCGCAGGCTGGCCCCTCGGCCCCACCTCGCCTTGGGCGCTGGCCCAGATGACCAACCTGCTCGGCGAGGGGGTGGAGGACTGGGCCGCCCTGGCCGCCGATCCGGCGGCCAGGGTATGGCTCTACGGCAAGCGCGACGTGGAGCCCGGGCGCAAGATGGGTCACGTCACGCGACTGTCGCCCCTCGCGCCCGACGTTAAGACCTAGCGCCGATCGCTCGTCAGGCGGCCTTGTCCTGCAGCGCCGGATAGTCGGTGTAGCCGCGGGCGTCGCCGCCGTACCAGGTCTTGCGGTCGTCCGGCGCGACCGGCGCCCCCATGCGCAGGCGCTCCACCAGGTCGGGATTGGAGATGAAGGGGCGGCCGAAGGCGATCAGGTCCGCAGCGCCCGTGGCCCGCGCCTGCAGCGCGAGCTTCAGGTCGTAGGCGTTGTTGGCCATATAGAGGCCGCCGAACGCCTTGCGCAGCCGCTGCAGGTCAAAGCCGCCGGAAACGTCTCGGGGGCCCATGGTCGCGCCCTCGACCACGTGCATATAGGCCAGTCCGGCGCGGTCTATGATGCGCACGGCCTCCATGAACAGCGGCTCGGGGTTGGTGTCGGCGATGTCGTTGGCCGGACTGACCGGCGAGAAGCGGATGCCGACCCGGTCGGCGGACCAGGCGCCGGTCACCGCCTCCACCACCTCGGCCAGGAAGCGCGTGCGGTTCTCCACCGAGCCGCCGTAGGCGTCGGTGCGCAGGTTGGTCTTGTCCTTGAGGAATTGGTCGATGAGATAGCCGTTTGCGGCGTGGATCTCGACGCCATCGAAGCCGGCCCTGCGCGCGCAGTCGGTGGCGTGGCGGTAATCGCCGACCACCCGGGCGATCTCGTCCAGCTCCAGAGCGCGCGGCGTGACGAACGGCTGGAAGCCGGTGTTGGTGAACGCCTGGCCCTCAGCCTTCACCGCCGACGGCGCCACAGGGAGCGCGCCGCCGGGCTGCAGAGAGGGATGCGAGATGCGGCCGACGTGCCAGAGCTGGCAGACGATCCGGCCGCCTGCGGCGTGCACGGCGTCGGTGACCAGCCGCCAGCCCGCCACCTGTTCGTCCGTGTAGACGCCGGGCGTATAGGCGTAGCCGCGCCCTTCAGGCGAGATGTTGGTGGCCTCCGACACGATCAGCCCAGCCGAAGCGCGCTGGGCGTAGTATTGGGCGTTCATCGGTCCCGGCACGCCTGCGTCGCCGGCGCGTGAGCGGGTGAGCGGCGCCATGACGATGCGGTTGGCCAGCTCCAGCGGACCCAGAGCTACGGCATCGAACAGGTCGGCGGTGGACGGCTCAGGCATGGCGCACTCCGGAAATAACAGGCAACTGAAACAGCGGCTGTGGCTGTTGAGTTCCCTGCTGGCGTTGTGGGCCTGCGCCTCCCCCTCGCCTTCAGGCCTCCAGGGCGCGCGCAACGCGGCGGGGCTGCAGAGCCTGCCCATCGACCTGTTCGGACGCCCCGAAACGGGCTGGGCGGTCTATGCGCCGAGGGTCGCGCAGACGCTGGGAGTCACGGCGGAGGTGGACACCCCCGCCTTCACGGCCGCGGTGCTCCGATGGCGACGGACCCACGGGTTGACCGGTCCGGGCGAGGTCGACGCCGCCCTGCTGCAGGCGATGAAACAGGGCTGGCAGGCCGAACGGCCGTTCGTCCGCATGCGGGCCGTCGGCGTCTGCCCCGCGCCGCCCCCGCCCCGGGCTTTGGACGACCTCGCGCTCGAGGAGAGCTACGGCCGACGTCCGCTCCTGGCTGATCGGGGCGCCCTGGACGCCTACAGGCGGATGGTGCGCGCCGCCCGCGAGCAGGAGCCTGCGCTGGCCGCCCGCCCCGAGCGACTGCAGATCTTCTCCGCCTATCGCAGCCCCGAGCGGGACGCGGCGCGTTGTGCGACGGAGCGGAACTGCCAGGGCGTGGTCCGCGCAGCCTGTTCGGCGCATCGCACGGGTCAGGCGCTCGACCTCGTGCTGGACACGGCGCCGGGGTACGGCGTGGACAGCTCCGCCGACGTCAACCGGCTGGCGATGGTGCAGGGGCCCGCCTACCTCTGGCTGCTGGCCAACGCTCGCCGCTATGGCTTCGTCAACTACGCCTTCGAACCCTGGCACTGGGAGTGGACCGGCGACCCGCCCTAGGCGAACCGGATCAGCTGTACGACGGGCTTGTCGCCCTCCAAGGCGACGCCGATTGCAAAGGCGAGCAAGGCCCCGAGACTCCAGACGTAATAAGCCGTCTGGTAACTCCACTGGCCAAAGCCGACGTCCATCAGAGCACTGACGTGTGTGAGCACGACCAGCAGCGAACAGGCCGACATCCACAACAGCCAACCGCGCCGACAACTGACCGTCACCGCCAGCAGCAGCGCGAGGAACAGGATATCCAAAGCCAGGATCACCGGCTGGCCATGATGGTGCGGTCGGCGGTCTTCGCCAATCGCCGAGCCCATCCAGTCCAAGGCGTAAGCCGCCGCAACCGCGCGCTCAGGCCACTTTCCGCGCACGAAGGCCCAAAGACATGTCGCCGCCATCAAGACGGTCGTCGCCTGGGATAGGAGGGTCAGGAACATGGCAGGATGCGAGAGGCCCGAACGAACCTCTCGCCTGTCCTACAGCCGCTAGGCCGCGCGGAGATGACGGTGTTCGGCGACGACAATATCGTTGTCGCCCGGCGGCTTGTCGGTTCCGCCCTGCATGGTCGCCTCGACGCCCATGCGCTTTTGCCAGCGGTCCAGCCGGCGGTGGGCGGTGATGAGGCGGTCACGCACCGCCGTCATCTCCGGCAGGGCGGCGGCGATCTCGTTCACCGCGTCCTGGCCGACCAGGATCGACCACTGGGCGTCCTGGCGGGTCTGGGTCACGGTGCCGAGCAGGCAGGCCATCTGGCCGAAGGCGTCGTCGAGCGCCCGCTCGGTGGAGATCAGGGATTCAGCTATGCGGGTGGCGGCTTCATTGCGGTCCAAGGCGAGCATCCTTTCAGGCGCCGCGCTCATGAGCGTCAGCGCTGGGGTGGGGGGACGCCCACAGGGTCGGGAACGACG
The DNA here is from genome assembly GCA_964243445.1 of uncultured Caulobacteraceae bacterium. Taxonomy (GTDB): domain Bacteria; phylum Pseudomonadota; class Alphaproteobacteria; order Caulobacterales; family Caulobacteraceae; genus CAHJWH01. The sequence goes on along the minus strand of CAXTEX010000012.1, from coordinate 7,359 downwards.
GCGATATGCTTGTAGCGATGAAGGGCGCTCATCATGTCGAAGGTGCCCACCAGCGAGCCGGCCGCCAGGGCCAGCGCCGCCGCGAGGGCCACCACCCAGCCTATCCGTCGTGCAGGCTCTGGAGCCCACCCGCGAACTGAGACGGCTCGGCCCCAAGGAGGATCGCCGTACTGATGATCTCCACCAGGAGCTCGTCGGGCGTTATATCCGCCGAGTCCTGCTTCAACCGCTCCACCAACCACGCCGCTCTCCTCTGCTGCGAGGTTTCGGCCAGGGTCTCCAGAGCGTCCCGCACGTCCGTCCAGGTGAACATCAGCAGGGGCTTTACCATGGGTACTCTCGCTTCCACGACCCACGGCTTGCCCGGCCTGCGCGACCTCCAACATGGGGGCGCGATCCCCATGGGGATCATCCCCATGTCCCGTTGCGCCTGCCACGGCGATGTCCGGCGGGGCGGCGAGCAGCAGGCGGACGGCGGCGGACCGGTCGGCGGCGCCGAGCTTTCGGACGGCCTCCTCGATGTGGCGGTCCACCGTCTTGGGGGCGATCTGGAGCTGGCGGCCGATCTCCTTGGAGGTCCAATGGCGCGAAGCCATCTCCAGGCACTCGCGCTGGCGCGCTGTGAGACGATCGAACAAAGCGTACGGACGGGACGGATCCATCAGGGACAGCCTTGTCGCGTCCTCCCTACAACCACGTCAACTCTCCAAAGCCGACACGTTTGGAAGGCGCTCTCTTGAGAGTTGCGTCTCATTCGTCGTGACCGGCAAGCACAATCTGCGGAGGAGCGAAAGCTGGCGGCGGTGAACATCTGACTTGGGCGGTGGTGGCTGGAGGCGGGATCGAACCGCCGACCTGAGGGTTATGAATCCTCCGCTCTAACCATCTGAGCTACCCAGCCGGACCGGCCTTGGGCCGTCGCAGCGAGCGGCGGGTATACTCAAACCATCTCTGCGCCTCAAGTCCGTCGCCGAACGCTGGCGGCTGGCCTAACGCTGCGCTTCAGCCCCGGCCCGCCGCCCGCTAAGACGAGGCGATGACGGTGCTCCATCTGCTGGGCTCGCCGCGCCACGGCGGGGCGGAGACCTTTTTCCTGGATCTGCTGGACGCGCTGCAGCGCGATGGTTCGCCCCAGGCGGCGGCCATCCACGCCAACGCCGACCGGGAGCGGGCGCTCGCCGCCATGGGCGTGCCGAGCTACGTCCTGCCGTTCAACCCGCCCTTCGACCTGTCCACCGGACCGCGCATCCGAAAGCTGGCGCAGGCCCTGGGCTGCAAGGTGCTGGTGCAGTGGATGAACCGCGCCGGGCGCGTCGTGCCGCGGCAAGGTCCGTGGACGCGGATCGGCCGGCTGGGCGGCTACTACGACCTGAAGTACTACCGCGGCGCGGACTATCTGATCGGCAACACGCGCGACATCGTCGACTATCTCGTGCGCGAGGGATGGCCGGCCGACCGGGTGGACTACATCCCCAACTTCGCCGTGCCCAAGGACGATCCGCCGGTCGCGCGGGCGACGCTGGACACGCCCGACGACGCGCCGCTGCTGCTCTGCATGGGGCGGCTGCACAGCGACAAGGCGCACGACGTCAGCCTGACCGCCCTGGCTGACCTGCCTGGCTGCTTCCTGTGGATCGCCGGCGCGGGCGAGGATGAGCACAAGCTGAAGGCGCTCGCCCGCCGGCTGGGCGTGGCGGAGCGGGTGCGGTTCCTGGGCTGGCGGCTGGACGCCTCGGCGCTGTACCGCGCCGCAGACATCTGCCTGTTCCCTTCGCGCTTCGAGCCCCTCGGCAACACGGTGATCCAGGCCTGGGCGCACCGCATTCCGCTGGTCACCGCCGCCAGCGCCGGTCCCGGCGCGCTGGTGCGGGCGGAGGAGGACGCCCTGCTGGTCCCCATCGACGACGCAACTGCGACCGCTACGGCCGTGCGGCGTCTGCTCGTCGATCCGGCGCTTGCGGCGCGACTGGTGGAGGCGGGCGCGGCGCGCATCACCGGCGAGTTCGCCCCCGCCCGGGTGGTCGCCCAGTGGCGCGCCCTGTTCGCCCGCTTCGGGGAGGGCTAAGCATGTGCGGGATCGCCGGCCTGCTGCGATCTGGGTTCGCGAACGCCGACGGCTCGGCGGCGCAGATCGCCTCGGACCGTTCGACGGTTGCGCGCATGATCGCGGCCATCGCCCACCGCGGTCCGGACGGCGTGCGGGTCGAGGCCGGGGCGGGCTACGCCTTCGCCCACGCCCGCCTTTCGATCATCGACCTGGAAGGCGGCTGGCAGCCGCTGCACGCCGGCGGTCTGGAGGTGATCGGCAACGGAGAGATCTACAACTACCTCGAACTCGTCGCCGCGCACGGCTTGCAGGGCGCCCTCGCCACCGGCTCCGACTTCGAGCCGCTGCTGCATCTGTATGCGCGAGGCGGTCCCGCTGCGCTGGCGCGACTGCGCGGCATGTACGGCCTGTGCCTGCGAGGCCCTGCCGTCGCTCCAGTGCTTGCGCGCGACCCGTTCGGCATCAAGCCGCTCTATGTGCGAAGGACCGCCGACGCCCTCGCCTTCGCCTCCGAGCCGCGGGCCCTGCTGCAGGACGCGCGTCCTCGGGTCCGGCGGGAGGCGGCGGAGGAGCTGCTGGCGCTGAACTACACGCTCGGCCGCCCGACGATCTTCGAGGGCGTGGATCGCGTCGCGCCCGGAGAGGCCCTCGATGCGGCCGGCGCAACTTTGACGCCGCAGCCGCTGGCGCCCGCCGCCTCGCGCCTGCGCCCACCGACACCGACGTCCGAAGCCGAGGCGCTCAAGCGGCTAGACGCGGTGCTGCAGGACAGCGTCGCGGTGCACCAGCGTTCCGACGTGCCCTACGGCCTGTTCCTCTCCGGCGGCGTGGACAGCGCCAGCATCGCCGTACTGATGGCGCGGCTGAACAGCCGGCCGGTGGTGGCCTACACCTGCGGCTTCGACGCGCCAGGGGCCTCCGATGAACGGCGGGCGGCGGAGCGGGTGGCGCGCGCCCTCGACCTCGACTGGCGCGAAACCGGCTTCGGGGCGGACGACTTCTGGCGCATCGCGCCGCAGGTGGCCTTCGCCCTGGACGATCCCACCACCGACTTCGCCACCCTGCCGACTTACAAGCTGGCGGAAGCCGCGCGCGAGACGCTGACGGTGGTGCTGACCGGCGAGGGCGGCGACGAACTGTTCGGCGGCTACGGCCGCTATCGCCGGGCGCTGCGGCCGCGCTGGCTCGGCGGCCGTGCGGCCGAGCCGCAGCTAGGCGCGCCCTTCCTGAAGGACGGCGGGGCCGGGGCGCTGCACCGCTGGCGTGAGGCCGCCCGCGCGGTCCCTCCGGGGCTGACCCGGCTGCAGCAGGCCCAGGGCGCGGACATGGCGACCTGGCTGCCCAACGACCTGCTGCTGAAACTCGACCGCTGCCTCATGGCGCACGGGCTGGAGGGCCGCACGCCGTTCCTGGATGCGGATGTGGCGGATTTCGCCCTGGCCTTGCCCGATGCGCTGAAGGTCCGCGGCCGCCATGGCAAGTGGCTGCTGCGCCGCTGGCTGGCGCGGGCCTGCCCCGCCGCCGACGCCTTCGGCCGCAAGAAAGGCTTCACCGTGCCGGTGGAGGCCTGGATCGCGCCCCGCGCCCGCGACCTCGGCCCGCGGATCGCAGCAGTCGAAGGCGTGCGTGAGCTCTGCGTGGCGGGCGCGGTGCAAGCGGTGTTCACCGACCAAGCCCAGTCCGCCTCCCGATGGCCGCTGCTGTTCTACGCCCTGTGGTGGACGATCCACATCGGCGGCGCGACGGTGGAGGAAGCGACGGCGGCGGTGCTGGGAGAATAGCGGCTCCGGAGCCCGTCAGCCTTCGCCGAACACCGTGCGCGCCATGGCCTGGCGTACGGGGATCGTCTCCATGCCGGCTTCGGCCAGTCGCTCCATCACATAGGTCAGCATCTGCGGCGTGCAGCCGAAGGGGCTGGGATCGTCGGCGACGTCATGGGTGAAGAAGATCAGCCAGCCCGGCGCGGCCACGGCGCGGGCGACCGCCGCATCGATCTCGGCCGGGACCCAGCGGCGATGCTCGATCGGGACGGCCTTGAGCTGGGCCAGGTCGATGACGCCCTCGTTCACGCCCGCCCGGATGCCTCGCGCAGTGGCGAAGCGCGCGCCCATAGCCGCCTTGGCGCGCGGCGAGGCCTCTCCATAAGGGTAGGCGTAGCTGACCATGCGCGCGCCGAGGGTGGGTTCGAGCGCCTGCGCATTGCGCCGGGCGTCCTGCAACAGGGTCGAGGCGTTCAGGCCCGGCGCCCTTTGATGCGCGTAGCTGTGCGCGCCGACCTCATGGCCCTCGGCGAGCAGCGCCTGGAGGTCGGCGGCGTCGTAGTAGTCGATCCCCGCCTCCTGCACGCCGCAGAACCGCCCGGCCGCATAGTAGGTGGCGCGGGCGCCGAAGCGGGCGAGGATGGGGCCGCCTACGGTCCAGGCGGAGCGGGGGAAGTCGTCGAAGGTGACGCTGGCGACCGGTCGCGTCAGGTGCGAGCGCGCCAGCTTGAGCGGCAGGTGGCGGGTGACCAGCGAATTGGCGCGAAACATCAGTCCCATGGCGCTTCCCCTCAGGCTGCGCGCGCGTGGGCGGCGGCGAGGCGCACGACGTCAGCCTCGGCGAACGGCCTTGTCAGCGGACGCACCCAACGCTCGCCCTCCCGCACGAAGCCCAGCTCCTCCAGCAGGCGCACCGACGCCCCGTTCCGTTCGGTGGCGGCGAAGCGCACGGCGAAGACGGTGTGCCCCCGGGCGGCGAGCAGGCTGGCGAAGTGGGCGAAGGCGGCGTGCTCGACGCGCTTCCTCTGCACCCGGCAGCTCATGAAGAAGCCGGCCAGCTCGCCCGCCGCGAGGTCCAGGTCCGCAAAGCCGATCAGGCCATAGTCGCCCCAGGCGTCCGCGCAGCGCATGGTCAGCCGGGCGTGGCGTCGGTCGGGGGCGGCGAGCGCCTCGGCCTGCGGCCGGGTGAACTTGGCGCCGGTGAAGTTCAGCTGGTTGGTCCGCTGGGACAGCTCGTGCACCCGGGTCACGTCGGCCGCATCCAGACCGCGCACGTCGAGCATCAGGTCGGAGGCGCGCAGGAAGGCCAAGTAGTCGCCCTGGGACGCCTCCGCCGCCCGGCCCCGCGCCGCTTCGGCCTGGTACAGACTGCGCCGCCTCGCCGCCTCGGGCGTCGCGGGATGGTCGAACCAGGGGTTGGTCGTGAGGGCGGCGACCTCGGTGTGGGCCAGCACGCGCACGCCCGGGTGGGCGGCTGCGACCTCGGCGCGCTCGAACGGCTGGTCGTCGATGAAGACGAAGCTGTCCAGCCCCAAGTCCAGGGCCGCGGCGATGGCGGCGACGGACGCGCTCTTGGGCCCCCAGCCGACCTGCGGGTGCAGGAAATAGTCCTGCAGGCCGAAGCGGCGCAGCGCCTCCAGCGCCTCGCCGGCGTCGTTCTTGCTGGCGATGGAGTGCAGCACGCCGCGCCCATCCAGCGCCTTGAGCGCCGCCACCGCCTCGAGCTTGGGGGTCACGCCCGCCGGTCCGTCCTCGGCCAGGGTGCCCGTCCAGAAGGTCTCGTCCAGGTCCCACACCAGCACCTTGGCCAGCACCGGGTTCAACGGCGCCGATGCGGGCGCGACGGCCTCGGCTTGCGGATCGGGTGCCCTGATCCTAGGCGAGATGTCGAGCGGATCGTGGAAGGCCACGAAGTCGGCCAGCGCCAGGGTCACGTCGATCCCCTCCGCCTCGCCGACGGGCTCCACCTGTACCAGGAAGGGGCGGTCCAACCGTATGGCGGCGGCGATGGCGGAGATCGGCAGCACGTGGCGGCCGTAGTCGGGGCTGAGACGGACATGCGCCTGCCAGGTCGCGCGCTCGGGCTCGTCCTGCAGGAAGGTGACGGTGAAGCCGTGGGCGGCGCCGTCGTTGGACCAGCCCTCCAGCACGAAGGCGTCGATGGCCAGGTCCTGGGCGTCCAGCGGACCGTGCGCCTTCAGCCGGCTCATCCGCCAGGCCGCCGCGCGCACGAGCTGGAAGGGCAGCGGCGCATGTCCGAGCACCCGGCTGACCGCCGCATCGGCGCGCTCGCGGCGGCGGGCTTCGGCGTGGCCGCGCAGGCGGGCCGGCCCTCGCCCCTCCAGCTTGCCCCATTTGCGGAAGCGGATGCGCATCATCCCCGCGCCCGCATCCTCCACCCCCGCCTCGAACCGGCGGCAGTTCAGGTCCGGACGCGGATCATAGAAGGCGCAGGACGAATAGCAGGACGGATAGGCGCACTCAGAGCAGTGCTCGCCCCAGACGATCTGGCTGCGGCCGGCCAGGCGGCGGCCGTCCAGCCGCTCGGCCGCGCCGGCAGGGACCGGCGCGCGGGAGCTGTTGTATTCGCCGGCGACGGTTTCCTTCAAAGCCCACGCTCCCGCACGGGGTCACGCTTCGCACGGCGGGCTTAAGGCGCGGTGTAGGCGCGGGCGGCGTGGCTCAGAACGGCTCGATATGGGCGCTGCGCGAATAGGCCAGATAGCCGACGCTCGCCCCGGCGCGCAGGCCCACGCCCGTGCGCATGGGCGCCAGCACGATGTCGGACGCGCTCTGGTAGTTGATCCCGATACCGGCGACGACGTAGAGCGAGCCCTCCACGCCCGGGAAGCGCTGGAAGATGGCGTCCGGATACTGCAGGTTGTAGCACAGGGTGAAGACGCGCGACGCGTTGCCGCCGAAGTCGAACCCCGCCGTCGGCCCGCGCCAGTAGACCTGCAGCGGCGGGCGGCGCTTCATGTAGAGCAGGCCCTTGCCATAGCGCAGGCCCAGGATGATCGCGCCCGAAGCCTCCTCGCCAGCGATGTAGCCGGTCGGTCGGCCCTGTTCGCGGAACACGTGCTCCACGGCGCTGGCCACCGTCTCGCTGGTCACCCCGAAGAAGTTGGAGACGTTGTGGACGATCTCGTTCTCGTCATAGGTCTCCGCCTGCGGTCCCGGCCCGTACTGCGGCCGCGGCCCGGTGTCGGCCAGCGGCGGGACCGGCGGCGCCTGCCCCTGCGACGCGCATCCGGTGAGCGCCAGGCCCGCCCCGGCGAGGAACACACTGCGTCGGTCGATGGCCATGGCGGGAACCCTGAGTCGGAAAGCGAGCGTCGCCAGACTTCGACGACCTTGTGGTTAACCGCGCGTGAACGGCGGCGCTCTTCTCCCGCTTGGGAGAGGCCCGCAGGTCTACCGACCCCGTCTTGCCCGCGCCTGCCTCGCACGCGTCCGCCGATGTGCTAAGCCCGCCCGGCAATGACCGAGCTCTCCCGCATCCGCAACTTCTCCATCGTGGCCCATATCGACCACGGCAAATCCACCCTGTCC
>CAXTEX010000011.1:10926-33615 GCA_964243445.1 uncultured Caulobacteraceae bacterium | reverse complement strand
GTCGGCACGCCGCGCACCCCATAGCGCGAGGGCGTCGTGGGGCTGTCGTCGATGTTGACCTTGGCCACCGTGACCTTGCCGGCCAGCTCCTCGGAGATCTGGTCGAGGGAAGGGCCGATCTGCTTGCAGGGGCCGCACCACTCCGCCCAGAAGTCCACCAGCACCGGCTGGTCGGCGCCCAGGACCGCGGTGTCGAAATCGGCGTCGGTGACCTTCACCGTGCTCATGACCATGCTCCGAAGGGGCGGAACCGCCGATGTGGCGGTCGTTCGCTCCAGGGTGATCCATGTAGACGCCCCCGGCCCGCGATCAAGCGTCAAGCCCGCTGGCCGGCCAAGGCCTGGAGGGCGGCCGCCGCCAGCTTTTCTGGCACGGCCATCAGCTTGGGGCCGTCGGTCCATACCAGCGCCGCCTCCACCCGCCGGTCTGGGAAGATGGCCCGCAACACCGCGGCGTAGACGGCGATCTGGGCGATGTAGGCTGCATCGGCGTCCTCGATGCGATCGGGCGATGGACGGTTGGTCTTGAAGTCGACGACCAGCACCCGGTCCGGCGTGATCCGCATCCGATCCACGCGCCCGGAGACGGCGTAGCCTGGCGGCAGGTCGGGAGAGCCTCCGGCGATCGACGCCTCCGCCCGCGAGCCTGGACCGAAAACCTCTGCGAAGCGCGCGTCGCGCAGCACGCCCAGGGCGGCGGCGGCCATCTCCTGGCGCTGGTCAGGCTCCAGGTCGCGTTCCTTGTCCAGCAGGCGTGCGGCCGCCGCGTCCCAGCGCTCCGGCGCCAGGTCCGGCAGGAGCTGCAGCAGGCGGTGGATTAGCTCGCCGCGACGGAAGCGCCCCAGACCGAGTCGCTGCGACAGGGGCGACGCCGCAGGCCCGGTCGTCCTGGCGCTGACCTGGGACGCAGCCGTCGCCCCGCCCGCCTCTTGCGGTGCGAAACGATCGAGCCAGCTGGGCGGGGGTGGAGCTGCAGGCGCCGACGCCGAGGGGCGCGCCAGAACCGTGGGATCGGGACCGTAGCGCCTGACCCGCCGCCCATCGACCTCCACGTCGCGGACGTCGTGCGCCAGGCTCGGATGCTCGAAGGCGTCGCGCATCGGCCCCCACCAGCCCTTCACCTTGTCGACGTCGGCCGTGGCGTTCACCCGTCCGGCGATCACCACCCTGTCGCGGGCGCGGGTGAGCGCGACGTACAGAAGCCGCAGGTCTTCCTGCGCCGCCCTGGCCTCGCGCAGCGCCCGCGCCTGGGCGGAAGCCTCGCAATCGCTTTTGCCCGAGGCGCACCAGAGGAATCCGCCGTCCGCCGTCTGCAGCAGCGGCGAGCCCCGCGGCGAGCCCCCGCTCACCGTCTCGGGCAGGAAGACGATGGGCGCTTCCAGCCCCTTGGCGCTGTGGGCGGTCATGATGCGGACTTCGCCGCCCTGCCCGGGCTCGCGTGGCGCATCCATCTCGCGCTTCACGGTGATATCGAGGCGGGCCACGTGATCGGCGAAGCGCTCCAGGTCGCGCACGCCACGCCCCTCGGCGGCTAAGGCCTGGGCCAGCACCTCGTCAAGGGCGTCGCCGGCCTCCGCGCCCAGACGGGTGACGAAACGCTGGCGCACAGACCGGCCGGCGGCGTCCAGCCGGCTGAACAGGCGCGAATACAGGCCGAAGGGCGGCTCGGCGGCCTGCCTGCGCACCCAGTCGACCAGCTCCAGAGCCGCCCCCCAGTCCGCCCTCTCGCCTGCGCGGCGAGACAGCTCGGCCCAGAGCGACGCAGCGCGCCCGGTCCCGTCGGGGCCGCGGGCCAGAGCGTAGAGGCCATCCTCGTCCACGTCGCAGAGGGGGCTGCGCAGCACCGCCGCCAGGGTCAGGTCGTCGTGGGGGAACAGCGCGATACGGGTGAGCGCCAGCAGGTCCTCGAACACCGGGTGCTCCGACAGGGCCAATCGGTCGGCGCCGGCCACCGGCACGCCGGCGTGCTTGCAGGCGCGCAGCAGCTCGGTGAACAGGGCCTTGCGCTTCCTGACCAGGATCAGCACGTCGCCGTACTCGGCGGGGCGGCGGCCGTGATGGTCCTTGTCGTGAACCGCTTCGCCGGACGTGACGATGCGGGCGATCTCGGCGGCTATGCGTTCGGCCAGTCGGCGATAGGCGCCGCTGCGTCCATCGGCGTCCAACGGCTCGTCCCAGGCGCGGCGCTCTTCCGTAGGCTCCTCGCGCTCCAGCTCCCATAGCTCGATGGTCCCGCTGTCGGCTTTACGGTTGGCGATGTGGCGCACCAGTTCGGCCGCAGCTTCGGCGCCGGCGGCGCGCGGCTGCAGCGCGGCGCGAGACGCCTGGGGCTCGAACACCGCGTCTACGAAGCCGAGCACCTGCGGCGTGGAGCGCCAGGAGGCCAGCAACGGCACGCGCGCGAAGGGATGGCCGGCCGCGTGCGCCTGCGCCTCGTAGCGCCCGGCCTCCTGCACCAGTCGTTCGGGCGCGGCGCCCTGGAAGGAGTAGATGGACTGCTTCTCGTCGCCGACGATGAACAGGGTCCGTGGCGAGCGGCCGGGGACACCCTCCCCTGAGAAGAACTCCCCGGTCAGGGCGCGCAGGATGTCCCACTGCTCGGGCGCTGTGTCCTGGGCTTCGTCCAGCAGGATGTGGTCGATGCCGCCGTCCAGTTTGTAGAGCACCCAGGCGGCGTCCTCCCGCTCTCCCAGCAAGTTTTGCGCCCTCGCGACCAAGTCGGCGAAGTCGAGCAGGCCGCGCTCGGCCTTGGCCTTGGCGAAGGCGTCGACGTAGACCGCCGCGAGCGTCAGGGCGTGGACGCTGGCTTCCGCCACGCGAGCGGCCTTCACCTGGGCGGCCGTGTCCAGCAGGCGGTCGCGCTCGGCGACCAGACGAGCCTGGAGCGTGGGGTCTCGCTTCAGCGCGGCCGCCGTCTCCACCCACTTCGCGGCAACGCCCTCCTTGGTGCAGAACACCGACAAAGCTTCTGCAAAGCTGGCGGCTCCACGGCTCGCCGCCTCGGCGACTTCGGCCATCTGGGCGGCGCACTTCTGATCGCGCACGCCGCTGGCCGAGAGGGCCGTCGCCCCGGCCCGCCACAAGTCCAGGTCCAGCATGGGCGGCGCGATGGCGCGCGCCTCCAGCGCCTCGGGCGAGACGGAGCCGGCCAAGCCGCACGCGCGTGCGGCCGCTTCCTGCAGCCCGCCCAAGCCGCCGATGGCGCGCAGATAGCCGGCGATCGCCTCGCGCCGGGTCTGGAAGGCGTCGAACATCGTCTCGAAGCTCTGGAAGTCCAGGGTCGACGCCATGGCGGCGTAGGCGGCGGCGACCTGCGCCTGACCGGCCATGGACAGGCGGGCCAGGGCGTCGCGAGCGTCGGCGGACACCTCTGCAGCGGCTGCATCGTCCATGACCTGGAAGCCGGGCGAGACGCCGGCTTCCAGGGGGAAGCGACGCAGCAGCTTCTCGCAGAAGGCGTGCAGGGTCTCGATCTTCAGCCCGCCGGGCGCTTCCAGGGCGTGGGCGAACAAGGTGCGGGCGCGGGAGAGATCGCGGGCGTCCTCGCCGATCCCCGACAGCTCAGCCCTCAGCTCGCCGTCGTCCAGCATCGACCAGCGGCCGAGCTGCTGAAACAGCCGCCGCTGCATCTCCGCAGCCGCGGCCTTGGTGTAGGTGACGCACAGGATGGCCTCCGGTCGGGCCTGATGAAGCAGCAGCCGCGCCACCCGATCGACCAGCGTCTTGGTCTTGCCCGAACCGGCGTTGGCGCTGACAAAGGCCGAGCGCTCCGGGTCCGCGGCCAGCGTCTGTGGGTCGGTGACCTGAAGACCGGGGCTCACTCGTCGTCCCCCTCGTCGGCGGCGGACCATTCGCGCACGCGGGCGAGATGGTCGGTGTCGCTCGGATGCTCCACCACGAAGCGCGGCGCGATGCGCGAGCGGTAGGGCTGGTTTGGGTCGCGGTAGCGCGCCAGCAGCGCCTCGAGTCCCGCCAGCGCGGCGTCCGCCATGGCGGCGCTCTCGCCGGCCTGGCCCCGCACCTCCTCCGTCCCGGCAGGATTACGGCCGCTGATGCGCAGATAGACCAGGTCGCCCGGCGCGCGGGGCCCCAACGCCGGGAAGCCGCCACGCATCATCAACGCGGCGGTCAAGGTGAGCTGCGGCGAGAAGTCTGTGGCGATCTCCTTCTTGCCCGGCACCCGCCCCGTCTTGAAGTCGAGCAGGTGCACGACGCCGGCATGAGTCAGCTCCAGCCGATCGGCGCGGCAGGTGAGCGTCGCATCGCCAAGTCTAAGTTCGCCGCGCTGTTCGACGTACACCGCAGCCAAGTCCTCGCGCCGGAGCGCCTCCATCCGCGCCACCCAGTCGCCGGCGCGCAACGCCAGCACCGCCTCGCGGGCGAGCAGCGCGTCGGGAGCGGACTCCTTGCGCAGGGCCGCCATGTAGAGGGCGGCGAACCGCGCTCCGGCGATCTGCGGGTCCAGGTCGGGCCAGGCGGCGGCGAAGTCCTCGAAGGCCTTGTGGATGGCTGAACCCCGCGCCCGCGCTTCGATGCGCTCGTCTGGGCGAGCCAGACGGTCCAGCCGCAGCACTTTGCGGGCGTAGAGGGCGTAGGGGTCGCGGACCAGCTTCTCGACTTCGGTGACCGACAGCGAGGTGGGGCGGGCCGCCAAGGGCGGGCGCGGCACGGGTCTCGGCGCAGGCCGAAGGCTCGCCGGCGGGTCGGACAGGGGCGCGTCCAACCCCCGAGCCCAGCGCAGCGCATCATCGCGTCCTGGCAGACTCAATCCGGCGCCGCGGGCCAGGATCGACAACCGCCAGAGCCAACGCGACATCACCGCCGGCTGGCCGCCCCGCCGCTCGCTGGTCACCAGTACGACTTCGGGTGCACAGGCGGCCTGGGCGAAATCGTGCGCCGCCACGCCGACCCGGCGCTCGGGCGACGGCAGGCCGAGTCGGGCGCGCATCGGTCGCGACAGGAAGGGATCCACCTCGCCGCCCGGCGGCCAGACGCCTTCCTCCAGGCCCGCGAGCACCAGCCGGTCAGCCCCGATCAGCCGCGCCTCGATCAGGCCGAGGATGCGCAGGCGGGGGTGGGGCCGCGCGCCGCTGCGCACCACCTGCCCTGTCAGAAGAGCCTCCATCACCTGGGCGAAGCCCTTGGCCGTGCAGGGAGGCAAGGCCTCGCCGTCCTGCATCAGCCCGGCCAGCAGCTCGGCCAAGACCTCGCCGTCGGCGCCGCCCCACAGCTCGCCGGCGTTGCCGCGGGGATCGGCGGCCAGGGTTTCCAAACTCTGCGCCAACGCCCGGGCGGCCGTCGTCGCCAGGGCGTCCCCCTTCTGGAAAGGCTCAGCCGCCAAGCTCAGAGCGGCGTGGAGGCGATCGGCCAGGTCGCTGGCGGCGCCAGCCTGGGCGTGCTCCCGCTCGGCGGCCTCGCCGCCTCGCTCAAGCCGGCGGGCGAGCGGCTGCAGCCGCGCCGACAGCGCCGCGCGGTCGGCTGGCCGCGGACCGCGCAGTCCGCGCGCCTCGAGCTGGCCGCGGGCGGAGGCGAGCCGGCCCACGTCCAGGCCCAGGCGCACCCGCGGATGTTTCAGGATCGCCAGCAGCAGGACGGGAGATAGCGGGTCGACCACGCTTTGCGCTACCAGAGCCGCGAGCACGCCGGCGGGCGTTTGCGCCAGGGGCTGGCCTGCGGAAGAATCCGCCTCGATCCCCCAACGGGAGAGCTGGGCCGACACCCGTCGGGCCAAGGCCGGATCGGGGGTGACCAGAGCGGCGGTGCGGCCGGGCGTCTCCAGCACTTCACGCAGCAGGGTGGCGCACACGCCGGCCGCCTCCCCTTCCGTACGAGCGACCGCCAGGCTGAGACCCTGCAGGCCCGCAGCGATGGGGTCGATGCCCGCAGCCGCCCCTTCGGCGCGCATCTGATCCAGTGTGGACCGCCAATCGCTGGTGGTCTCCGCCGGGCGCAGGGCCTCGTTGACCAGCCGGCGGCGATCGCGCGCCCGGGCGGCGGCCGCCTGGGACTCCGGCGCCGGCCAGGCCCGCACGTCTGCCCGCACGACGCCGGCGTGGCCCAGGAGCCGCCTCAGCGCGTGCTGCGGATGGCCTTCGTCCACACGGTCCCAGGCGGCGTCAGCCAGATCGACATCCAGGCCGGGCAGCACAACCCAGCCGTGGGGCGCTGCGGCGGCGACCCTCAGCAGCTCGGCCATGGAGGGCGCCGCGCTCGCGACCCCGGCGATGACGATGGGTCTTTGCGGCGGCGCTGTCCGCCATTGCTCGGCCAGAGCGCGGAGCAGGTGAGTCCGCCGAGCCGCCACATCCATCAGGCCCAGCTCGGCAAGCCGCTCGGGCCAGGCGGCGGTGGCGATCTGCAGGAACTCGGCCGAAGCGCGCCAGTGGCGGGCGAGATCGCCCTCGACAAGTGCGGCCACCCGGCCGGGGTCCTGCACCTCCTCGATCTGCACCGCGTCCAGGAAGCCGGCCAGGGCGTCGGCGAGCTCCAGCGCGGCGGCGGCATGGATCGACCGGGCGAACAGGTGGGCGTGAGCGGTGACCAGCCGCGCCAACTCGAACCGCCGCCGCAGCGGCGTGACGCCCGGCGGCGCGTCCAGCGCCAGCTCCCCCGGCTCGAAGGGGGGCTCGCCCTCATCCAGATCGCCGATGGCGCGAATTTGGGGCAGCAGCACCGCCCGTCCCTCGCCTGTGCGCACGAAGGCCTGGGCCAGCTCGCGCACCGAACGACGGGTCGGGGTGAACACGACCGCGTCGGCCAGCGCCTCGGGGCCAAGGCCCGCAAAGGCGGCATCCAGGGCGAAGGCTAGATCGTCCAGGAAAGGCCGGTGGGCGGCCACGGAGAACCACCGCGGGCCTGGACCTCCAAACACCCAATCATAAGCCGCCGTCATCGCGGCCACGCTAGCACCGCGCTCGCCGCCGGAACAAGAGAGGAACGTGACGAAGCGGTTGGGAGGTCTCCCGGTGCGACGGAGCGGCTAGTGCTCCATCTGCATCATCTGGTCCATGGGCAGCATGTTCTGGTTCAGATGGCCCATGATCCAGATGGAGCCGAACACGACCAGACAGACGATCAGGATCCCAAAGGCGAGCGCCAGGATGTTGTTGGTGTTGTCCGGCGAGGTGGTCAGGTGCAGGAAGAACACCAAGTGGATGCCCATCTGGGCGACCGCCAGGGTCACCAGGGCCACCGGCAAGCCAGGGCCGTAGATCAGATGCGTCTGCGCCGCCCAGAAGGACGCTGCGGTCAGCCCGACGGCCAGAACCAGCCCGATCACATAGCCGCGCAAGCCGCTGGACACGCCGCTGTCCGGGCCATGCTCGTCCCCCGGCGCGGTGTCGTGGCCCAGATGGGCGTCGGGACCTGCTTCGGCGTCGCTCATCGCGTGGTTCCCATCAGATAGACAAGGCTGAAGATGGCCACCCAGATGATGTCCAAGGCATGCCAGAACAGGCTGAAGCAGAGGAAGCGCCGACCCATGTTCGGCCGAAAGCCCTTGGCCGCGAACTGCGCCATCATGGTGCCGAGCCACAGCAGCCCTGCGGTGATGTGCAGGCCGTGACAGCCGACCAGGGCGAAGAAGGAGGACAGGAAGGCGCTGCGCTGCGGGCCGTTGTGGTCTGCAATCAGGCCCGCGAACTCCTTGATCTCCAGCAGCAGGAAGATCAGGCCGAACACGCCGGTGGCCAGCAAGCTGACCTGGGTCCAGAGCTGGCTTCGCTGCTCCACAGCCAGGCTGGCCATGCCGCAGGTGAAGCTGGAGATCAGCAGGCAGCCGGTCTCGATCGCCACGTTGTTGAGTTCGAAGATCTGACGACCGGAAGGTCCCCCCGCCGTCGCCTGGGCCAAGACCGAATAGGCGGCGAAGAAACCGGAGAACATGATAATGTCGGAGAGCAGGAAGATCCAGAAGCCATAGCCCACGATGATCCGCTTGGAGGCGGGTCCCCCCTCTCCGTGACCGGCGGCGTCAGGATGAGCGGCCGTACCGTGGTTCTGGTGGCCGATGCGGGAGGGATCGTGACCCCGCCGGAGCGTTGCGGCATGGCTCATGCCATCTCCTTTTCCCGCACGACGGCTGCGGCGCGCCTGTCCTTGAGCGCCTGCGTCCGCGCAGCGCGGTTGGCGCGGTCGACGCGGGCGACCTCGTCCGCAGGGATCTCGATCTCGTCGATGTCACGCCAGGCGAAGACGACGAAGGTCGCATAGGCGCCGATCAGACCGACGATGGCCATCCACCAGATGTGCCAGATCATGGCGAACCCGATCACCACGGCGAAGAAGGCCGTAACGAAGCCGGTGGGGCTGTTCCTCGGCATCTCGATGGCTTCGTAGTCCGGCTCGTCGGTGGCCAGACGCATGCTCTGGCGCGCCTTCAGCTTCATGCCCCAGTAGGGCTCCTCGCCGTGCACCTGCGGCATGACGGCGAAGTTGAAGGACGGCGGCGGGGATGCGGTCGCCCACTCCAGGGTCCGCCCGTCCCAGGTGTCGCCGCTGAGCTCGCGCCGCTCGTCGCGGGTGCGGATGGACACAACCAACTGGGCCACCTGGAAGCCGATGCCGATCAGGATCAGCACCGCTCCGCACGCTGCGCACAGCAGCCACGGACGCCAGGCGGCGACGTCGTAGTGCTGCATCCTGCGGGTCATGCCCATCAGGCCGAGCACGTAGAGCGGCATGAAGGCGACGTAGAAACCGCTGATCCAGAACCAGAAGGCCGCCTTGCCAAGCTTCTCGTCCAAGGTGAAGCCGAAGGCCTTGGGAAACCAGAAGGTGTAACCGGCGAAGGCGCCGAACAGCACGCCGCCGATGATCACGTTATGGAAGTGCGCCACCAGGAACAGGCTGTTGTGCAGCACGAAGTCCGCCGGCGGCACCGCCAGAAGCACGCCGGTCATGCCTCCGATCACGAAGGTGATCATGAAGCCGATCGCCCACATCATGGGAGAGGTCAGGCGCACCTTGCCGCCATACATGGTGAACAGCCAGTTGAAGACCTTCACCCCAGTCGGCACGGCGATGATCATGGTGGTGATGGCGAAGAAGCCGTTGACGTCGGCGCCCGCGCCCATGGTGAAGAAGTGGTGCAGCCAGACCATGAAGGCCAGGACGCAGATCACCATGGTGGCCACGATCATAGACCGATAGCCGAACAGAGGCTTGCCCGAGAAGGTGGAGATGATCTCCGAGAAGATGCCGAACGCAGGCAGGATCAGGATATAGACTTCCGGATGGCCCCAGGCCCAGATGAGGTTCATGAACATCATCACATTGCCGCCGGCTTCATTGGTGAAGAAGTGGAAGCCGAGATAGCGGTCCAGCAACAGCATGGCCAAGGTGGCGGTCAGGATCGGGAACGCCGCCACGATCAGCAGGTTGGACGCCAGCGACGTCCAGCAGAACATCGGCATGCGGGTATAGCTCATGCCCGGCGCCCGCATCTTGAGGATGGTGGTGACCAGGTTCACCCCGGTCATCAAGGTGCCTATCCCCGATATCTGCAGAGCCCAGAGATAATAGTCCACGCCCACACCCGGTGAATACTTCAGCTCGGATAGAGGCGGATAGGGCAGCCAGCCTGTGCGGGCGAACTCGCCGACCAGCAGGCTCATGTTGACCAGTAGCGCCCCGCTGCAGGTCAGCCAGAAGCCCACCGAGTTGAACGTCGGAAAGGCGACGTCACGGACGCCAAGCTGCAATGGCACGACGAAGTTCATCAGGCCGATCATGAACGGCATGGCCACGAAGAAGATCATGATCGTACCGTGAGCGGAGAACACCTGGTTGTAGTGTTCAGGCGGCAGATAGCCGTTGGAGTGGAAGGCCAACACCTGCTGAGAGCGCATCAGCAGCGCGTCGCTAAAGCCCCGCAGCAGCATGACCAGCGCCAATATGCAATACATGACGCCAATGCGCTTATGGTCGACACTGGTGATCCACTCACGCCATAGATAAGGGATCCAGCCCTTCAGGGTGATGGTCGCCATCACGCCCGTCATGATCAGGACGATTATGATCGATGTGATCAGCGGGATCGGCTGGTCGAGCGGCAGAGCCGCCAACGTCAGCTTTCCGAACATGTCAGACGCCTCCCTTGGGATAGATGTTGGCTGGCGGATGCGCGGGGCCGGGGCCGGCTCCCGGACCTGGACCCGGCGGCAGCTTCTGCAGCACGATATCCTGGAACAGGTTGGGCGACGCGGCGCCGTAGGTGAAAGGCCGTACGTCCTGGCTCTGCTGCGACAGCTGGCGGTAACCGGCGGCGTTCAGCACCGGGCCTGCGCCGCGGGTCTTGGACACCCATCCGGCGAAGGCCTGCTGCGGCACCGCCTCGACGTCGAAGTGCATGCCGGAAAAGCCGTCGCCGCTGTAGTGGCTGGATTGGCCGAAATAGCGGCCCGGATGGTCCGCCTCCAGGTTCAGCTGATCGGCCATGCCGTTCATGGTGTAGATCATGCTGCCGAGCCCCGGCACGAAGAAGGCGTTCATCACGCTGGCGGATGTCAGCGAGAAGTGCACAGGCGTCGCGGCCGGGATCACCAGGGAATTGACGCTCGCCACGCCCTGCTCCGGGTAGATGAACAGCCATTTCCAATCGAGGGACACCACCTGCACCTCAAGGGGCTTGGTCTTCGAGACCAGGGGTTTGGCCGGGTCCAGGTCATGGGAGCTGATCCAGGCTATGCCGCCCAGGAACATGATGACCAACAGGGGGACCGACCAGACCACCAGCTCCAGTCGGCCGGAATAGGCCCAGTCCGGCAGATAGCGCGCCTTGGTGTTGGACTCCCGATACCACCAGGCGACCGCGACGGTGGCGACGATTGTCGGCACGATGATCGCCAGCATCACCGCAAGGGAGTCGATCAGGATGAGCTTCTCGCCCGCCCCGACGACCCCTATGGGGTCCAGCACCGCCGCCGAACAGCCTGTCAGCACAGCGCCCGCTCCTACGACCAGCATGGTGCGTAGGACGCGATCCGCTCGGCGCTCCAGGACCGCGCGACCGCGTTCGATTCGACTGACCACCGCCTGGGACGGCTGGGCTTTCATGTTCGAAGGACGCCTTCTCTGCTTGCCTTTTCGGGGCGGCGCTTCCGATCCCGACGTCGAGGTCGAGGGATCGCGGCGGCTGCCGATCTCGGTCTTTGATATAGCGCGCCTGCGACAGAATGACACCAACGATTTCGATCAACTATGTTGCGACGCGACATCAACGGGCCGCCTCAAACCCCTCGTTCAAGGCTGGGATTTGCAAGGAGGGACGATGGCGGACGAAGCTGATGCCGTCCTGCAGCATGACCGCCGCCAGGCCCTGGCGCTGATCCCATACGGAGCGCTTAAGCGGTTGTCATCCGCTGCGGGTCAAAGGCTGGGTGCGGGGCCCCGCCTCGCAGGCCTTCGAGCACGGCCGCGGCGACGAGCGGCGCGAGCAGCCAGCCGTTGCGCCGCCCGCCGACGGCGAGGTGCAGCCCTTCGCCTGCGTGGCCAGCCAAGGGCCGTCCGTCCGGCAGCGCGGCGCGCACGCCCGTCAGGGCGGTGAAGGGCGTCTCGGCGAGACCGGGCGCGAGACGGAGAGCGGCGGCGTGCAGAGCGCGGACGGTGGAAGGGTCAACCGCCTCGTCGCTGCAGCCGGGCTCCATGGTCGCTCCGAACACCGCGCCGCGGCGCTGGGGCGCGAGGTAGCCGGCCTCGCCGCGAACCGTTGGACCCGCGTCCGGGCCGCCGCGGAAGTGCAGCACATGACCCTTGATGGGCTGAAGGGCCCTGAGAGCCGAGACCCGATCCGCCCATCGCCGCGCCTCATATCCGGCGGCGATCACGGTCGCATCGAAGCCGGTCGGGGAAGGGCAAGGCGCCTCGACGATCTCGCCGCCGCCGGCCAGGATGCACGCCCGTAGGTCTGAAAGCGCCGCCAGGGGGTCGAGCCGCCCGTCCTGCGCAATCCGCAACGCGCCCTCCGCGTTGGGTGAAATACTGGGCTGAAGCGCGCGCGCCTGTGCGGCCGTCAACCGCTCGACCTTCGCATTCAGGGCGGCGATGCAGGCGGCGACGTGGTCGAGGACGTCGGGCGGCCCTGTGTAGAGCGCGCCAGCAGCGTGGTCGGGCAATGCGATGCCGACACGGGCGGCGAAGATCGGCCAAGCCTCATAGGCTTCCCGGAAGAGCGCGTGATCGGCCGGACCCGCGCCGTCGACCGCCGCTTCCAGCACCGGGGCCAGCATGCCGGCGGCCACGCCTGAGGCGTTGCGACCGAGCAGGCGGGGCTCAAAGACGGTGACGCGGGCGCCCGCCCGGACCGCCGACGCCGCTACGCTCAAGCCGAGGACGCCGCCTCCGGCCACAGCGAGCCTCAACTTGCCCAGGGCGGGCACACTGCAATCAAGGTCGGCGGAACTCGTCGCGTTCAACGGGTGGTGGTCCCGGCCCGCCTTCATGCCGATGGGACATAAGGCTTTAGAGCCTTGCGCCAGCGCCCTTGCGCAGCATCGCCCAGCCGGCTGAGAAGGCGGAGGCGACGCTGGTCTCCTGGAACGTCAACACCTTCAACTCCTGGCCATCCAGCGGATCGGAGCGCACCATCATGTAAGGTGCGTCGCTAAAGGCGGCCATCAACTCCGCCTCGTTGGAACGGGTCTCCATGAAGCGGTTCAGGAACCGGCCGAACAGCAACGAATCTTCTCCCGCCTGGATAGGCAGGGTCAGCACAACGTCGCTCATCGCCGAAAGTCTCTCACGCCACCTATCCTGACAGTCCTTCAACGAAGGTGCGCTATGCGGCGTTCCGAGTCTAGCCATGCTGCAGCGCGTCACGCAGGGGTGATCACCGCTCGGGCCGCCCGTAGCCGCCTCCGCCGGGCGTGTCGATAACGAAGACGTCGCCCGGGCCGACCTCCACCCCCTCGGCGCTGGCGAGCGGCTGCACGACACCATCCGTGCGCTCCACCCGCGCTGCGCCGCAGGCTCCCGAACGCCCGCCCTGCAGACCAAAGGGCGGCACGCGGCGGCGGTTGGCCAGGATGGCGGCGGTCATGGGCGCGGTGAAACGGAGCCGACGGGTCACGCCGTCGCCGCCATGGCGGGCGCCCGCCCCGCCGCTGCCGCGCCGGATGGCGAACCGCTCCACCACGACGGGGAAGCGGTGCTCCAGCACCTCAGGGTCGGTGAGGCGGCTGTTGGTCATGTGGGTCTGCACCGCGTCCGCGCCGTCGAAGTCGGGGCCGGCGCCTGAGCCGCCGCAGATGGTCTCGTAATACTGCAGCCGCTGGTCGCCGAAGGTAAAGTTGTTCATCGTCCCCTGGGCCGCCGCCTGCACGCCGAGCGCCCCATAGAGCGCGTCGGTGATCACCTGGCTGGTCTCCACATTGCCGGCGACCACCGCGGCCGGGTAGCGCGGGTTGAGCAGCGAGCCTTCCGGCGCGATCAGGGTGATCGGGCGCATGCAGCCGTCGTTCAGCGGCATGTCGCCGTCGACCAGGGTGCGGAAGACGTACAGCACCGCCGCCCGGCAGATCGAGAACGGCGCGTTGAAGTTGCTGGCCAGCTGGGCGCTCGTCCCGGCGAAGTCCACTGTCGCGCTGCAGGCCTCCAGGTCCACGCTGACGCGGACGGCGACTACGGCCCCGCTGTCCATCTCGTAGCGGAACGCACCGTCCTTCAGCCTAGCGATGGCCTGACGCACCGCAGCTTCGGCGTTGTCCTGCACATGGCCCATATAGGCGTCCACGACGACGCGGCCGTGCCGGGCGGCCGTGGCCTGCAGCTCGCCCGCGCCGCGGACGCAGGCGGCGAGCTGGGCCTTCAGGTCGCCGAGGTTCTGCTCGACGTTGCGCGCCGGCCAGGGGCCCGATCCCAGCAGGGCGCGCACCTGGGCCTCCTTGAAGCCTTGGACGTCGGCGAGCAGCACGTCGTCGATCATGACGCCCTCCTGCTCCACCGACGTGCTCTGCGGCGGCATGGAGCCGGGCGTGACGCCGCCGATGTCGGCGTGGTGGCCGCGGGCGGCGACATAGTAGGCGGGCGCCTCCACGTCCTCCGCCAGGAAGACCGGCATGATCACGGTCACGTCCGGCAGGTGGGTGCCGCCGCGATAGGGCGCGTTCAGCATATAGGCGTCGCCCGGCCGCTGGCCGCGTCCGTCGCGCGCGTCACCACGTGCGGCGATGATGGTGCGTACGCCCTCCCCCATGCTGCCGAGGTGCACCGGTATGTGGGGGGCGTTGGCGATCAGGGCTCCGGAGCGGTCGAACACCGCGCAGGAGAAGTCCAGCCGCTCCTTGATGTTGACGGAATAGGCGCTGTTCTGCAGCGCCGCGCCCATCTGCTCGGCCGCCGCCATGAACAGATTGGCGAACAGCTCCAGCCGCACCGGATCGGGCGTCGCATCCGAGTCTTCACCCGCGGCGTGAGCGACGACGGGAGGATCGACGCCCGCATCGACCAGCATGAGGTCGCCCAAGACGTCGATCTCCGCGGTCCAGCCGGGCTCCACCACCGCCGTCTGGCTGGGGTCCACGATGATGGCGGGTCCCGCCTGGCGCCAGCCGACCGGCAGGTCGGCGCGCTCAAACACCGGCGTCCGCTCGCGCGCCGTCCCCGTCCACAGGTCGGCGAAGGCGACAGGATCGGGCGCCGTGGACGCCCGCGGGGTCAATCCGCCGCCCCGCTCCCCCGTCTCGCCCACCGCTTCCGCCATGAACGACTCCACCACAACCGGCTTCCCAGCCATGACGAAGCCGAAACGACGGCGGTGCGCCTGCTCAAACGCCTCGCGCATCTGCGTCGAGGGCCCGAAGGCGACCGGCAAGGCCGCGTCGCCGCCCTCGTATTTGAGATACGCCCGGCGCAGCAGGCGGACTTCGGCGAGACCGAGATGCTGGGCGGCGAGGTCCGCGGACGCTGCCCGACCCAAGGCGTCCGCCGCCGCCTCCAAAGCCGCGGCGTCCTCGTCCAGACGGCGCTCCCAGGCGGCCTCCCGCAGCACGCGCATGTCGGCCAGACCCATGCCATAGGCTGAGAGCACGCCGGCCAGCGGATGGATCATGACCCGCTCCACCCCCAGCGACCGCGCCACACGGCAGGCGTGCTGACCAGCGGCGCCCCCGAAGCAGGCCAGGGTGTAGCCGCTCACGTCATAGCCGCGTTGCACGGAGATGGTGCGCATGGCGGCGGCCATGTTCTCGACCGCGACGGTCAGGAAGCCCTCCGCCACCTGCTCCACGCCATGCGGTCGTCCGGTCGCCGCCGACACCTGCTCGGCCAGGACGGCGAACCCCGCGCGCACCACCTCGATGTCGATCGGCTGGTCGCCGCCTGGCCCGAACAGCTTGGGGAAGGCGTCGGGCTGCAGGCGGCCGAGCAGGAGGTTGCAGTCGGTCACCGTCAGAGGGCCGCCCCGCCGGTAGCAGGCCGGACCCGGATCGGCGCCTGCCGACTGCGGCCCGACGCGCAACCGCGCTCCGTCGAAGCGGCAGATGGAGCCGCCGCCCGCGGCCACCGTGTGGATGCGCATCATCGGCGCCCGCATCCGCACGCCCGCCACTTCGGTCTCCGAGGTGCGCTCGTACTCGCCGGCGTAATGGGAGACGTCGGTTGAGGTCCCCCCCATGTCGAAGCCCAGCACCCGCTCGACGCCGGCGTCGGCGGCCGTTCGCACCATGCCGACCACCCCGCCCGCCGGGCCCGACAAGACCGCGTCGCGCCCGCGGAAGCAGGCGGCGTCCACCAGACCGCCGTTGGACTGCATGAAGAGTAGCCGCACGCCCTGACCCAGTTCCCCTGCGGCCTGGTCTACGTAGCGGCGCAGCACGGGGGAGAGGTAGGCGTCCACCACCGTGGTGTCCCCCCGAGCCACCAGCTTCATCAGGGCGCTGACCTCGTGGCTGACGGACACCTGGGCGAAGCCGATCCCGCAGGCGATCTCCGCCACCCGGCGCTCGTGGTCGGTGAAGCGGTAGCCGTGCATCAGCACCACCGCGACGGCGCGCAGGCCGCGATCGTAGGCGGCCTGCAGGCCTTTGCGCACGCCCGTCGCGTCCAGGGCGCGCAGCACCCCGCCGTCCGCGCTGATCCGCTCGTCGACCTCCAGAACCTCCGCGTATAGCGGCTCAGGCAGGACGATCCGGCGGGCGAAGATTTTCGGCCGGCTCTGGTAGCCGATGCGCAGAGCGTCCCCGTGGCCGGCGGTGATCGCCAGCAGCGTCGGCTCGCCCCGCCGCTCCAGCAGCGCGTTGGTGGCCACGGTCGTGCCCATCTTCACCCCATCGATCGCCTCGGCCGGGATGGGCGCGCCGGGCTGCAGACCGAGCAGGCGGCGGATCGCCTCGATGGCGGCGTCGGCATAGCGGCCGGGCGCCTCCGACAGCAGCTTCTCCACCACCAGCGTCCCGTCCGGACGCCGCGCCACCACGTCGGTGAAGGTGCCGCCCCGGTCGATCCAAAAGGCCCAGCCGCTCATCCGCCGAGCGCCAGCACGGCGTAAGTCGCCAGCCAGTGCTCGCCCATGTAGTCGCCGGTCACATGCGGCAGGCTGGCCTCAAGGTGGCGCTCGACGGCGGCGCGGGCGAGCGTTTCGACGTCTGGAGCGAGGTGGGGCGCGAGCTTGCGCCAGCTCCATGCACGGCTGAGGTTCAGCCCGTCGAGGTGGGCGATCTTGCCGTCGGAGCGGTCGCTGACCTGGGCGGGATCGAACAGCGTGCGAGGATGTCCTGCGGCCAGGTCCGGCAGGAAGGCCATGAACCAGGATGCGAAGGCGTCCGGCGAAAGAACGGCGGCCATGAGCTGCGCCTCCACCAGGGTCGGCGAAAGGAAGTCGTCCCCCGACGGCTCCCATGCGGGCGCCGCGCGGTCGGCGCCATACCAGAGCCGGGCGCGTTCGCAGATGAGCGCGGCCAAGCCGTCGTCCGCAAACGCTTGCGCATAGTCGAGGGCCAGCCCCAGGGCGAAGGCGGTGTTGGCGTGGGCCCCCGTTCGCACGGGATAGTCCGCCTTGGGCAGGAAGCGTTTGAGGCGGTCGGCGAAGACCTGCGTCAGAGGCGCGAGCGCCCCGGCCCAAAGCCGCGCGTCGTCGATCCGCGACGTCTCAAGCTCCGCAGCGAGCTTCAGCAGCCACGCCCAGCCGTATGGCCGCTCGAACCCGCCGCTGAGCGGACGGGCGAGATAGGCCAGTTCGCCGGCGATCGTCTCGTCCGTGAGGGCTGTGTGGAAACGCGCCGTGATCCGCTGCGCCGCCTCGCCGTTCGGAAAGCGCTGCAGCAGCGCGGCCAACATCCAGTAGCCGTGCACGCAGCTGTGCCAGTCGAAGCTGCCGTAGAAGACGGGGTGCAGCTCGCGCGGGGTGCGCGCATCCGCACCGCCGCTCAGCACATGGTCGAGCTTGTTTGGATACTCTCGGGCCACGTGGCCAAGGGAGATGTCGGCGTAGCGGGCGGCGAGCTCAGGCGTCAGGCGGGTAGAGTCGATCATGCAATGTCGGGGTCTTAGACTTGAAACACTAGAGCGTACATCAGCCCCGTGTTGACCGCGAGCAGCACCGCCGCGGTGGGGGCCTGAACCCGGATGACGGCCCAGCGGTCGGGCAGCTCCAGCAGGGCGACGGGCACGATGTTGAAGTTGGCCGCCATGGGCGTGACGAGCGTGCCGCAGAAACCCGACAGCATGCCGAGCGAGCCCATCACCGCAGCGTCGCCATGCATCCTGCGCACGATGAGCGGCAGGCCGATGCCCGCCGTCATCACCGGAAAGGCGGCGAAGGCGTTGCCCATGATCGCCGTGAAGGCGGCCATGCCGACGGTATAGGCGACGACGACCGCCAAGCGGTTGTCGGTCGGCAGCAGGCGCGCGGTGAGGTCGGCTACCGCGTGACCGACGCCGGTCAAGGCGAACACCGCACCGAGAGCAGCCAGCATCTGCGGCAGGATCGCCGCCCAGCCGATGGCCACCGCCAGCTCCGCTCCAGCCTGCAGCGGCTCGGTCGGGCGCGCCCGCAGCACGGGCAGGGCTATGGCGAGCGCCACGGCGACGCCTAGGGCCAGCGCGATCAGGGTGGACTGTCCGGGGTCGACAAGGGGCGCGCCGCCCAGCGTCAGCGTCTTCAGGCCCAAGGCGCCGGCGAGCGCCACGGCTGGGACGATCAGCGCCAGGGCGAACAGGCGATCGCCGTTCCGCGCCGCACCGGCCTCGGGCCGTTCGCTGGGCGGCGACGCTGCGGTCGATCGGACGCCGCCCAGTCCTCGCACCGCCAGGCCGACGAGCGCCAGGGCAAGCGCTCCGTCGCCAAGGTCTCCCAGCCGGTCGCCGAACAGGAAGCTGACGGCGATCAAGGCCAGGAAGGCGGCGGTGGTCAACCGCCTCGGGCGCGCCTGATCGCGCAGGATGGAGAAGGCGAAGCCTGCGAACAGCAGACCCGCGAAGACGTAGACGGTGGAAAGACCGATCACCCGGCCATCCCTGGCGAGGGAGCGAGCAGAGCCTTCCGGACACCCCGCTCCCCGCCTGCATGCGCCAACCGCCGATCCAGCCGCAACAGGCGCCAGCCGTGGACGATAAAGGCGGCCACGGCGGTGGGGATGGCCCAGAGCGACAGGCGCAACGGGTCCACCGACACGCCCTGCCCCTGCAGCACGCCGCGGATCAGCAGGACGGAGCCGAAAGCGATGAAGACGTCCTCGCCGAAAAAGGCGCCGACATTGTCGGCCGAGGCGGCCAGCGCCCGCACCTCCTGCGAGAGGGCTGCAGACGCGCCGCCTGCCTGGACCTCGGCCGCCGCCTGCGCCATCGGAGCGACCAGCGGACGCACCATCTGGGCGTGGCCGCCGAGGGCGGTCAGGCCGAGCGCTGCGGTGAGCTGGCGCAGCGCCAGATAGGCCAGCAGCAGCCGCCCTGCGGTGGCGCCCTTCATGGCGGCCACGCGAGCCCGCGCCCGCGCCTGCAACCCGTGCCGCTCCAACAAGCCGACCACCGGCAGGATCAGCCAGATCAGGCTCACATAGCGGTTCTGGTTGAAGGCGTGGCCGAAGGCGCCCAGCACCGCCAGCGGCGATAGGCGATCGGCCAGTCCCGCCGCGAGCGCGGCCAGGGCCACGGCCAGCAAGGGGTTGAGCTTCAGCAGGAAGCCCGCAGCCAGCACCGCCACCCCCGTGAGGGCCAAGACATCGCCGCCCATCGCTCGTCCTCCCCCTGCTGCAAGTCCAACGACGCGCCCTGACCTTGACCCAGGCCGACGGTCCGGTCGAGGCGACCCGACGCCGCTCCGAACCGAACGACGCCGCAGCCGTTGCGGCCGTGAAGCTCGACGCCGTGCGGTTCCGCCAGCGACGCCTTGCGAGCCGGAGCCGCCATGCCCCTTCCCCGTCACCCGTTCCTGCGCCTCGGCCTTCAGGCGGTCGCCCTGGCCGTAGCGCTGTCGACGCTCGCAGGCTGCGCCTTGCGACCGGGCGACGTGGCCTACCTGGTGCGAGATCCCGCAGCTCGGCCGGAAGTGGTGGCGACCACGGACGGGCCGGTGCGCGGCGTGGCCACGCCGCAGGGCGAGGCCTTCCTGGCCCTGCCCTTCGCCGCGCCGCCGGTGGGCGCGCTGCGCTGGCGTCCGCCGCAGCCGCCGCAGCCCTGGGTGGAGACCCGCGACGCGACCCGTGGCGGGGCGCTCTGCCCCCAGAGCGCCATACCTGGCGATGGGCGGCCATCCGAGGACTGCCTGACGCTGAACGTCTATACGCCCCCGAACGTTAAGCCCGGCGACCGACGGCCGGTGATGGTCTGGATCTACGGCGGCGGCTACGTCATCGGCTACAACAGCCAGTACGACCTCAGCCGGTTGGCCCAGCGCCAGGGCGTGGTGAGCGTGGCGATCAACTACCGGCTGGGCGCGCTAGGCTTCCTCGCCCATCCCGCGCTGCGCGCCGAGGGCGGGGGCTCGGGCGACTACGCCCTGATGGACCAGCAGGCGGCGTTGCGCTGGGTCAAGGCCAACATCGAAGCCTTCGGCGGCGACCCGGCCAATGTCACCCTCTTCGGCGAATCGGCCGGCGGCTGGAGCGTCTGCGAACAGCTCGCCTCGCCCGGTGCGCAAGGCCTGTTCCAACGCGCGATCATCGAGAGCGGAGCTTGCACCTCCCCCGACTCGGCCATCAGCCAATCCGATGCGGAGGCCGGCGGCCAAGCCATGGCGGCCGAACTCGGCTGCAAGGATCCCTCCACGGCCGCCGCATGCTTGCGCGCCTTGCCGGCGGACCGCGTGATCAAGGCCAAACCGCACCGGCGGGGTCTGCTCGGCAAGGACTCCTGGTCGGCGGCGTTCGGGGGCGAGGTGCTGCCGCTGTCGCCCCGCTCCGCCTTCGAGCAGGGCCGCTTCGTCGCCGTGCCGATGATCGACGGGACCAACCACGATGAGGCCGCGCTGTTCTTGGACCTCAACCGCTTCACCGGCGGACTATGGACGCGGGCCAGCTACGAGAAGATCATCGGCGACTTTTTCCTGGAGCAGACGCCGCAAGTCCTGGCCGAGTACGAGCCGCTGGCCAAGTCATCCTTCGCCGACGCCTATGTGGACATCGTCACCGACTCCACCTTCTCCTGCCCGGCCCTGACGACCAACGCCCTGCTGGAGCGGCGCGCGCCGGTCTACGCCTATGAATTCGACGACCCGCATGCGGTCAATCACCTGCCCCACGCGCCTTTCACGCCCCCGCTGAAGGCGTTCCACGCCTCAGAGATCGTCTATGTGCTGCAGACGCCCTGGGTCGCAGCCGATCCGTCGGCCTTCGACCCTGCGCAAAGACGCCTCTCGGATCGGATGCAGGCAGCCTGGGCGAGTTTCGCCCGCACAGGATCGCCCGGCCCCGCCTGGCCCGCTGACCACGGCGCCGGCCCCCTGCAGCTGCGCCCCGACGGCGACAGGCTCGCCACCGACTTCGCGGCGCGCCACCACTGCGACTTCTGGAAGGCGCTGGGTCATTAGGGTCCGTTGGCGGAACAGCGGGTCAGGCGCACGCGTCGGCCTGCTTACGGTAATCATTGCGAAACGTCTGCGCATGCGGCCTAGGTCATTCGTGGCCGATCCATGACCAGAGTGTGGCTCGGAAGTCGCGCGGCGATCTAGACGTGTTGGCTGTAACAAAACTGTCGCTCAAGAGTAGCAAGAGCATCATCCAGCATCGGTAAGCGCCCCGCAAGCGCGGTAGAGCTCCGACGCCGGGGATAGGGGACGCTACTTATGACGATGAAGACCACGCTGCTGCGCGGGGCCGCGCTGGGCGGCATGCTCGCTCTGGGCGCCGGGATGACCGCGCAAGCCGCCGTCGCCCATCACAAGAAGGTCGAGCATAAGCACGTCGTCCACAGCGGCGGCGGCGAGCTGTCCGAACTGCGCGAGGAAGTCCGCGCCCTGCGTGAGCAGCTGAACAGCCAAGGCGCCATCCAAGCCCAGACCCAGGCTCAGGCCGCCCAGGCGGCGCAGGCCGCTCAATCCGCCCAGGAGCAGATCGAGACGGCCCAGGCCGCCGACGCCGACGCCACCGCCGCCATAATCCAGTCGATCCCGACCGCGGTGGCGGCCGAGGCGGACAAGCTGAAGCCGAAGACGGACGGCATCTACTTCAAGGGCGTGAAGATCACCCCCGGCGGCTTCATCGAAGCGGCGGGCATCTATCGCGAGCACAACCTGGCGTCCGACATCGCCACGCCATTCAACTCCGTTCCCTACGCCGTGACCCGCGCGGGTCACTCCGAGGAACTTCGCGGCACAGCACGCCAGAGTCGCGTGT
The DNA here is from genome assembly GCA_964243445.1 of uncultured Caulobacteraceae bacterium. Classification (GTDB taxonomy): domain Bacteria; phylum Pseudomonadota; class Alphaproteobacteria; order Caulobacterales; family Caulobacteraceae; genus CAHJWH01. The sequence goes on along the minus strand of CAXTEX010000011.1, from coordinate 11,852 downwards.
CCGCCCTCGTCGAAGGCAATGTTAACCCGGCCCTGAAGCTCTCGGCGTACGGCGAGTTCGACTTCCAGGCCGCCGCCCAGACAGCGAACTCCAACGAATCCAACTCCTACAACCTGCGTATCCGCAACCTCTACACCACCATCGACGATGACACCTTCGGCCTGCACATCCTGGCCGGACAGAGCTGGTCGCTGGCCACCACCAACAGCAAGGGCATCACGCCCCGCAACGAAGTGCTGCCGCCCAACATCGACGCCCAGTACAACGTCGGCTTCGTCTGGGCCCGTCAGCCGCAGATCCGCGTGACCAAGGACTTCCTCAACAAGACCTTGTGGGCGGCCGTTTCCGTTGAAAACCCGCAGACCACCTTCGGCGGGTCGGCTCCGGCCGCCGCCGGCGTGGTGACCACCATCAATAACGGATCGGGCTTCTTTGGCGGCGATACAGGCACTCTGGCGACAACGACCACCAATGGCGCAGTCACCGCAGTCAGCGGCGTCGCTCCGGCGACCCAATCGCTGAACCACGTTCCCGACGTCATCGGCAAGGTCGCCGCTGAGGAGGACGTCTTCGGCCATCACGTGCACGGCGAAGTGTTCGGCATCTATCGAAGCTTCTACGAGCAGCTGGGCAATCTGAAGAGCAACAGCCTGGACGCCGGCAGCGTCGGCGGCGCCTTCGCCGGCCAAATCCTGCCGGGCCTGTTCGACGTGCAGGTATCGGGCATCACCGGCAAGGGCGTGGGTCGCTACGGCACCAGCGGCCTGCCGGACGTAGCCTTCACGCCCAGCGGCAAGATCACCGCCATCCAGGAGACCGCGGCGCTCGTTACCGCGACGGTGCACGCCACGCCCACGCTGGACCTCTACTTCGTCGGCGGCGAACAGCACGACGAAGTAGAGGTCCAGCGTGGGCGTGGCGTGCAC
>CAXTEX010000011.1:0-10916 GCA_964243445.1 uncultured Caulobacteraceae bacterium | reverse complement strand
ACGGCGGCGAGGGCACCTACGGCAACTTCACCGCGGTCAACACCGGCTGCGGCATCGAAGCGTCAACCCTCACCTGCACGGGCAACACCCGCCTGCTGTCAGAGCTGACCTTCCAAGCCTGGGACAAGCTGTTCACAGGTCCTTGGGGTCAGGTCCGTTTCGGGCTGCAGTACTCCTACATCGCCCGCGAAGGCTTCAGCGGCATCGGCGGCGCGCCGGAGTCCCACGACAACATCATCTTCACCAGTTTCCGCTACTACCCGTTCTAACAATAATCGACACAGAACGACTGAGGGCCGCGTCCAAGGACGCGGCCCTTCTTGTTTCAGGTCCGGTTCGATGACGAGCGAAGGATCCGGCGCTCAGTTCCCGCCATCGTCGTACCCGCCGCCGCCGTCGAACCCGCCGCCGCCATCGCCATTGTCATAGCCGCCCTGGCCGCCCTGGTCGCCGTCGCTATACTCGTTGATGGTCACGTTCTCGCCGCCGCCATAGCCGCCCCCAAAGCCGCCGTGACCGCCGCCGCCAAACATGTTGGACAGGCCGCTGAACAGGAACTCGCCGCCGGCGACCCCGGCCGCAGCCGTGCCGGCCTGCCGCAGGAAGCTGCCGAACCCGCCCGGCTGGGCCGGTCGCCCTCCACCGCCGAACAGGCCGCCGAGCAGACCAGGACGCTGAAGCGGCGCATCCTGCGGCTGGGCGTAGGCGGCTTGAGGGTAGGCGGCCTGAGGGTAGCCGGCCTGAGGGTAGCCGCCCTGACTATAGGCTTGCGGCTGGGGCTGCTGCGCATAGCCCGGCTGTCCGCCAGCCCACGGGCCGCCGCCCCCGCCCAGGAAGGAGCTCCCGCCCTGGCTGGTCCGCTGGCCGCCTTGAAGCTGGCCTTCCAGCTGCACGATGCGGTCCTGCGCTGCGTGCAACGCCTGATCGGCGATTATGGCGTGCTGGACGAGCAGATAGGCGGCGTCAGGATTGCTGCGCAGCGACCGGTCGATCAGGTCGGACGCTTCGGCGTCCTTCAGACCGCCGCGGGCCTGGGTCAGGTCCTGCAGGAAGTGGCCAAGAAGGTTGCGTTCGTCGGGGGTCATGGCGGCAAGGGTCCAAGATGAGCCGAAGCGATGGGATCGCCTCGGCCCGTCATTTGGGGCCGCCGCCGCGACACGTCCAGTCGCGCTAGCTTAAGCTTCGTTCATCCTGGCCGACGACCGGCCAGGCTGAAGCCGCGGCTCAGGCGGCTTCCCGCTCAGGCTCCGCGACATCCAGACTCTCAAGGGGAGCCAGATCGGCGGGTTCGCCGCCGTTTTCCTGGCCGTAGAGGATGGGGTCCATGACGCCGCTCCCGTAGCCGCACGAGTCGTGTCGTACGGAGGCGCGCCGTATCGCGCTGAGTGCAGTGCGTCACAAGCCGGGATCAGCCCTCCGGCGGTGCGGCGGATGTGCGCAGGCGCGCCTCCGCCGCCAACCGGGCAGCCGGATCGCCAACGTGCATCCAGTCGCCCTGCAGCTCCGTCCCGAACAGCCGGCCTTCCTTGGCCAGGCGACGCCAGATGCGCATTGTGGAGAAGATGGCGTCCGGCTCGGCGGCGGCGAGCCCGGGCTTGAACACCTGCACCCCGCAGTAGGCGTAGGGCGCAGCCGACGCCTCGCCCCTCAGGCTCAACCGACCATCCGCCGCCATGACGAAGTCTCCTGGACCATCGAACCCCAGGGCCGCCTCGGTGCGGGTCAGCAGCAGGCGCGCGTCCATGGCCTCCGGATCGAAACCCGCGGCGAGAGCGGTGAGCGCCGGCGACCCGCTTTCAATCCATACCGCGTCGATGTTGGCGGTGAAGACGGGCGCCTCGCCCAGCAGGGGCGCCGCCGCCTTCAAGCCGCCGCCGGTCTCCAGCAGCCGCGCGCGTTCGTCGGAGATCACGATTTGCGGTCCACCCGTACGGTCGCGAAGGTGCGTTTCTAAGCGGTCGGCGAAGGCGTGCACGTTCACCACTGCCCGCGTCACACCCGCCTCAGCCAGCCTGTCGAGCATGTGGTCGATCAGGGCGCGGCCGCCCACCTCCACCAGCGCCTTGGGACGATCGTCGGTCAGCGGACGCATGCGCGTGCCGAGCCCAGCAGCCAGCACCATCGCCGTCGTGGGAAGGCTCAAGCCCGAACATCCGGCGGCGCATGGCGGTCGAACCAGAACTTCAACTCGGCGAGGCCTGGATGTGCCAGGTTTCGCTCCAGCGCTCTCCAGACGCGGGGCAGGAAGGCGCGGTACTTCTCGCGCCCGAAGGCGGTGATCTGGCGCGCGAAGATCGGCCCGAGGATGCGCAGGGCGTTCAGCGCGCCAAGGGCGGCGTAGTCGGCGCGGAACGCCTCGGCGTCCACGCTCGGCCGCGCGGCCAGGTAGCGGGCGAGCATGGCCGCCTCCACCTCTTCAGGCACCTCCCGCCGCGCATCCTGCAGCAGGGAGACAAGGTCCCAGGCCGGATGGCCGCAGACCGCATCCTGGAAGTCGAGCAGACCCACGCGGGCGGCGCCTGCCCGCCTGGGAAGCCACAGCAGGTTCTCCGCATGGTAGTCGCGATGGGTGAACACCGACGCGCCCGCCTCGCCGCAGGCGAGCACGGGCGCCCACAGCGCCGACCATCGGGCGCGCGCCTCGGTCGGCGGAGCGGCCATGCCGACGAGCGGCGGCCACCATTGCAGCCACAGGTCTAGGCCGATCTGCAGGGCCAAGGCGTCGTAGACCGGCAGCGTCCAGGCGCCGCCGCCCGGGATCGGCAGGGCCGCCGGCGGCGGCTCGTCGTGCAGCTGCACCAGCAGGTCGACCGCTTGGCCATAGACGTCGTCCGGGTCGGCGCCGGCGTCGAGACGGTCGCGGAAGAGGTCCGAGCCGAGGTCCTCCAGCACCGCAAAGCCCTGGCCGGCGTCGAGGGCCACGACCTCGGGCGCGGACAGACCCCGAGCGCGAAGGAAGGCCGCCACCGCGGCGCAGGCGTCCACCCGGCCGCCGGCGAGCCGCGCCACCGCGTTGTAGCCGAGCGCCATCCTTTCGGCGGCCGTTGCGTCGGCTGGGGCCGGGGCGCTCTCGGCGGCAGGCGGTGCGTCCATCAGGATCAGCGGCGCGCCGCCGCCCGGGCGATGCAGACGCAGATAGGCCCGGGTGGACGCGTCGCCCGCCAGCGCCTCACGGCCAGCGTCGGCCAAGCCGTGCATACGGAGAAACAGCTCACGCGCCTCGTCACGGCCGATCAGGTCGGGCGGGGCCGCCTCAGTTCCGCGCGGGTCGGAGAAGATCATGCTCACGCCCGGTCCATACGCCATGTCCACGCCAGGTCGCGAGCCGGGCGCCGTCCTCGGTGATCTCCAGCCGCACTTCGAGCCGGTCGGCCGGAAGCGAACCCCCCAGCCGCTCGCTCCACTCCACCACCACGGCTCCCGCGTCCAGCGCCTCGTCCAAGCCGATCTCGAAAGCCTCCTCAGGTCGTTTCAGCCGGTAGAGATCGAAGTGGGCGATGGGGAAGTCAGGGCCGTCGTAGACCTGCATCAAGGTGAAGGTGGGGCTTGGGGCTTCCTGGTCCGGCCGGGTCAGGGCGCGGATCAGCCCGCGCGCCAGCGTGCTCTTGCCCGCGCCGAGAGCACCGAAAAGACAGACCGATTCCCCTGGCGCCAGCAGGCCGGCGATCTCGCCCCCAAAGGCCTCCAGCGCCTTAGCCGAATCGAAGCGGCTGCAGGCTGACTCCGTCGTGGCGAGGGTCGGAGGCGCTTGCATGGACGCGCGGTTTCCCATGCGCTATCGAGCCCCGCAAGCCGGCTCGACCCGGCGCGGCGGATCGGCGAGGAGGGCGACGTTTGGCGAAGACGGATGGTCGCATCCTGATCGTCGGCGCAGGCCATGCGGGTGGAACGGCGGCGGCGCTCCTGCGTCAGCAGGGCTGGACCGGGCCGGTCGCCCTGGTCGGGGAGGAGCCCGTGGCCCCTTACCAGCGCCCGCCCCTCTCCAAGGCCTGGCTGAAGGGCGAGGCCGACGCCGCCTCACTGGCGCTGCGTCCCGACGCCTTCTACGCGGATGCGGCCATCGAGATGAGGCTGGGCGTCCGAGCCGATCGGATCGAGCGCGGTGATGACGGCGGCCAGGTGTTTCTGGTCGGCGGCGAAGCGTTGACCTACGACAAACTCATCCTCGCCACAGGTTCACGGGCCCGGCGCGTCGCCCTGCCCGGGCTTGAGCTGGACGGCGTGCTGGAGCTGCGCACCGCCGCCGATGCGGACCGACTGAAGGCGGCGCTCGCCCCTGGCGTTCGGCTGGCGATTATCGGCGGCGGATACATAGGGCTTGAAGCCGCCGCCTCCGCCCGGGCGCTTGGGGCGGACGTAACCGTCGTCGAGTTGCAGCCGAGGCTGCTCGCGCGTGTCGCCCACGAGACGGTGTCCACCTTCCTGCACGCCTATCACAAGACGCAAGGGGTGACCTTGCGCCTCGCAGCTGGCGTGAGCGCCATCGAAGGGGCGGCGGGCCGGGTATGCGGCCTGCGCCTCGGCGACGACGAAGAGCTGGGGTGCGACATCGTCCTGGTCGGCGTGGGCGCCGTGCCGAACCAGGAGCTGGCGCAGGCGGCGGGGCTCGCCTGCGAAGACGGCGTGGTGGTAGACCTCGCCGCACGGACCTCTGATTCACACGTACACGCCATCGGCGACTGCACCCAACGACCGCTGCCGCTCTACGGTCGCCAAGGTCGGCTGGAGAGCGTGCCCAATGCGCTGGAACAGGCGCGCCAAGCGGCGGCGGACCTTTGCGGGACGACCGCGCCGGCGACGGAGACGCCCTGGTTCTGGTCCGACCAGTACGACCTTAAACTGCAGATCGCCGGTCTGCCCCTTGATGCGGTGCGCACAATCGTTCGCGGCGAACCCTCCACCGCCCGCTTCGCCGTCTTCCACCTGAACGCGTCAGATCAGGTGCAGGCGGTGGAGGCGATCAACGCGCCGCCGGAGTTCATGGGCGGTCGCCAGTTGATCGGCTCGCGCAAACCCGTGTGCATCGAGCGCCTGGGCGACGTCTCCATCTCCATGAAGGAGGTTGCGGCCTGAGCCGCCCTCCACCCTTCCTCACATTGACGGACCCCATGGCCAAGATCACCTACGTAGAATTCAACGGCGCCGAACACACCGTGGAGGTGAAGACGGGTCTGAGCGTGATGGAAGGCGCCGTGAAGAACAACGTTCCCGGCATTGATGCGGACTGCGGCGGCGCCTGCGCCTGCGCCACCTGCCACGTCTATGTAGACCCCGCCTGGTCGGACAAGACCGGCGCGCCCTCGGCGATGGAGGAGAGCATGCTCGACTTCGCTGAAGCGGTGGAGCCCAACTCCCGCCTGTCCTGTCAGATCAAGGTCGTCGATGGCTTGGACGGCTTGGTCGTGCGCATGCCCGAGACACAGCATTGAGGATCGGGTGCGCGCTTCCGCCCGTCCCTCAAACGGGCTAAGCGGACACGCGTCGGGCCCGGTAGCTCAGCAGGATAGAGCAGAGCTTTCCTAAAGCTAAGGTCGGGGGTTCGAGTCCCTCCCGGGCCGCCATGCAGCTTCCGCTACCGATGCTCACGCCAGAGAGCGGCTGACAACGTCCTGACACGGCGGCTGATCTCCGGCGCAAACCGCCGTGCCAGGCCCCCCTTCAGGCCCGATGCAGGGGTACCCAGACCCCCTTGCTCTAATGCCTGGCTGGAGACAGTGAGTCGCGACGGTTTGGGCTTGATTGACGGCCTTAAATGGCGGGCTTCAAGGAGTGTAGTCGTGCGCTAATCGTGCTCTTAGCGCATCCATGCTCCACCGCTAAAAAAAACCTGCCGTTCAGGCTTGGGCGGATGGGCTCGGGGCGTTGGGTGACGGGATCGATCGCTGAGCAGGCTATGCTGGATCGCATCGCCTCGATCAGCGTGCGGGCGATCCTCAAGGAGGGGATCCTGCTCACCGATGACCCTGCGCAAAACCCGGAGTTCGTGATCTCCGCCAAGCGCGGCAGGGCGGTCCGTCGCTTCGCAAGCAAGGTTGCTCATTCCACTGCCCGCATAACCTTTTTGAGTCGTGATCGACGCAAAGTCAAGGCTGTAGAGATCGATTACTATGAGGATGATCATAACGCTGTAGCTTATTGTAGCGTTAGCGGCGCGATCACGGAGCAGCTTTACTTTGTCGGTGACAATATCGTCTGCGATCTTGTAGCCGTAGAGACGCTGACGCAGGCCGATACTCCAGCCTCTGAGCTCATGACTGTCATAGAACGGCTCGAAGGGACCGACGAGCGGGGTCCGGCGCGTGGCGCCACCCGCGAGCGGCTGCTGAAGACCCTGCAAAACGGCGCGTTTGGCTCCAATTTGAGGGCGGTAAGGCTGCTGAACGACGCTGCAAAGCGCACTTTGGAGCCTAAAAAGCGGCTCAGGGGTGGGGTGGCGAGCGGACCAGACTCCCTCGATCCCGCCGCTGGCCTGAACAGAGGGGGCCAGACCCCCTCCAGCCTCTCCGACATCTTGGCGCGGGAAGCCTTCGAGGCCGGCCTGGTGGAGCATGCAAACCAAAGGGGGGCTGGGCTCCCGCAGCCGTCAGAAGCCGCTTCCTGAGGGGATGGCCAGGGGGGTGCTGGACGATCACCCCAGGCTCGACATGAGGACGCTGATCAACGCCGGTCACGCCGTCAGCGGACAGCGTAGCTCCGCCGTGATCGACTGGGCTGACGCCACCCCTTTGATCGATGGACTAAGGTTCGTCATCGACCTTCGGACAAGCGTCGAGCCCCACATCGAGCTTGAGATGATGCGGCAGGGCCAGCCCACCTATCAGAGCCTGAGGCTGATGCATCGGGGACCTGGAGGGCGCTCGCGATGGTGCTTTGTCTGCCCGGTGAGCGGAACGGCCTGCGAGGTGGTGGCCCTGCGCTACGGGCGCTTCGCGTCGGCCAAGGCGCAGCGGCTGGTGAACCGGTCTCAGCTGGGTAAGCCGCGACGACACAGTGATGCTGCGCCGAGTGCAAGACCCCTGCCTGGCGGTTGAGGCGGCGTCCGAGCTTGGGGCCATGAGGCGGCGCGGCGCGGCTGGGTGATGTATCATGGCGGATGCAACACAACGGCAGGACCACCCTTGAACGCGCCTTTGATCTCGCCCGGTCGGGAGATTGCCAGGGCGTCGCAGATGTTCGTCGCGTGCTGACGCGGGAGGGCTATGAAAATGTTGCGGGGCAGTTCTATGGCAGAGCGATCAGGATGCAGCTCACAGAGGTGTGTCAGGCAGCAGAAAAGGTGCGGACCGCCGCCCCGTTATGATCGACGGGCTTAGATCCATCGTCGATCTTGGCTAGAGCGTGGGTTCGATCCCGAACTTGAGAAGATGCAAGCTCTTCTACAGGCGCGGCCGAACCAGGCCAGCGAACGGGAAAGGCCGCCTTCGAGCAGAAGGACGAGTGTAGCTCGCGGCTACATGACTTAGGGTGTCGGACGTAGTTGTCTTTTCCACCCTGTCTGATAGTAAGCCGCCTCTTTCATAAGCTGAGGCCAAAGTGGCGGACGAACAAAACATCGAACTCGCTTCCCTGACTGTGGACATCGTGTCGGCTTATGTCGCCAACAACACCGTGCCCACACGTGATCTCGCCGCTCTGATCGCCGGCGTCCACATGGCGCTGGACTCGGCCGGGGCGCCCGCGAAGGAGGAGGTCCCCGATCACACCGTGGACAAGGCCGCCATCCGCAAAAGCCTGGCGGATGATTATCTGACGAGCTTCATCGATGGCCGGAAGTATAAGTCGCTCAAGCGTCATCTGAGCACCAGAGATACGACGCCAGACGAATACAGGGCCAAGTTCGGCTTGCCCAAGGACTATCCCATGGTGGCCCCGAGCTACTCGGCCCAGCGATCCCAGCTGGCCAGGACCCTGGGGCTGGGTCGTAAAGCTGTATCACCCAAGCCAACTCCGGCACCCGTCAAGGGTAAGGCGGCGTCCAAGCCGAAGGCTGTCAAGGCCGAGGATGAGACCTTCAGCTAAAGCCTGAGGCGTAGGATCAGCTCACCGGCCCGGCGAGCTAGCGGGACACCATAAGTCCGGAGAGCCAGTCGAGCCTTCCCTCAAATCGGGGCCAGCTCGCGAAACGCTTGGCAGATCGTGGGTCCATGCATCGGCTTGGCGAGCACTCGAGCCGGGTGCTCGCTTGGGGACGCAATCCTAAGGCGTGGCCGTGATTAAGATCACCGGCAGCGGCCCCATCTCGCGCTGGATGATGGCCACCGCTTGCGGACCTCGGCCGATCCGCAGCCGGACGTCGCAGGTGATCAGCTGGGGCCGCCTAGCCGCGCCTTGCGCGAACTGCTTGGCTCGCCGCGCCACCGAGAGCGGAGGTCTTAAATGGCCAAGGCGGCTCGTTTGTGGTCTCAGCGCTCGAGCTCGACGCCGCAGGCTCGGAAGTTGCTTCGAGCTCTACCGACATTACGTCACGTTCATCTTGTTACAACGCGCTCATGACGCAGGCTTAACTCGTCTCTTTTCAGGGCCTGCAGTACTCCATGGATCAACGCCGCACCGGCGAACCCCATTCCTGGAGACACACCATGCGCAACATCTTGAACACTCTATCCACCATCGGCCTGCTGACCATGGCGGCCACGCCTCTGCTGGCGGTGGGCGGCATGGCCCACGCCAGCGAGGCCCGCGTTCAGCCCGCGCACATCCAAGCGACCGGACAGGATCTCAGCCGGCCAGTCGCCGTGATCAAGCGCTGAGGCGCTCAGCGCGTGGCCGCTGTGGCGATGAACCGGCCGGCGAGCGTGCCGTCGCGCAGGTGGATGACCAGCTCGGCCGGCTCGCCGGCGTCGGCCAGCCGTTCCGCCAGCCGACGCCCGGCGCGTTCGGCCTGGGCTCCGCTCTTGAACACCATGGGCGCGTCGAGCGTGTCCAGCTCCATCGCCCAGCCTGTGTCCAGAGGACGAATGACGATCTTCTGCGGCATACAGGCGATGACCTAGGGACCTGGCTTTGGATTTAAGCGGGCGCTGTGGCGAGCTGATGACTCCCGCGACACGCGGGTTGGTCGGCCGGCCATGACCCGGCGGTGAACAGCCTAAGCCCGCCGCAACAGGGTAGCCTCGGCCTGCGGGGCTGTGATCAGATTCAGCAGTGGCGAGCAGCGTTTGACGATCTGGGCGTGCAGCAGCAGGCGGTCGACCCGCTCGATCATGGGCGTGGCGAGGTTCAGTTCGTTGAACCCCAGCTGCAGGGCCTCAGCCCAGAGCCTGTGGCCGCCATCCAGGCTGGCGGCGATATTGTCGCTCTGCTCGACGAACAGCAGGGTCCGGTGCTCGCCCGCGCCCCGGTGCACGAACGCAAAGAGGCCCGGGCTGCGGAAGAAGCCGCCATCGCCATGGAAGACGGCCCAGAACCGCACGCCGGCCCACTCCACATGCCCGTCCATCACCTGCTCCCCCACCTAGAACGTACAGAGAACATAGCCGACCTGAACTGTCGAGGCCCGCGCTGAGCGCCTCTCCGGAAGCGCCGCGTCGGAGTGGCGTTTGGCGCCCCGAGCCAGATGTCGAGATGAGGATATGGACGCCTCCCAATGACTTGGAGAGCGCCATACGCAGACGACGCGAAGAGGACTTGAAGTGGATCGCGGCGCTGACCCCGATCCTGATTGCTGTGATCAGCTTGGTCGACCATGTGGTCAACCACGTCCACCCGGCGAGCTAGCCGTCCAGCACACCCGGCTGCTGTTGTCGCAGGGTGGCGAACCACGCCCGTTGATCGGCCCAGGCCAGCTGCAGCTCGCTCTTCAGCAGGGTGCGAAGGTTGAGGCCTGCAGGCTGGCGACCCTCCAGAATCATGCGCTGCAGGTCGGGCGCCAGGAACACCAGCCGGGCGAGCTGGCGGCGGTGTTGGGTTGGGGGCGAGCGGGCGTGGCGAAGGGCCGGACCCGGGGTCAGGGGCGAGCTGCCCAGGCTGGCCAGCTCGGCATGGGCGGAGCGCAGCGCTGTGATCATGCCGGCGTCCTTGCGGACACGCGGCTGCGGATCGGCGTCGATCCCGCTCAGCCGGGTGCGCCCGCCGCGCAGCTGCATGCGCAGCGGCAGGCTGATGCGGATGGCGGGCCGATTGCCGGCCTCCCACACCGCCCGCTCGCCGGGCGCCAGCCTGCCCTGCAACTCCTCCAGCGCCAAGCTGGGATGATCGCCTGCGAAGAGCGCCTCCGCCTCGAGCACCAGCTGGGTGTCGGCGCGGCGAAGCTCCACCCGCTGCACCAGGGCGGACAGTTCGCCTGGGCCGAGCTCCGGGCGATCGGCCAGCCGGCGCAGATGCTCCACCAGGCTGCGCTCCAGCGCCTCCGCCCCCACCCGGCGGATCAGGTCCGGCGGCGAGCCGTCCTTGCCGCCAGTCAACAGGCTGGCGGCGATATAGTAGCGGTAGAGCTTGCCCGTCGCCCGTAGGCGAAGCTCGGACCCATGGGCTGGCCCAGCGCGTCGAACACCCGCCCGGTCAGAGCCGAGGTGGTGGCCGCGGTCGGCCGTTGGCGCCGCGTCACGCGCTGGGCGGCCAGCTTGCGCTGCACCTGCTCGAACAGCTTGGCGTCCACGATGGGCGGATGCAGGCCGGCGTGGTGCTGATCGTGGTGCTTGATCTGGCCCAGATAGAGCCGGTTGGACAGCATGTGATAGAGCCCGCCCCGCCCGATCACCGCATCGCCCATCGGCCTGCCCTCGCGGGAGGTCCAGGCCTTGGAGTGCACGCCCTGGCGTTGCAGCTCCTGGCGCAGGCGCGTGACCGAGCCGAGCTTCAGATAGCGGCGGAAGATCGCCCGCAGCTGCTCGGCTTCCGCCGCATTGATCACCAGGGTGCGACCCTGGAGGTCGTAGCCCAGCGGCACCACCCCGCCCATCCACATGCCCTTGGCC
>CAXTEX010000010.1:3113-34922 GCA_964243445.1 uncultured Caulobacteraceae bacterium | reverse complement strand
GCCGTCGAAGCGGGTCTCGCAGAACTTCAGGATGCGGTTGACGAAGTTGCCGAGCACGTCGGCTAGGTCCTTGTTCACCGCGCTGGCGAACTGCTCCCAGGTGAAGGCGGTGTCGGACCCCTCCGGCGCATTGGCCAGCAGATACCAGCGCCAGCAGTCGGCGGGCAACAGCTCCAGCGCCTGATCCATGAACACCCCACGGCCCTGGGAGGTCGAGAACTTGCCGCCGTACCAGTTCAGCCAGTTGAAGCTCTTCAGCAGGTCCACCGTCTTCCACGGCTCGCGCGAACCGAGCAGCGTGGCGGGGAAGTTGACGCTGTGGAAGGCGACGTTGTCCTTGCCCATGAACTGGACGTAGCGGACGTCGTCGGCGCCCGCGTCCAGCCGCCACCAGCGGCGCCAGTCGCCGTGGCCGGCGTCGGACCACTCCCGCGTCGCCCCGATGTATTCGATCGGCGCATCGAACCAGACGTAGAAGACCTTGTGCTCGAAGCCCGGCCGGGCTGCCCCTTCGAAGGCGACCGGCACGCCCCAGCTCAGGTCGCGGGTGATGCCGCGGTCGATCAGGCCCTCGTCCAGATGCTTATAGGCGATGGAGCGGGTCAGCATCGGCCAGTCGGTCTTGGCGTCCACCCAGGCGCGGATGTCGTCGGCCAGGGCGGACTGGCGCACATAGAGGTGGTTGGTGTCGCGCACCTCGATCTCGCGCGAGCCGGAAATGGTGGAATAGGGCGCGATCAGCTCCACGGGGTCGAGCAGGCTGCCGCAGTTGTCGCACTGGTCGCCCCGCGCGCGCTCGAAGGCGCAGACCGGACAGGTCCCCTCCACATAGCGGTCGGGCAGGAAGCGGCCGTCCACCGGGGAATAGACCATCCGGTCGGTGCGCTCCTCGATATAGCCGTTCGCTTCCAGCACATGGGCGAAGTGCTGGGTCAGCGCGCGGTTCTGCGGGCTGGAGGAGCGGCCGAACCAGTCGAAGGACAGGCCATAGGCGTCGCTGATCGCCTTCTGGGCCGCGTGCTGCTCCACGCAATAGCTCGCCACATCCTGGCCGGCGGCGGCGGCGGCGAGTTCGGCGGGGGTGCCGTGCTCGTCGGTGGCGCAGACGTAGAGCACCTCATGGCCCCGCGCGCGCTGGAAGCGGGCGTAGGCGTCGGCCGGCAGCATGGAGCCGGCCAGATTGCCCAGGTGCTTGATCCCGTTGATGTAGGGCAGGGCCGAAGTGATCAGGATGCGCGCCATGCGGTCTCTTTTCGTCGCAAGCGGGCCATATAGGCAAACGCGCACAGCGAGTCGCGGACGGATGCGGACCAGGACGGGGCGTAGAGCGGCTTGATCCAAGTGGGAGAGATGTCGAGTTGAGCCCTTTCCGCGCCGCTCTGGGCGTCATGCTGGCCTGCATGCTCACCGCCTGCCATCGCGCCGAGTCGGCGGCGGGAGCGCAGGCGCCCGAAGCGCCGTCCCCCGGCCCCCTCGCCCCTTCGCCGCCGCCCACGGCGGCGGAGCAGGCGCTGCTGGACCTGCTGCCGCCCGCCTACCGCCACGCGGACCTGGAGAACGGCAAGCTGCACTTCAATCTCTGTCGGCAATGCCATAGCGTCGCCCGGGGCGGTCCCGACATCGTGGGACCCAACCTCTACGGCGTGTTCGGCCGCAAGGTGGCGAGCGAGGCCGGCTACAGCTATTCCGCCGCCCTGTCGGCCAAGGCCTGGACCTGGGACGCCGAACATCTCGACGGCTGGCTGAAGTCGCCGCGCGCCTATGTGCCCGGGACCAAGATGAGCTTCTACGGCATATCCGACGATCAGGACCGCCGCGACCTTATCGCCTATCTCAAAGTGGCGAGCAGCGGCGCCGGGTCGTGAGCCGAGGCTGATCACCCCATTAACTGTCCGACCGACGCCTGTCCGACCGACGCCTTCCGCCCGACGCGTGCCCGCCTGGCGCCTCTCCACTTGGCGCCTGTCCGCCCAGCGCAGGCTTAAGGACGTTTTCACCCGTGCAGCCTAGCTTGAACTGATAGACTGCCCGCTCTCGCAAGGTCTGGACCCCTGCCGTCCCTCGCCCTCGATTACCGCGACCTGATGCTGGAGCTGGCGCGCTCGTCCGCGCCGGCGGACCGGGATCGTCTGCTGCTGTCGCTGGCTGACCTGTGCGAGCTGCAGGGCTGCGGCGGACCGGGATCGGAAACCCTGGTGCGCGACGTGTTCATGAGCCTGGTTGGGCGGGTGGAGCACGACATCCGCGCCCGTCTTGCGGTCAAGCTCGCCAAGGCCAGCTGGGCGCCGCTCGAACTCGTCCTGCACCTCGCCTACGACGAGATCGAGGTGGCGCGCCCGCTGCTGGCCGCCAGTCCCGTGCTGGACGAGGCCGAGCTGGTGCGGTTGCTCGTCGCCACAGCCGTCGAACACCAGATCGAGATCGCCCGACGCCCCGGGCTGGGTCCGTTGGTGGTCGCCGCCATCCTGGATCAGGCCTCGCCCGACGTGCTGACCGCGCTCGCCGGCAACACGAGCGCGGAGGTGGGGCCGCTGGCCATGGAGCGGCTGGTGGCCTTCTCCCAGCGGATCGCCGCGCTCCGCGCGCCGCTGGCGCGCCATCCCGGCCTCACCCCCGATCTCGGCGCCATGCTCTACGCCTGGGTGGGCGAGAGCCTCCGCCGCGCCCTGAGCGAGCGATACGCCCTGGAAGGCTCGGCGTTCGAGGCGGCGGTGCACTCCGCCGTCAACGAGGCCCGCGGCGCCCCCGGCGACGGCGCAAGCCTTGAGTCCGACGAACGCGCCGCCATGGACCGGCGGGTGGTCGAGAAGCTGAAGCTGGGCCGTCAGCTGCGGCCAGGGCTGCTGCTGCGCGCGCTTCGCGACGGCAAGCTGACCCTGTTCACCATCGCCCTTGCGGAACTGGGCGCCTTCACCACCGACGAGGTACGCCAGGCCATGGACGCGCCATCGGTCGAGCTGCTCTCCCTGGCCTGCGCGGCGGTGGGCGTGGACCGGAGCGCCTTCCCCAGCATCGCCGCCCTGGTCCGGTCGCTGAACCGCGGCCGGCCGGGATTGGACAGCGACGGCCCCGCCCTGCTCAGCGCGGCCACCCTGCTGGACCGGGACGCCGCTGCCAAGGCGTTCCGCAAGCGCCTCGACGTGGTTTGACAAACGCCGGCCGCCCGGCCTTCTAGGCGCGCCACCCGCCGGCCGCCCAGCCGCGCTTCCCGAAGGCCAGCGCCTTGTCCCCTGCCGCGACCCGGCTGAGTTTCGTCGCCAGCGACCGCCCCGAAGCCCGGGACGCGCGGGAGCGTCTGATCGCCCGCTATGGCGACCACAGCGCCGAAGCCGCCGAGGTGGTGGTGGCTCTCGGCGGCGACGGCTTCATGCTGGAGATGCTGCACGCCTGCATGAGCTCCAACCGGCCGATCTACGGCATGAACCGCGGCTCCGTCGGCTTCCTGATGAACGACTACGCCGAGGACGGCCTGCTGGAGCGGATCGCAGCGAGCGAGCGGGCGGTCATCCATCCCCTGTCGATGACCACGCTGGACACCCATGGCGCACGCCGCGAGGCGGTCGCGATCAACGAGGTCAGCCTGCTGCGCCAGACCCGCCAGACCGCCAAGCTCAAGCTCGCCATAGACGGCAAGCCGCGCATGGCGGAACTGGTCTGCGACGGTGTGATGGTGGCCACGCCTGCGGGCTCCACCGCCTACAACCTGTCGGCCCACGGCCCGATCATCCCGATCGACGCCAAGGTGCTGGCGCTGACGCCGATCAGCGCCTTTCGGCCGAGGCGGTGGCGCGGGGCCCTGCTCTCCCACACCGCGCGGGTGGCCATAGAGGTGCTGGAGGCGGACAAGCGCCCGGTCAGCGCGGTGGCCGACAATTTCGAGGTGCGCGACGTCTTGACCGTGGAGATCGCCGAGACCCGCGACATCGAACTGGTCATGCTGTTCGACGCCGGCCGTAGCCTGGAGGAGCGGGTGCTGGCCGAGCAGTTCCAGAGCTGACCGCGTCGCGCGGCCTGCACCTAATCTTAAGCAAGCTGGGACACTCTCGCGCTGAAGGTTTCGCGTCAGAGTCCGCAAGAGCCCCATGTCCCAGCCCGCCCCCCAGAACGGCAAGCTGTTCGCCGCCCCCACGGTCCTGCGCGACCGCCTCGGCCCGCGCTTCGGCCGCATCGACCCCGATGCGGTGGCCAAGGCCGAAGCCGCGCTGAAGGGCCTGTCGTCCCAGTTCGGCCAGTGGCTGCAGGACGAGGTCGGCAAGCTGGAAGCTTCGCGAGAGGTCATACGCGTCGAAGGCGCCACCCGCGCCACCATCGACGGGGTCTTCACCCGCGCCCACGACCTGAAGGGCCTGGGCGCCACCTATGAGTTCCCCCTGGTCACCCGCATCGCCGGCTCGCTCTGCAAGCTGCTCGGCGACGGGGACGGGCGGGTGAACACGCCTCTGGCCCTGGTCGACGCCCACATCAACGCCATCCGCGCCGCCGTGCGCGACAACATCCGCGACAGCGACAACCCCGTCGGCGCCGCCCTGGCCGGTGAACTCGAGCGCCACACCGCGGACTATCTCGCCGTAAAGGGGTGAACCGGTCGGGCGCTCAGTCGCCAGGCCTCGCCGCCATGCGCGCCGCATAGCCGTCGATGACGCCCCGGGCGCGGGCGGCGTCTATGGCGTGGCCCACCGTCTCGCTGGCGCTGAGCACCGTCAGGCAGTGGCGGGTGGGCGTGACCAGCCGGCGCGCCGCGTCGGCCAGCAGCCGCCCGGGCTCAGCCCACTCCAGCTGTTCGAACTCAGCACCCATCAGAGCCGCCGCGGCCTCGTCCGGCGTGACGGCGGCGAGCAGGAACAGGGTGTCGAAACGGTAGGGCGCTTCCTCAGGCGTGATCCAGTGGGCGAAAGGCGTGAGCCGCTTCAGATCGAGCCGCCGCTCCCAGCGCCCGAGAAGCTCGGCGAAGCTTACCGCCCCGCTCTCCACCGCATGGCGGGCCGAAGCGACATCGGCGCCCGGCGGCGATCCCTCGCCGCCTTCGCAGATCAGAAGGCCGGTCTCCTCGAACGTCTCGCGAAGCGCTGCGTGCGCGGCCACCCGCCAGCGGTCCGGCGGAGCGTCGTCCGCCACGCCGTCCTGCAGCTCCAGCTTGCCGCCGGGAAAGACCGTCGCGCCGGGGAAGGCGCGCGCGTCGAGGGCCCGCCGCCCGACCAGCACCTCCAGCCTCTTGCCCTGGCGGAGGAGGATGAGGCTGGCGGCCGGGAGGGGAGCGGGAGCTTGGGGCATGGACGCCCGTCTATATCGGACGTTTGCGAAAGGGCTGAGCTCTTCGAACGCGTTTAGAACGCGCTGCGCTCAGCCCGCCTGCGCCGGGACGAACAGGGCCTCGTCCTCGCGGTCGAGGCGGTCCATGCGGTCGAGCAGGTAGTCCACCTCTTCGGTGGGTGGCCCCTCGTGGGTCAGGAACCGCTCGAGCATGCGCTGCTGGAAACGGCGCAGGTCGAACTCTCCGCCCTCCTGCTGGAGCGAATGGTAGGTGTCGAGCGCCACGCGGAAGGCCGGGTAGAGCCGCTCCGGCAGGCGGGCGCGGGCGTAGATGGCCTGCAGGCCCAGCGGGCCGGCGTCGTGGATCATCATCCAGGCGCGGTGGTGGGCGACGCCGGTCAGCTCGGCCATCGACCATTCGAAGAAGCTCATGTGCCCCTGGGCCAGGGCGCGCAGCAGCAGCGAGGGGGTGAGCCGCTCCTCCCCGTGCAGGTGGGCGGTGAAGGCCTTCAGGTCGGCGGCGCGACCGGCCTGGTCCACCAGGTCCACCGTGGCGCGCTCGCGGGCGCCGATGGCGATGCTGAGCGCGGTTTCTGGCGAAATCTGGTGGCGGTCGACCAGCTGCTGGCGCACCGCCTCGCTGACCCGGCCGACCAGCCGCTCGCAGATCGCCGGCGGCAGCATCTTGCGCAGCGCCATGGCGGCGGCCAGGGCGTCGCTGTGGTCGAAGCGGTCCATGGCCGAGCGCAGGGCCGTTTCTGTGAAGGTGGCGTTGTCGTTGGCGCACGCGGTCCGCACCGCCTCCTCGCCCGCATGGCGGACCAGGGCGTCGGTGACCACTTCGGACAGGACGGGCCGGCGCGCGATCGCCAGCTGCTTCACCTCGTCGGGCAGGCGCACGATCTCCGCCAGATCCTCGTCGGTCAGCACCGGCGAGAAGGTGAGCACCGGCGTCGCCACGCTCTCCACGTCGTGGGCCAGGCGCACGGCCACGTCGCGCGGCAGTTCGGAAGACATCTTCAGCGTCACGGCCAACGCCCGGCGCACCAGTTCGGCGGCGTCCAGCGCCATCAGCCGCAACACCTCGCCGGCGGCCGCGCGGTCGGCGTCGTCAACGCCCGCGTCGATGCGGCGGCACAGCTTGTGGGCGGCGATCGCGCGCTCGTCGGCCGTGGCGCCGCGCACCAGCGTGCGGATGTCCTCGGACGTCAGGGCGGATCGCGCGGCGGCGGCCATGGGGAGCTTCCTGTCTTCAGCGAGGATCATGGGCGATCAGCCTTAACGAGCATTTACCGGATCGACCCTCAGCGCCGCGGCGTGACGTCTGCGGCCGACAGGGCGCTCAGCATCTCCGAGGAGAACAGGGCGCCGGCGGGCGACTTGGCGTCGGGCCCGTCCGGGGTTGTCAGGATGAGGTTCACCAGTTCGGTCTCCTCCCGCATCCGCTCGCTGCGCGCCGCACCCGCGTAGGCCGCAAACGCGCCGGCGCCGGGATCGTGGTCGGCGGCGGCCTGCACGCCCACGTCCACCCCGCCCGCGCGGCTGAGGTCGGCGTAGACCTCCGCCACCGTCAGGGCGCGACCGGAGCGGTAGAAGACGTTGCGGTTGGCGCCGGCCGCGTCGGGGAAGAGGGCCGCGGCGCTCTGGTTAGGGTTGGAGCCATAGGCCTCGATCAGCTTGGCCGAGCCCTGAGCGCCCAGGAAGTGGGCGGCGTAGAGCTCGCCGCCCGTGGGCTCGCGCCCGGTGCGGCCGCGCAGATAGGCGGCGTGGTCGGACGCCAGCTCTCCGGCCATCACCGAGGCGGCGTGGGCGTCGTAGCGCAGGTCCATGACCACCTTCTTCGCCGCCTCGCCCTGGGGCACGGAGAAGCGGCCGTCGGCGCCCTCGCTGATCAGGTCGGCGTAGCGGGCGTAGCCGTAGGCGGCGCCGTGCCGCTTCAGGGTGGACATCCAGGTCTGTTCGACGAACTGGAACAGGCCCGCGGCGGACGAGCTCGGCGCGTGCGCCATGGCGTTGAAGCCGCTCTCCCGCTTGGCGGTATGCAGCAGGAAGCCGAAGTCGATGCCCGTCGCCGAGGCCGCGCGTCGAATCGCCGACTCGATGCCTCCGAGCGCGCTGGTCTGGCCCACGTCCATGGGCAGGATTTGCCGGGCGGGTGGTTAACATCGGGTTTCGTCTCGTCTGCGCGGGTCCTCAAGCCGCCTGCTGCGTTAGAGCGCCTGCGCATCCCGCAGCAGAGGCCGGCCATGTCCGAAGACACCCAGAACACCCTGATCATGACGCTCGACGGCGGCCCGGTGACCATCCGGCTGCGCCCCGACCTGGCGCCCGGCCACGTCGCCCGGATCAAGGAGTTGGCGGCGGAGGGTTTCTACGACGGAGTGGTGTTCCACCGGGTGATCCCGGGCTTCATGGCCCAGGGCGGCGACCCCAACGGAACGGGACGCGGCGGCTCCGACAAGGCGAACCTCAAGGCGGAGTTCTCCCCCCAGCCGCACGTGCGTGGCGTCTGCTCGATGGCGCGGACCAACGATCCCGACTCCGCCAACAGCCAGTTCTTCATCTGCCTGGACGACGCCCGCTTCCTGGACAAGCAGTACACGGTCTGGGGCGAGGTGACCGAAGGCATGGACCATGTGGACGCCCTGCCCAAGGGCGAGCCGCCGCGCTCTCCCGGCAAGATCGTCTCCATGCGCCTGGCCGATAGCGCCGCCGCCTGACGGGATCGTTGACTTGCCGGCGAAGCCCGCTATGAACGCTCCCTTGTTTTCACCGGCCCGGGCGCGCTCCGGACAGTCGGCTCCCGGAGTTGCGCCATGGCCAAGCCGGCCTCCATCAAGATTCGCCTGAACTCGTCGGCCGACACCGGCTTCTTCTATGTGACCAAGAAGAACGCTCGTACCAAGACCGAGAAGATGGTGCTGAAGAAGTACGATCCCGTCGTGCGTAAGCACGTCGAATTTCGTGAGGGCAAGATCAAGTAACGCTTTTGCCGAACTAGCCTGAACGTGCCCGGTCGAAAGACCGGGCTTTTTCTTTTGGCCGTGAGTCAGGCTGAACGTAGCCGTCGTGCGTCCTTCAAGACGCCCCTCTGGGGCTCCTCAGGATGCCGAGGTCTGCTGACTGCACACACGCTTATCCCCATGCTGAGGAAGGCTGCGCAGCAGCCTGTCCCGAAGCACGCATCTTCTAGCGGGAGTATCGCTCCGCGACGTCGTCGTGGATCAAGCCGCTCGCGCGATCACCACGTTGCGACCCTTGGCCTTGGCCTCATAGACGGCCTCGTCAGCCCGTTTCAGCAGCGCCTCGGGCGTGTCGCCCTCTCCGATCGTCGCAGCGACGCCGATGGAAATGGTGACCTGCAGCAGCTCCTCCACCTTGGCGACCCGGAAGGGCGAGCCGGAGACGTGCAGGCGCAACCGCTCCGCCACCCGCTCGGCGGCTTCCAGCGAGGTGTCGGGCATGATGACCACGAACTCCTCGCCGCCGGCGCGGCACGGCAGGTCGATGGCTCGCACATTGGTGGCCAGGCGCACCGCGAACTCGCGCAGCACCTCGTCGCCCACGTCGTGGCCGAAGCTGTCGTTGATGCGCTTGAAGTGGTCGATGTCGACCAGCAGCGCCGAGACGGGATCGCCGCCGCAGGTGGCGCGACGCACCAGGGCCGACAGCTGGCCGGTCATGTAGCGGCGGTTGTGCAGCCCGGTGAGCGGATCGGTGACCGCCAGCTCCAGCGAATTGTCCAGGTTGTTGCGCAGGAAGTCGGTGTAGCGCTTCTGGCGGATCAGGGTGCGGGCGCGGGCCGACAGCTCCTCCGGATCGATGGGCTTGGCGATCAGGTCGTTGACCCCGATCTCCAGCGCCTTGAGCGCCCGCGCCCGCTCGGCGGGATCGAACACCGCCAGGATCGGTACGTGCCGCGTCGCCTCGTCGGAACGGAGCTGGGCGGCGAGCCGCAGGCCGTCGAAGGCCTTGGCGGCGATGTTGACGATCAGCAGGTCGGCGCGCGCGCGAACCGCCAGCAGCGCCCGGTCGGCCTCCGCCTCGACGACGGGACGGTGCTCCACGGCCAGTTCGTCCAGGATGCGGCGCGCTTGGCGCTCCTGGTCGTCGGCCACGACGATCCGACCGCCCGAGCCGCCGAGCCGGCTGGCCACGCCCTCGATCACCCCGATCCGCCGCCCGGACGCCTCGCGCTGGCGCAGCTCGTCGATCACCAGCTTCAGCCGCGTCAGGCTGCGCACCCGGGCGAACAGGGCGACGTCGTCGATGGGCTTGGTCAGGAAGTCGTCCGCGCCCGCCTTCAGCCCGGTGAGCCGGTCCTGGCGGCCGTCCAGCGCCGTGACCAGCACAACGGGGATGTGGCGGGTGTCGGCATTGGCCTTCAGCCGCCGGCAGACCTCGAAACCGTCCATGCCGGGCATCATGACGTCGAGCAGGATGATGTCGGGATGGCGGGTGGCGGCGGCGTCCAGCGCGCTCGGCCCGTCGCAGGCGGTGGAGACCTCGTAGTATTCGACGTTCAGCTTGGCCTCGAGCAGGCGGACGTTGGCCTCGATGTCGTCCACCACCAGGATGCGCGCGGACATGGCCTATCTCACCCGAGGAAGCGGCGGACGGTTTCGAGGAAGAAGCCGACCGAGATGGGCTTGGAGATGTAGGCCTCGCAGCCCCCCTGGCGGATGCGCTCCTCGTCGCCCTTCATGGCGAAGGCGGTGACCGCGATCACGGGGATGTGCGCGAGCTCCTCGTCCTCCTTGAGCCATTTGGTGACCTCCAGCCCGCTGATCTCGGGCAGTTGGATGTCCATCAGGATCAGGTCCGGCTGGTGCTCGCGGGCTAGCGCCAGGGCTCCCAGGCCCTCGCGGGTCTGCAGCGTCCCATAGCCTTGGGCGTCCAATAGGTCGTGGAAGAGCTTCATGTTGAGCTCGTTGTCCTCGACGATCAGGACCGTCTTGGCTGTCGATGCGCTCACGCCGCCACCCTTGGGACCGGGGTGATCCGCGCCCCTTTGTGTGGCACGCTTATGCCATGCACATCCCTAAGAGCGGGTTAGCCGAACGCCGATGAGTCGAGGCGTATGACATCGGGATTGTGCCGCGACTGCCTCTGGCGCGGAGCGACGACGGAGCGGCGCTGCCCGGCCTGCGCCTCGCCCCGGCTCGTGCGTCATGCGGAGCTGGAGCGGCTGGCCATAGCGCACCTGGACTGCGACGCCTTCTACGCCTCGGTGGAGAAGCGCGACCGGCCCGAGCTGGCCGATCGCCCGGTGATCGTGGGCGGGGGCGTGCGGGGCGTGGCGACCACCTGCTGCTACATCGCGCGGACCTTTGGCGTGCGCTCGGCCATGCCGATGTTCAAGGCGCTGAAGCTCTGCCCGGACGCGGTGGTGATCCGCCCCGACTTCGCCAAGTACAAGGCCGCCAGCCGCATCATCATGGACCGGCTGCGCGCCCTGACGCCCCTGGTCCAGCCCCTGTCCCTGGACGAGGCCTGGCTCGACCTGGCCGGCACCGAGCGGCTGAACGGCGGCCCGCCTGCCTGGCAGCTGGCGCGGGTGCAGGGCGAGATCGAGCGGGCGACCGGGCTGACGATCTCGGTGGGCCTCGCGCCCAACAAGTTCCTGGCCAAGATCGCCTCGGACCTCGACAAGCCCCGCGGCTTCGCGGTGATCGGGGCGGCGGAGGCGCAGGCCTTCCTGGCCGGCCGCCCGGTCTCCATCCTGCCGGGCGTCGGGCCGGCCCTGGCGAGAAGCCTTGAGGCGGCGGGCTTCGTGCGCGTGGGCGATTTGGCGGCCGCCTCGCCCAAGACGCTGGCGACGCGCTTCGGCGCGCACGGCCTGCGGCTGGCGGGCCTGGCGCGGGGCGAGGACACGCGCACGGTCGATCCGCTCTCGGAGCGCAAGGGCGTGAGCGCGGAGACCACCTTCGACGCCGACCTGCGCGATCTGCAGGCCCTGGAAGACCGGCTTTGGCCCTGTTGCGAGAAGGTGGCCGCCCGCGCCCGCGCCGACGGTTTCGCCGGCCGCACCGTGGTGCTGAAGCTGCGCACCGCCGACTTCCGCCGCCTGACCCGCTCGCGCACCCTGCCCTCGCCGACCCAGACCGCGCGCACCCTGTTCGCCAGCGCGCGCGAGATGCTGGCGCCGCAGGTCGGGGGCGCGGCCTATCGGCTGATCGGCGTCGGCCTGACCGACCTCGCAGCGGTTGAGACGGCGGCGTCCGACCTGTTCGGCGGCGACGCGGAGGTGCGGGCCCGCACCACCGAGACGGCCGTCGACGCCCTGCGCAGCCGCTTCGGCGCAGGGGCGGTGGTCAGCGGCCGGGCGTTGCGGCGGGAGACGCGCTGATGTCTGTTGGATGGGCGCCTGCATGCTTCGAGACGCGAGCAGGCTTGCTCCTCAGCATGACGAGGGTTGAGATGGCCTCACCGGCTTCGTCATCCTGAGGAGCCGCCGCAGGCGGCGTCTCGAAGGACGCAGCACCTGTCCAACTGGTCGCAGGCCGTCGTCGGACGGCCTACCGGAAAGTCGTGTTGTACTGGATCGACAGTTGCGCGTCGCCCTGGGTCCCGACCCGCGAGATGACTGAGAAGTTGCGGCGCACGCGCAGCTCCACCGCGGCCGAGGGGCCTTCGCGCCCGCCGCCGGTCAGTTCCACATAGACGTTATCGCTCACATACTTTCCGCCGGACACGCCGGTGCCGGACGCGCCCTGGCCGAACGCCAGCCGGTCCAGCCCTGCGAACTGGCGCAGCCGTCCCAGCACGTCGAAGCCGCCTCCGCCGCTGAGCGAGGCCAGGGTGGAGGCGAGTTCGGCCGCCTGGGCGCCGGTCAGCTGGGCGGCGGAGGAGCCGAACAGCACCTGGGACAGCACCTCGTCCTGGGGCAGCACCGGAAAGGAGGTCAGGGTGATGTCGGGCCGCGCCGCGGTGCCGGTGACGTGAACCTCCGCCGTCAGCCCCGCTCCCGCCGCCGAAGACGTTGCGGGCTGGCTAGGTTCGGCGGAGCCGGTGCTGGAGCGGGTCTCGAACGTGCTCGACGTCAGCCCCTGCCGGGTTGCGGTGAGATCCAGTCGGATGGCGTCGGGTCGGGACGCCAACCGAATGACGCTGCGGCCATCGAAATCAAAGCGCTTGCCGGCGAAATCATAGGAGCCCAGCACCACGCGCGCTTCGCCGGTCAGGTTCGGGTCGCTGGCGGAACCACCGACATGAGCATTCAGCGACAGCTCCACGTTCAGCCCCTTGCCCTTGACGAAGATGCCTCGCGAGCCGCGCACGGACACGTCCAGCGCGAGCGGCGCCGCCACGGCGCCCGTGGTCGGCGCGGCGGCGGAGGCGGAGACGTCGGCGCCCGGCTTGTTGATCTCCACCACGTCCATGGCCACCACGCCGGTGGCGGTGGGGGCGGTCGGCTGGATGTCGGCGCGGTCGACCTTCAAGGCCCCTGTCAGCTTGGCCCGGCCGCTCGCATCGCGGGTGACGGCGGCCTGGCCGGACATGGTGGCCACCACGGCCTGGGTGTCGATGACGCGGAAGTGCTTCAGCGTCATCGAGAAGTCGGAGCCGCCTCCCTTGCTCAGGCTGACGTCGCCAGACCCCGACAGCGCGCCGCCGCGTCCGTCCGAGCCCGACACCTGGCCCACGCGCACCACGCTTCGGCCCACGTCGGCGTTCACCGCGAAGTCCTGCAGGTCCAGCCCGATGGCGAAGTTCTGGTAGCGTCCCTTGACCAGAGCCGCATGGCCGGTGACCTGCGGTGTGTTCAGCGTTCCGGCCAGCACGCCCGCCGCCGACACGTGGCCCGACAGCCTCTGGTCGCCGCCGATGAGCAGGTCCCACAGGGGACGCAGCTCGCCGTCCGCGGAGACCTGACCGCGGAGGGGGCGGGTGCGGTCGACGGCGATGCGGAAGGGCGCCGCGCTCGCGGCCGCGGGCAGGTCCACCTGCAGGCTGGAGGTCAGCCCCTGGGCGTTGGAGGCCGCCGCGTTGACGTGTAACCGCTGGTCCGCGAGATCGGCGCGCACATGGGCGTTCAGCGCTAGGTCGGCAGGCGCGTCGCGGGAACGCGCGCCCTTCAGGCTGGCGTCGAGCGCCCCGGCCAGGCTCGCGCCGCGGCCGCCGAGGTTCAGGGTGGCGTCGATCGCGCCCGCATAGTCCGGATCGAGCACCGCCATGTCCACGCCGGCTAGGCGCGCGGTCCCGCTCACGGCGTCGCCGGTCTGGCGCGCCGTGACATCGGCGCGGCCGCCGCCGACCGAAACGCCGAGGTCGAGCTGGCGCGTGTCTCCGTCCAGGCGCAGCAGGGCGGGTTTGAGGGTGCGGAAGGCGATCCGACGCACCTCGCCGGAGCCGCCCAGGCTGAGCTGGCGCGCGCCGCCGGTCTGGTCCAGCCGTCCCGACCCCGAGAAGCGCCACGCCACGGCCGCGTTGCTGTCGGCGGCGATCTGCAGCGGCAGGTGATCGCCGGGGCCGTCGGCGTGCAGCCGCAAGCTGTGCAGCCCGCCCTGAACGCCGGGCATGGCGAGGTCGCTTCCGTCCAGGGCCAGGTGCGTCATCAGTCCGCCTGCCCCGCTGGCCAGCCGCACGGACCCGTCCAGCCTCCCGGCGCTGATGAACGCCCCCGGCCGCACCTGCAGCGTGAGGTCGGCGGAGGCCGGCGCGCCGTTCAGCAGCGCGAGCGAGCCGGACGCCTTCGCCCCGCCTGCGTCGGCTAGCAGGTCGTGCACGTCCACCTGTCCGCCGGCGATCCGGAAACCGGCCTTCAGCAAGGCCGGGCCGTCGGCGCTCGGCCCCGCCAAGGCGACCTGACCGCCAAGCGCTAAGCCGTCCTTGGCGAGGCTGAGCGTCACCCGCGCCGGCGCCACGATCAGCCGCCCCAGCGCCAGCGAGGCGATCTGGCTATCGACCTGCAGGGTCGGCTGGGCGAGCGCGCCGCCGACCCGCGCCGTCCCGTTCGCAGCACCCGCCACCTGCAGCGGCCCGGCCTGGAACGGCCCCAGCGCGCGCCAGGCGAGATCGAAAGCCATGCCGCCGTGCGGGTCCAGCCGCCCATGGCCGCTCGCCTGGGCCGCCGCCCCGGTCAGGTCCGCGCTCGCCACCTGCAGCCCCGCCGGTCCCCAGGATGCGGCGGCGGCGAGGTGGGGCGCGGGCCCGAGGAAGTGGTCCGCCACGGGCACGCCCGTCGCGAACGCCGCCCCGCGCCCGTCGGCGGTGAAGCGCCAGTCCGGCGTCCCGCGAGGCCGCTCGGCGGACCAGGCGAGATCGACACGGCCGCGGGCGCCGTGCTGGATCGCCGCAGCGTCGGCGAGCTGGGCCGAGCCCTTGAACGAGAGCCCGCCGAGCAGGCCCTGGCCGCCCTGCCCCGACACGATCAGGCCCGCGCCGCGGGCGTCCAGACTGCGGATCAGCAGCCGCCCGTCCGCGAGCCGCGTCCCGTCGAGCAGCACGTGCGGCGCAGACCCCAGCAGGCTGGGAAGGAGGCCCTGGCCCGCTCCGCCCGCGCCGGTCAGGTCGGCCTGGAGCCGCCACACGGCCTTGTCCCGGTCCAGCGCAACGGGGCCGCCCGCCCGCGCCAGGCTGTAGCCGCTCTGGGCCAGGCGCTGTGCGGCTAGCGCGCCCTTGAAGCCGAACCGCTCCGGATCGCCGACGACGGAGCCCGAGAGCTGCGCCGACCCTATGGCCACGCCCGGCGCCCAGCGCGCGGCGTCGGCGACCTGCAGGGCCAGCGACAGACCGCTCGTGCTGCGCACCTTCCAGTCCAGCGGACCGTCGATCTTCAGGCTGGCGGTCTGGGCGCCCAGCAGGCCGTGGACGTCGAACACGTCGCCGTGGAGGTGGCGGGCCGCCAGGCTCAGGCGCGCCATCGGTCCCGCCCGGGTCGCGAGATCGCGGGTCAGGCGTGAGGCGCTGAGCGCGAGCTGGGCCTGCAGCCGCGCGGTCCCTGCGCCCCAGACGGCGTCGGCGGAAAGCGGCGTGTCCGCTCCGGTCACGGCGCGCAGGTGCAGCGCGCCCGCGCCCACAGTCCCGTCCGCGCGGACCTGCACGAAGAGCGCCCGCTCCACCGGCAGGCCGAGCGCGCCGGCCAGGGCGCCGCCCGGTCCCTCCGCCGCATCGGCCCGGATCGCCACCCGGCCGCCCTGCCCCACCTGGAAGTCGGCCTTCAGCCCGTCGCCGGCGTGCAGCTCGCTCAGGGCGGCGAGCCGGCCCTGCGCCGCCATGTTGCGCTCCAGCGCGAAACCGCCTTGCACGTCGTAGAGGCCGCGCTTGGTGCTGAAGGCCGGCAGGGTCTCCAGCCGCAGCCGCAGGGCGTCCACCTGCACCGCGATCGGCAGCTTGGAGGCGCCCTTGGACGGCGGCTGGGGGGCCAGCACCGGGTCGCGGAGCAGGGTCAGGGCGCGCACGGTGATCGCCTGGGCGTGGAAGCGGCGGCTGAGCAGCTCCGCCGAACTCCAGCGCAACTCCACGCCCCGCGCGTCGAGCCACGGTCCGCGCGCGTCCACGATCTGCAGCCGCGCCAGCGTCAGGTCGGACAGCGGATCGCCGCCCACGCCTTCCACGTGCAGCCGGCCCATAGGGCCGAGGGTCAGACCGTCCAGCAGGCGGGCGACCAGGCCATGGCCGGCGTCGCCGCCCACCATCAGACGCGCGCCCCCGACGACCGCCATCATCAGGACCAAAGCGGCGCCAAGGCCAATGGCGATCCGGCGGCCCCATCTCGGCCGCCGCCGTACAGGCGGTGTCTTGGCCGACCCGGCCCTGCCTTCCGGCGGCTCCGGCGGGGCGGTCAGATCGAGCGGGGCGGCGGTCAAAAGCTCTGACCTACGCTGAGATAGACCTGCACAGGTGACTGGCTGGCCGCGCTCAGCCGGTTCAGCGGGGTGGCGATGTCGATGCGCACGGGCGCGAAGCCGAGATCGTAGCGTAGGCCGACGCCCACCGAGGAGGCGATGTGGCTGAAGCTCGGCGTGGCCTGGGCGCCGACCGTCCCGCTGTCCAGGAACAGCACCCCGCCGACCGGCCCGGCGATGCGCTGGCGCAGTTCGACGGAGCCGTCGATCAACGACAGGCCGCCCGACGGGGTGTTGTCAGGATAGTGCGGCCCGACGTTCTGGTAGTTGTAGCCGCGCACCGTGCCGCCGCCGCCGGCGAAGAAGCGGTCGGGCGCGGGCACCTGCGGGATCTCGCCGCCGATCACCGAGCCGGCCTGCAGGCGCAGCGCCAGCACCCGGTCGGCGCCCCGGTCCAGCGGCAGGTAGGTGCTGCCCTGGGCCTGCAGCTTGAGATAGACGAGGCTCTCCTCGCCGAAGACGTAGGTGGGCTCGGCGCGGGCGTCGAGCTTGTAGCCCCGGGTGGCGTCCAGCACATTGTCGGTGTGGTCCAGCGATCCGGCCAGAAGCGGGCGCAGCGAATAGACGTTCAGCTGGCCGCCCTCGTCGTCGATCTGGTTGTAGGCCAGCGACAGCCCCTTGGTCAGGAAGGAATACTTGCCGTAGCGCTGGGTCAGGTCGGCCACGACCTCCGCGCCCTGGGTGGTGTAGGCGTTGGTCACGTCACGGAACACGTCAGGGCCGGCCCGCAGGGTCTGGCCGGGATTGAGGAAGTTCGGCAGGCTCTCGGTCACGCCGATGCGGGTGTCGATGGTCTGGGCCTTGGCGAAGAAGCTCAGCGTATCGGCCCGGTGCAGGACGTTGAAGAGGGAGTAGGTGGTGTCGGCCAGCACGCCCTCGGTGGTGGAGTAGCCAACGCCCAGCGACAGGGCGTTCTTCTTGCGGTCCGCCAGGCTGACGACCACGGGACGCAGACCGTCGGCGCCCGGCAGGGGCGCGAGCGCTACGGTGACGCTGTCATAGACGCCGGTGTCCAGCAGCCGCCGCTCCAGCTCGGCCACGTCGCTGGGCTTGTAGACCTCCCTGGGCTTCCAGGGCGCCAAGCGGCGGATCAGGCGCGGGTCGGTGTGGGTGCGCCCGGAAAGCTGCAGCCCGTCCATGCGCACCAGTCCGCCGGCGGCGATCTTGAAGGTGGCGCTCATGGAATGGTCGGCGTGGTCGACCACCACCTCGCGCGGGCTCGTCCTGGCGTCCGCGTAGCCCAGCTGCTGGAGCGCTGCGACCACGCGGCCTTCCGCGGCGATCACGTCCACCGCCCGGCCGGGGTCGCCGGCCTTCAGCTTCAGCGCCGCACCGGCCGCCTTGTCCGCAGATGCGGAGGGCGGCGCGCCGACCCACTGCAGCCGCGTGGCGGCGAGCCGGGTCAGCGGGCCGAGCTCGACCTGCACCACCGCCTTGGGCCGGTCGCCTTCGGCGATGTCGGCGGTGACCGTCGCGTCGTAATAGCCGTCGGAGCGCAGGAGCGCGGTCACGCCGTCCGCGGCCTGGCGAGCGCGGCGACGGGCCTCGATACGGTTGACCGGCGGCCCCTCCGCCTCGCCCGCAGCGCGCTCCAAGGCCTGACGCAAGGCGCGGTCAGCCACGCCCTGCACCTGAGCGCGCGCCTGAAGCACGGGCCGGCGCGGAGCTGCGGCGTGCGCTTTCCCGTCCACGCTCACCAGGCAAGCCAGGGCGGCGGCCAGGGCGAAGCCGGACCGTCGCCGCCGATCTGTGCACCCAAGCGCCACACGCAGACCCCTACGCCGTTGAGCCCCTTAGGGAAACGGCGGCGGCGTGTCGCGCGGAACCGCTGCAGCATGCTAGGATGGCCAGGTCGGGCCGAGACGGCTGGAGCCTTGATCGCCGATCCTACATCCACGCCGCAGTCGTCCGGTCCCGCGCGGCCGGACCGACGCCGGGTCTGCGGCGCGCTCGCCGCAGTCTGGGCGGCCGCTGGCCCCGCTCGCGCGTCCAACGCTTCGGTCCGGCTGGACGTGCATTTTGGGGGCTGGGACGTGTTCAGGCCCTGGACGACCGAGTTGCAGGCCCGCGTACAGCGATGGTGGCCGCTGATGACCGCCGCCCTGTCGTCTACCAGCGTGTCGGCGCCCGGGGTCGTGCACGTAGAGTTCATCCAGGTCACCGCCGAAACCGTGGCGAGACTGACGGGGACGCCCCTGTACCAGCGGCTGGGCGTGCAGGCCGAACGGGTCGCCGCGATCACCCATGGGACGACCATCCACGTGAATGGACCCTTCCTGCTTGCCCGCCTCGGCGATCCCGACATGTTCGGGATGATGGCGCACGAGCTGACGCACGTGGTGCAGGCTTATCCCCACACGCCGCAGACCTGGCTCGTCGAAGGCATAGCCGACTATGTGCGCTACTATGTGCTGCTGCCGCAGGACCCCGGGCGCCGGTTCGATCCCGCGAGCGCGCGCTACGACGAGGGCTATCAGGCCACCGCCGGGCTGCTGGACTGGGTCGAGCAGCAGCACCCCGGCGCCGTGCGTGAGATCAACGCGGTCCTGCGGCGCGGCGGAGACGGACGAGTCGCCCTGATGCGGGTCGTAGGCGCAGAGCCCGAGCAGGTTTGGAGCGCCTATCTCGCCAGCCGTCCCGCCGCCGCTGGACCTGACGGGGGAGCGGCCGGCCTCAGCTGATCGCCGCTGCGATCCGCGCCGCCGTCTGGGCCAGCTCGCCCGGGTCCGCCGGGGCGCCGTGCGTGTGGGCGCGGAGCGGTTCGTGCTCGAAGCGCGGGATGATGTGGACGTGCAGATGGAAGACGGTCTGGCCCGCCGCCGCGCCGTTGAACTGGGTCACCACGATCCCGTCCGGCTGCAGCGCCGCGTGCACCGCCCGCGCCAGGCGCTGCACGCCCGCCATCAGCCGCTCCAGCGCGTGGGGCTCCACGTCCAGCAGGTTGCGGGCCTGCGACGACTTGCTGACCACCAGCAGGTGGCCGCGCGCCTCGGGAAACAGGTCCATGAAGGCGAAGACGTCGGCGTCCTCATAGACCTTGGCGCAGGGCAGTTCGCCGCGCAGGATGCGGGCGAAGACGTTGTCGCGGTCGTACTCGCCGTCCAGGCTCATCGCGCATCCTTCGGCTGACGCCGGGCTGCGGACGGGCTCGCGCCGTCCGCCTGATCCGGCGTAGATTGGCGGCCCGGCTTAGCAGGCCGGACGACCGGAGGCGACATGGGGCAGTGGGATCCCGAGACCCTGACCGAGGCGCAGCGCCGCTGGTTCGCCTCCGTGCGCGACGGCCTGGAGCGCGAGACCGGACGCCCGATGGCGGCCTGGGTGGAGATCGCCCGCACCTGCCCGGAGACCCGCCACCGCGCCCGCCTGACCTGGATGAAGGACCACCATGGCCTGGGCCAGAACCGCGCCTCGCTGGTGCTGGCCGAGGCCTATCCCACCGAGCCGCCGGCATCGGACGCCGACGATCCGCTCTGGCGCGAGCCTGAGGCCCGCACCGTCTTCGAGGCGGTGCGCGAGGCGACCGACGCGCTGGACGGCGTGCTCATCGGGCGACGCAAGGCCTACGCCGCCTTCTCGCGCCGCCATCAGTTCGCCGCCGTGCGCCCGCTGAAGACCGGCGCCGTGCGCCTGGGTTTGGCCGTGCCGCCCGATGCCGACGCCCGCCTGGCGCCGCGTGGAACGGAGCCCTGGTCCGAGCGGCTGACCGCCACGCTCGACCTCGCCGGGCCGGAGGCGGTGGACGGCGTCCGCGCGCTGCTCCGGGACGCCTGGGAACGCTCTTGAACGGCTGGAGCCGGCGCTATGACGAGGCCGAGCCGCAGCGGGTCAACCGCTGGCTGGCGCAGTCGGGCGTCTGCTCCCGGCGGGAGGCGGAGGCGCTGATCGCCGAGGGCCGCGTCAGCATAGACGGCGCGCGGGTGGACGACCCCGGCCGCAAGATCGCTCCCGGCCAGACCTTGACCCTGGAGACACCCGACACCGGCGTCGAGGACGCCGCCTTGTCGGTGGTTGTTAACAAGCCGGTGGGCCTCGTCTCCGCCCAGCCCGAGACGAGCCAGGTCCCCGCCGCCCGGCTGCTCACGCCCGCAAACCTGTGGGGGGGAGCGGGCCCTGTGGTCTCGCCCCAGGCCAGCCTGGCCCCGCTCGGGCGGCTGGACAGGGACAGCCGCGGCCTGTTGATCCTGTCGCAGGACGGGGTGCTGGCCAAGGCGCTGATCGGCCCGACCTCACTGCTGGACAAGGAGTACCGGGTCGAGGTCTCCGGGGCGCCGACCGCCGCCAGGATAGCGCAGCTCCGCCATGGCCTGCGGCTCGACGGGCGCGAGCTGAAGCCGGCGGGGGTCGATCTGATCGCCGATCAGACCCTGCGCTTCGTCCTGCACGAGGGCCGCAACCGGCAGATACGGCGCATGTGCGAGGCGGTGGAACTGGCCGTCGTCGATCTGCTGCGCGTGCGCATCGGTCCGCTGTCGCTGGCGGCGCTGCCGGAAGGCCGCTGGCGTCCGCTCGCGCCCGACGAGCGGGACGCGCTCGTTCGCGCGAGCGGCGCGCCAGCCTCGACGCCCTAGGCGAGATTTCGCCGGATGCGCGCCGCGATGACCACGCCCACGACCGCGCCGACGGCCAAGGTGTCGGCGATCCAGTCCTTCACGTCGCCGTCGCGATGCACGAAGGGCAGCGCCTGGATCAGCTCGATCGCCGCGCCCGCCGCGCTCATCGCGCCCGCGATCCACGCCAGCCTCAGTCGCGGGAAGGCCACCAGGGCGCAGGCGGTCATGGCGAAGAAGGCGCTGAAATGCTCGGCCTTGTCCCAGGGGAAGAGGTGCGGCCGCGCCGCGTCCGGCGGCGCGAACGCGCCCCAGGCGGTGAGCGCGATGCAGCCGGCCAGCGCCAGGCGTCCGAGCAGCGTAAAGGTCCTGTTCACGTCGCCCTGGTTCCTCGCGCCCGACACGCCGCACAAAGGCGGCCGATCCGTCGACGCCGGCTTAACGTTTGCACCGGGTCGCCCCCAGCGGCATAAGCGCGCTCGGCGAGGCCGGCATAGCTCAGCTGGTAGAGCAGCTCATTTGTAATGAGAAGGTCGGGGGTTCGAGTCCCTCTGTCGGCGCCGGCCTAAACGGCGGGCGGTCATCCGGTCGTCGAGCCTGTCGGCGGACCTTCACCTATAGCCGGCGGTTACTGGAGGAAGCCCCAGCGGAGGGTGGACGGCTCAGCCAGGGCCCACTTCCAGACGCCGCCGGCCTGACAGGCCGTCGTGACGTAATGGCCCTTCGGACCGGCCGACTTCGCCTGAGCCGCCACGCTGAACACCACTTCACGACAGGTGGTCAGGGCGTTGGGGATGTCGCGGATGACGGTCAGATCGCCGTGCTGGTCGTCGAACAGCGGGATCTTGTGCCGAATGCGCCAGGGCGCCGTGCCGCCGACCTTCAGGGCGCCCACGGTCGCTGCGATCTCGTCCTGCTCGGCCTGCTGCCGCTTGCGGGAGATGTACTCCACCAGGGCGTCGGTCGCGGCCTTGGTGGCGATCCCCACCGCATAGCCGACCGCCGGATTGGCCGAGCCGCCCCCGCTCGCCGCGCCGGTCAGCGCCCCGGCGGCGGAGCCGATGCTCGTGCAGCCGCCCAGACCGAGCGATGCGGCCAGGATCACGGCGATCGCCGGCGCGCCCCGTGCGCCGAGCGTCACTGCAGGGCTCCCCAACGCGCCGTCGCCGGCTCCGCCGTCGCCCATTTCCAGACCGCGCCGTCGCGGCAGACCGTGGTCGTGTAGAAGCCGCGGTCCAGCCCCGCCTTCGTGGTCCGATCGACGGAGAAGACCACCTCCTTGCAGTCGAGGCCGCCCGCCTGGATCAATCGGCTGACGGTCAGCTCGCCGTGCTCGGTACGCTCGATCGGCACGCGTGGGGTGGAGATCCATTGCGCCCTGGCCCCGACGTCCAGAGGGCCAGCCGCCGCCGCGATCTGCTCCTGCTCGGTGCGATGCACGCGCTTCTCGAGGGCCTTAACCCCGGCCAGGGCGGCGGCGTTCACCCCGAGACCGATACCCGACGTCACTGCGGCGTTCCGGGTCACCGCGCTCGCTATGCCGGCCCCCGCGATGCCGGCCCCGGCTCCGGCGCCCTCGGTGAGCAGCGAACTGCACCCGGACGATCCAGCCGCCGCGGCAAGCGACGCCAGCAGAAGGAGACGACGGCCGGACGATGGACCCTGGGCAGGCATGTACGCGACACTTTCATCCGATCGGGGCGAGAGGCCCTGGAGAACGGCTCCGCCCGATCATAGCGGTCCCGCGCGCAGCCTGGCGTCGTCATGGCTGAGTCCTGTCGCCGCAGGCCCCTAAGGCGGCGCGCCGATGGGCGGGACGCGGCCGCTCCTGTTCGGCGGCGTAGAAATCTAGGCGGGCGGAAGTTGATCGCACCGTCTCGCGCGCGCAGCCGTGGGCGCGGCGCCGGGCGCCCCGCGCCCGCTTTCCGTCTCCCAGATGATCTCGCCGGCGGGCCGGCTGCCAGCTACAGGCGTCGCGGAAGTCTTCTTGAGATATGGAGGCAGCTCATGATCCGGTCTCGCCAAGACGAGCGGTCCCGCCCATGAACCAGCGATACAGGCAGGCCAGATGACTCGGCGCCGTAGGCCGCCCCTCCGCCAGGCGCGACTGTGCGGATGCCGATGATGCTCGCATCCAACCAGAGCGCGAAGCGCCTAGAAGGCCTTCTCGCCGCACAGCGCCGCCAAGGCTTGAACGCCGACAGCAACCCCGCCGCCGTCAGCTTCGACAAGACGGACGGCTCGTATTCATGGTCGAAACAGGCCTGATCGAAAGTCGGCGAGCTCTTTCAGGCTTAATACAGCCAAAAAGAACATATTGCACTTGCATCATGCGACGAACACGTCATCTGAGGGCCACCGCACATTTGCGGCTGATGAAGGTTCAAAGCAAATGGCTGAAACCAACCAGGCCGAGTTCACCGGCTTCACCGCGGATATCGTCGCGGCCTACGTCTCCAACAACAGCATCAAGGCCGACGAGTTGCCGGCCCTGATCTCCCAGGTGCACGGCGCCCTGACCGGCGCAACGACGCCGAAAGTCGAAGAGCCGACCAAGCGCGAGCCGGCGATCTCGGTGAAGAAGTCGATCACGCCGGACTTCCTGATCAGCCTGCTCGACGGCAAGAAGTACAAGAGCCTGAAGCGGCATCTGAGCACCAACGGCATGACGCCGGACGAATACCGCACCGAGTTCGGCCTGCCCAAGGACTATCCGATGGTGGCGGCGAACTACTCGGCGCAGCGCTCCTCCCTCGCCAAGACGCTGGGGCTCGGCCGGCGTGCGGCCAACGAAGGCGCCACGGAAGCGGCGCCTGCGCCCGAGCCTGTGGCCGAGGCTGCGCCCGCCAAGACCCGTGGACGCAAGAAGGCGGCTTGATTGTCAGGCTAGCCGGGCGGCCTTGAGGCCCGGCGTATTCTCTGTTTAGGCGATCGGCGCTGCTCAGTCGGCCGCCGTTCGCCTAACTCCAGAACTCGCCTTACAAGGCGAACAGTCGCTTGCTTGAAAAGTCCTGCTCCGAAGACGGGCTCGTCAACGCTGACTTCAAATCGGCGCGTTTCAACGGCGGCTGCTTAATAAGGCGGCTTGGCCAGGGCATGCTGGGCGCGGGCGGCCTGCGTCCACCAGGCCAGATCGTCGGCGAAGCGGGGAAAGGCGGCCGTCACGGCTGCGCCGCCGTCGCCGCTTGGCCGACCCCCTTCATCGAACGCGTGCTCGACGCCGCCGACGGCCAGGGTGCTGCTGATCACCACCATACCCAACTCGGCCAGGATACCATGCCAGGCCGTCGCGGCGCGCACCCCGGCGTAGCGGCCGGCGGAGTAGCTGGCGATCGCCGCCGGCCGCCAGAGCCACTCTTCCAGGAAATGGTCCGTCAGGTTCTTAAGTCCCGGCTGGACGCTCCAGTTGTACTCGCCGGCGACGAAGACGAAGGCGTCCGCCGCCTTGATCTTCTGCGCCAGGGCCTCCATCGCAGCAGGCGCTTCGCCCTTGGGATGTTCCTTGTACATGCGGTCCAGCATCGGCAAGCCGACAGCCTGGGCGTCGATCAGTTCAGGAGACGCACCCCGGGCCGCGAAGGCCGAAAGCAGGAAGTGCGCCAGCCGGATACCCTGCCGATCCCGTCGGTAGGAGCCGTAGAAGACCAGGATCTTGTCGTTCACGCTCGCCGCTCCAGGTTCCCCGACCTGATCGCAGGCTGGTCGAAGCGGGACAAGCCCGATCGCCGTCGCCGCGGGAAGACGTCAGAAGATCGTCCCAGGGTCGGCCCGGGGAGCGCGCCGTGCGGCTCGTCTTGCACGAGCCGAGTGGTTGGGCGGAGGAACCTCGCACGCGGCGGAGGGACTAAGTGAAGAGGCCGCCCTGCGCGGCCGCATCAGATCGGAAAAGACCCATGGCCTTCGAAGTCCCGTCGCTTCCTTACGGCTACGACGCCCTGCAGCCCACCATCGACGAACAGACGATGAAGCTGCACCACGACAAGCACCATCAAGCCTATGTGGACAAGCTGAACGGCGCCGTCGCCGAGACGGCTTCGCTCCAGGGCAAGGCGATCGAGGATATCCTGGTGCAGGTGTCCTCGCTGCCTCCCGTCGTGCGCAACAATGGCGGCGGACATTGGAACCACAGCTTCTTCTGGGAGATCATGACCCCCGGCGGCGGCTCCGAGCCGGTCGGCGATCTGAAGTCGGCCATCGACGGCGCCTTCGGCTCGCTGGACGCCATGAAGGAGAAGTTCAACACCGCCGGCGCCAACCAGTTCGGCTCGGGCTGGGCCTGGCTTGTGGCCACGCCTAGCGGCGAGCTGACCATCTGCTCCACGCCCAACCAGGACAACCCGCTTATGGACGACGCCAAGGTGAAGGGCGTCCCGGTGCTTGGCAACGACGTTTGGGAGCACGCCTATTACATCACCTACAACAATCGCCGGCCCGACTATCTGAAGGCTTGGTGGAACGTGGTGAACTGGTCGAAGGCCAGCGAGAACTTCGCCAAGGCTAGTCACGGCTGAGGCGACTGCGGCGGCGGAGCGCAGGCTTCGCCGCATCCGCCCAAGCCAGCTGACCGTCAGGTCAGGCCCGAAAGGTGGCCGGCGAGCCGAGGATCAGCGACGGAGATCGCCGCCGATCATGCCGCCGAGCACCCGTTCGGCCAGCTTGCCGTAAGGCGGGCGCAGCAGCCGCGCGCCGGACCATCGCGACTGGATGAACACCGCGCGGCTGTGGCTGAAGGTCTCGAACCCGGCGCGACCGTGATAGGCGCCGCTCCCCGAGGGGCCCACGCCGCCGAAGGGCAGGCCCTCGACCGCGACCTGCAGGACCGTGTCGTTGATCGCCACACCGCCGGACCGGGTGCGGGCCAGCACGGAGGCGAGCCGGGCCTGGTCCCGGCCGAACCAATAGAGGGCCAGGGGTGCAGGGCGTCGGTCGAGATAGGCGAACACTTCGTCCAGCGTGTCGTAGGGCACGAGCGGCAGCACCGGGCCGAAGATCTCCTCAGCCATCAGCTCGGAGGTCTCGGGCGGGTCTATGACCAGGCAGGGCGAGACGCCGCGCGCTCCGGCGGGCTCGATCAGCGGCACGAGGTCCAGACCGGCGACGAGCCGTTCCAATCGATCGCGGTCCGCAGGCCGGCACACCGCCGTCACGTCGGGCCCGGCCGGATCGGGGCGCATCCTGGCCGCCGCCGTCTTGGCGGCGTCGACGAAGGAGGCGACGGCGGCGCGGGGCAGCAGCACATAGTCCGGCGCCACGCAGGTCTGGCCCGCGTTCAGCAGCTTGCCGGCGACGATGTCGGTCGCCGCCTGCTTCAGGTCGGCTGAGGGATCGATGATGGCGGGCGACTTGCCGCCGAGCTCCAGCACCAGGGGCGTCAGGGTCTCGGCGGCGGCCCGCGCCACACGCCGTCCGGTCTGGGTCGAGCCGGTGAACAGCAGCTTGTCGAAGGCCAGCCCCGACATCTCCGCCGCCAGTTCAGCTCCGCCCTCGACGGCGAGGACCAGGTCGGGGTCGAGGTGACGCGCCACGGCGGCGCACAGGGCGGTCGCGGTCCGGGGCGTGTGCTCAGAGAGCTTCAGCACCACGCGACACCCCGCGGCCAAGGCCCCGACGAGGGGCGAGAGGGCGAGCTGCACGGGGTAGTTCCAGGGGGCAATGACGCCTACGACGCCTAGCGGCTGCTTGAGCACCTGCGCCCGCGCCGGCCAGAACCGCCAGCCGACGGGGACGCGCTCGGGCCGGGTCCAGCGGGCCAGGCGCGGCAGGGCGTGATCGATCGCGGCGATCACCACGCCGATCTCGCTGATCATGGTCTCGTGCCAGGACCGTTTGCCGAAGTCTTGCGCGATGGCCGCGGCGAAGGTCTCGGCCTCCGTCGTCACCAGCTTGCGCAGGGCGCGCAACGCCTCGCGCCGCCGCTCGATCGGGACGTCGCCGTCCCGGGCCTGGGCCTCGCGCAGTCGCCGAAGCGCCTCCGCCGCCTTGCTCTGGGTCAACATGGCCTCAAGCCTCCGCGGGATAGCTGCGGCCTCGCCACATCGCCGGTCGCCCCGCCGATTTGCGTAGCAGCGCCAGCCATTGCAAGGCGAGGAGCAGGACGACGGCGAACGGGTTCAGCAGCGCCGCCAGCAGCGGCTCGCGGCAGCGGACGCCCTGCGCCAGGCGCGCCATGAGCGGTCCCGCGCAGGCGAGAGCGGCGAGGGCGGCGGCGATGGACTGGCCACGGCCGACGGCTGAGACCAGCAGGACCCAGGGCGCCACATGGCCGCCGAGCAGCAGCAGCGTCCAGATCGGCAGGGCGACCGGCTTGGCCAGCCCTTCGGTGGCGTTCTTGGTGGTCCCGCGCACCACCGCACGCCATCCGGCGTACATGCGGCAGGTGGCGAGGTCCGATCCCGCGACCAGGTCGGTGCGCAGGCCTGCGGCGCGGAACGACCGCGGCAGGGTCAGGCCGTCGTGCAGGCTGGCCCGGATGCCGGCGTGCCCGCCGGCGCGGGCGTAGGCGTCGGCGCGCACCGCGATCATCTGACCGCAGGCCGCCGCCAGCGAAGGACGCGGGTCCCGGCGCGACAAGGGGATCGGCAGGTAGCCGAGCAGCAGCATGTTGATCATTGGGATGATCAGCAGTTCGGCTAGGCTCTCCATCCGCTGGCGCGGCACGCCGCTGACCAGGTCCACCTCCGCCAGCGCTCCGGCGAGCCTGGCCGCGGCGTCGGGCTGGAGGCGCACGTCGGCGTCCAGGAACAGCAGCACCGGCGCGTCGGCGAGGCCGCTCAGCACATGGCAGGCGTGCTGCTTGCCCGACCAGCCCGTCGGCAGCGGCGGGGCCTCGACCAGCCGCAGGCGAGGATGGGCGTCGGCCAACCGCGCGACGATCGCGGCGGTGGCGTCGGTCGAGTGGTCGTCGAGCACGATCACCTCGAGCGCCACCCCGGTCGAGGCCAGCGCGCTCTCCACGCAGGCGGCGATGCCGGCCTCCTCGTCGCGCGCGGGGATCAGGATCGCCACCCGCGCGCCGACCGGCGCGGGGGCGGGCGGACGCAGCGCCGCAAGGTTGACGAACGTCATGACGGTGGGAAGGGCGGCGAGGACGAGCAGCAGAAGGGCCAGGAGGATCATTGCGCCGCGGCCTTGGCGCCGACGCCATGGGCCGGGTCGAAGCGGCGGCCCTGGACCAGCGCCCGGGCGCGCCGCCAGCCGTCATAGACCGGGTTGATCCTAGTCCTTCCGGCCAGAAGCGTGTTGAAGCGCGCCGGGTCGCGGGCCACGGCGTCGGCCGCGAGCGCGTCCATGGTCTCGCCCAGCGCCCGGCTCAGCGCGGCGGACGCGGCGGATCGGGCGGGGTCGATCGAGACGGGCTCGCCGAAACGCAGCAGCAGGTTCGGCCGGCGCTCGTCCCAGAAAGCGTATTCGATGGCGAGCGGCACAAAGCGGGCGGCGGGGACTCGCCTGGCCAGGTGCGCCAGGCCCGGCGCCACCTGGACCGGCCGCTCGCGCACGTCGCGGAAACGGCCTTCGGCGTTGACGAACAGCAGTCCGTCGTCGAGCCCCAGCACGGCTTCGCCGATCGCCAGGAAGGCCGAGGCCCCGGCGTATCCCGGCGCCACGCCGAAGCCGCCGAGCCGGCGAAAGAAACGATAGCGCTCCAGCATCGCCGCCTCGATCGGCGCGAAACCGCGTCGATCGGAGAACATCGCCGCGCCGAGCCAGACGAAGACCTCCCCGTCCCACCAGGAGGGATGATTGGTGAAGATGACCAGCGGCCCGGGACCGGAGGGGACAGGCCCCGAACAGCGCACGGCATGGAAGGTTCTGACCAAGTCGCGCTCGAACAGCTTGGCGAAGACGCGCATCAGCAGGGGAGACCGCGCGGCGAGCGCAGCGCGCGCCGGCGCGCCGCGGTCGCCTACGCCTCGCAAGCTCAAGCCGTCGACCTCATCGCCCGGGGCCGCAGCGGCTCGCGGGGCGACAGCGTCTCAGACATGCGTCGCCTGTCGGACGGCGCCGGCGTCCTGGTCCATGGCGTCGGCGGCGATCCAGCCCGACATCATCACCATGGGCATGCCCGGCCCCGGGTGCGCCGCGCCGCCGGCGAGATACAGGCCCTGCACCGTGCGCGACCGATTACCGGGCTTGAAGGCGCCCATCATGCGTCCGTGGCTGGCGAGGCCGTA
Organism: uncultured Caulobacteraceae bacterium; assembly: GCA_964243445.1. Lineage (GTDB taxonomy): Bacteria > Pseudomonadota > Alphaproteobacteria > Caulobacterales > Caulobacteraceae > CAHJWH01. Next base: position 6,101 of record CAXTEX010000010.1, on the reverse strand, counting down.
GATCGCGCCGTTAAGCACGCGGTAGCGCTCGTGGATGTCCTGCGGCGTGAGATGCCGCTCGAAGACGATGCGGTCCTCGATGTCCTCCAGCCCGGCCGCCGACTTCAGTTTGTCGAGGATCACCTGCCGGTAATGCGGATAGAGCTCGCCCGAACGCCAGTCGTGGTGGGGACGCAGATAGGGCGTGTGCACGAGCACGTACAGCGCCTCGCCGCCCGCCGGCGCCACGCCCGGCTCGGTGCTCGAGGGCGCGCAGACGTAGGCGGTGGGGTCGGGCGCCGGCTCGCCGCGCCGATAGATGGCGTCGAACTCCTCCTTCGGATCGCGGGAGAAGACGAAGTTGTGGTGCAGCAGATGCTCGTAGCGCTGCTTGAGGCCAAGATAGAGCACGACGCCTGAACAGGCCGGCTCGAACTTGCGCCGGGCATGCGCCGCGCCGATCTCCCCGCCGATCAGCTCCCGGTAGGTCCGCACGGCGTCCATGTTGGAGATCACCGAGTCGTAGCGTTCGACCCCGCGCGCTGTGCGAACGCCGATCACCCGGGCGCCGTCCATCTCGAGCCCCTGCACGTCCAAGCCGGCGCGGAAGCTGGCCCCGTTCTCCTCGGCGAAGCGCGTCAGGCCCTCGGCCACCGCGCGCGTGCCGCCTATGGGGTACCAGACGCCCTGGGCGGTCTGCATGTGGGCGATGGCGCAGAGCACGGCCGGCGCGCCATAGGGCGAGGAGCCGACGTATTGGACGAAATGGTCCAGCATCTGGGCCAGGCGATCGTCGCGCACCTTGCCGCGGATGGTGCTGGCGACGGTGGCGTGCATGCGCAGGGAGATCACGTCGCGCAGGGTCGACGGGTTCATGTTGGCGCGCATGTCAATGGTGTCGAACAGATCCTCCACCGCCTTCCAGAAGAAGAAGCGGTCGCTGACCTCGTGCAGCTGCTTGGAGACCGCCAGGAAAGCCTTGTAGCCCTCCCCCGCCGCCTGGCCGGGGGCGAAACGCTCCATCTCCGCCGCCATGGCGGTCTCGTCCGCCAACAGGTCGATGCGATCGCCGCCGTCGAAGAAACAGCGCCATTGCGGGTCCAGCCGGCGCAGGTCGAGGTAGTCGGACGTGCGCTTGCCGCCCTCCGCGAAGATGCGGTCCAGCACCGCGGGCACGGTCAGGATGGTCGGGCCCATGTCGAAGCGGAACCCGTCCTCCTCCAGCAGGGCCGCCTTGCCGCCGAGCCAGCCGTTCTTCTCATAGAGGGTGACGTCGTGACCGCGGGCGCTGGCCACGCAGGCCGCGGCGAGGCCGCCCAGCCCGCCGCCGACCACGGCGATCCGGCGGGGGGGAAAGCTTGCGTGAGCGTTCATCGTGCGCCCTCCTGGACGATCTCGCGAGCGGCCATGGGAAGCGGGGCCGGCGTCTCGACCCTGGCGGCGGCTTCGCGTCCGGAACGCCCGGGGCGCCCTGCCGCCTTTGACAGGTCTTCGAGCAGCAGGCGCGAGGTGATGCGCGCGCCCTCGAAGATCACCGGCAGACCCGAGCCCGGATGGGTGCCTCCGCCCACCAGATAGAGGCCGTGACCGAAGCGGTTATGCGGCCGGAAGAACAGCATCTGTCGAAGGTCATGCGACAGGTTGAAGGTGGCGCCTTCATAGACCGAGAACTGGTCGCGCCAGTCCCGCGGGTCGACGATCCGCTCGTAGCGGATGCGCTCCCGGATATCGGGCAGGCCGAGCAGTTTCAGCCGGTCGAGCACGAGATCGCGGAACCGGCCCTGCTCCGTCTCCCAGTCGATGCCGGACCGCAGATTGGGCACGGGAGCAAGAATGTACAAACTCGTCCCGCCCGGGGGCGCCATGCCGCCGTCGGTGTAGCCGGCGTGCTGCAGATAGAGGGAGGGCTCCTCCGACAGCACGCCTCCGGCGATCTCGCCGATGTTGCGGGCGTAGTCCTTGGCGAGCAGGATGTTGTGGTGCGCCACCTCGGGCGGCAGCGACCCTTCGATGCCGAGATAGAGCATGAAGGTCGAACAGGAGAGCCGGGCCGCCTCGATCTTGCGGTCGCGCCAGCGCGGCCGGGCCGCCTCGGGCACGAGCTTGGGCATGGCGTTGGCGAAATCGGCGTTGACCACCACCGCGTCGGCGCGGACCTCGCGACCGCCGACGACGACGCCGCGCGCTTCGCCGCCCTCGTAGATGACGCGCTCCACGGGCGTGTTCAGGCGGATGTCCACGCCCATGCGCCGGGCCAGGGCGGCCATGGCCTCCGACACCGCGCCGCAGCCGCCCACCGGGTGGTACACGCCATGCTCGTATTCCAGGAAGCTCAGGATCGAGAACAGGCTGGGGCACTGGAACGGCGACATGCCAAGGTATTTGGTCTGGAACGAGAAGGCGAGCCGGACCCGCGGATCCTTGAAGAAGCGCCGCAGCTCCCCGTCGACGGTCGTGAACGGCTGCAGCTTGGGCAGGGCCGCAAGCATGGCCATGGAGGCCAGGGAGCGTTTGGTGTGGAAGGCCTGCTCGAGCACCGGCTCGAACAGCTTCAGCTTGGCGCGCCCATGGGCGAAGAAACGGTCGACCTGCTTGGCGTCATCCGGCGCGATCTTGGCGATCTCCGAGGTGAGTTTCTCCACATCAGGCGTCGCCAGGAGTTCGCCGTCGCCCTCGAACACCAGCCGATACTGCGGGTCCAGCCGCTTCAGTTCGACGTGGTCCTCCAGCCGTTCGCCACACGCCGCGAAGATCTGCGAGAGCACCTTGGGATAGAGGAAAAAGGTCGGTCCAAGGTCGAAGCGATAGCCCTCCGGCGTGGTGAAGGTCTGCGTTCGGCCGCCGACGACCCCATCCCGCTCGAAGAGCACGACCTTGACGCCGGCCGCAGCCAGGAGCAGGGCCGACGCAAGCCCCCCGGGACCGGCCCCGACGAGAACGACCTCGGGCGGACAGCCGTCCCGCTTGGCGGCTGAGATCAAGGTTGGCGCCCCGGGCGGAGGCTGCATT
>CAXTEX010000010.1:0-3103 GCA_964243445.1 uncultured Caulobacteraceae bacterium | reverse complement strand
CCTGTATCGCAATTCTATCGCCTCACCCGCCATCATAGAAAAGGCACTCCGCCACCGCCGACTACAGTAATCAACTGGATAGATGTTGTGAATTGACATTGCGCCCGCCAACACCGCTCGTTACTACGTGCGGCTCGGATATGCTTGTCCCAGCGGCTTATTGCGCGGATCACCACGTGTCACCTACACACACTGAACCGGACGGGGCAAGTGCAAATCGCACCAAGCGTACGCTCATGGGTAGGTAACATATAGTAATCTAGAAAGACGGCGTAGTGGAGTGCAGCAAGGTATGTCTTAGCCTGCTGTCAGAACCTCAGTCCTTGAAACCTATTGTTCCTAGATCAAGTTAGACGTCGATGAAAAGGCGTGATGGTCGCGCCGTGAACGTTATCATCTCCGGCGGATCGAGTGGCGCAGCCCTGCATGGGAGGTCGGTACCGCGACAAGGCCAGCCGCCTGTGCATGAAACATGGCGATCGGACCGTCGGTGACTTCAGGCGTCTCTACGGTCGCCGCTTCGCCCAGGGCTTCGATGACCTGCAGACGCTGACGTCTATAGTCTGGCTCCTGGACGACCGATCCTTGGGCTGGTTGTGGCGGGACTTCGAACACGGGCGGCTCTCCGTGGCGCCTCCTTTGCGACGAGCCTCTTGGGGAAGTTCACTGAAGCGCCTGTGCAAGATCGTGTCTTCGCTCTCGCGTGGTCGTCACGCCAGGGAGAGCGGATCCTGGCGGAGAGCTTGCGACGGCGCAGGGCGCGAGACAGGATCGCCGTCATGACCGACCCGGCCGCCTCGCGCCTGCCCGCCCTGGACGTGCTGAGGGGGGCGGCGGTGGCCGGAATGCTGCTGGTGACGATGCCGGGCGACTGGGCCTACACCTATGGCGAGCTTCGTCACGCCTACTGGAACGGCTGGACTGTGGCCGACATGGTCTTCCCGGCCTTTCTGTTCAGCGTCGGCATGGCGCTCGGCCTCTCGTTCGAGCGGGCCATGGGCGATCCGGCTGCCCGTGCACGTGTCTGGAGACGCACGGCTCGCCGGGCGCTCGCCCTCGTCGCGCTCGGCCTGGGGCTTGAGGCCACCTACAATCTCGCCATCTCGGCTGGGGCCCATTTTCCCGGCCACGGAGGCCTGGAGACCCTGCGCTTTCCCGGCATCTTGCAGCGGATCGGCCTCTGTTACGCCCTGGCGGCGGCTCTGGCCTTCGGCACGGCGCGCGTCGAGGCCGGCGGAGCGCGGCGGGTAAACGGGCGCGCCCTCGTCCTGGCGGGCGGGGCCATCCTGCTCGGCTACTGGCTGCTCCTCGCGGTCACGCCGGTTCCGGGCTTCGGCCCCGGACGGCTCGACGCCGTCGGCAGCCTGCCCGCCTATGTGGACCGGACGGTTTTCACGCCCGCACACCTCTGGCCGCTGGCGACCGCCGTCCCGGGCGGGCCGCCGACCTATGATCCCGAGGGCCTGCTCTCCACCTTGCCGGCGACGGTGGACGTGCTGTTCGGCGTGCTCGTGGCGGAGGCCTGGCGGAGGCGGCCGGAGCGTGCGGTGGCCCTGACGGCCGCCGCAGGGCTGTTTCTGGTGGCCTCTGGTCTCGCCCTCGACCCGCTGTTCCCCATCAACAAGCGCTTGTGGACCAGCAGTTTCGCCCTGTTCAGCGGGGGCGTCTCGACCCTTGGCCTGGCCGCAGCGGCGATCCTGGTGCGATCTTCACTGGCGAGACGGCTGATGGCGCCCCTGCGCATCCTGGGCGCTAACGCCATCCTGGCCTTCGGGCTCGCGACGGTGCTGAGCCGGCTCAGCGGCTTCGCCTGGCTGAGGGAGGCCGGCGCGCCCGTCACGCCGCAGACCTGGGGCGACCACCTCATGCTGCGGCTGATTCCGGAGCCTTATCTCGCCTCTCTCGCCTGCGCGGTCGGCATGCTGGCCCTGATCACCCTGGCGCTCTGGCCGCTCCACCGGCGAGGCGTCCACCTGCGGCTCTGACGCCTCGCCTGAGGTCGGGCGATCGCCTCGTCAGGCCTGACACGTCGGACAGAAGAAGCTGGAGCGGCCGGACTGCACCAGGCGGCGCACCACGCCGCGGCAGCGCGGCCGGGTGCAGGGGTCGTCCTCCCGACCGTAGACCTTGAAGGCGTGCTGGAAGTAGCCGAGCGAGCCTTCCGCGGTGCGGTAATCGCGAAGCGTGGAGCCGCCGGCCGCGACCGCCTCCTCCAGCGTCGCCACGATCTGGACCGCCAGCCGCTTCAGCCTCGCCGGCGAGACCTCGCCCGCGGGCCGCTCGGGATGGATGGCCGAACGGTGCAGCGCCTCGCATACGTAGATGTTGCCGAGCCCCGCCACGACGCGCTGGTCCAGCAGGGTCGCCTTGACGCTCTGGCGACGTCCGGCGAAGGCGTCGGCCAGCGCTCCGGGACCAAAGGCGGGGCCGAGGGGCTCAGGACCCAGCCCTGCGAACCAGGGATGGCGGTCGAGCGCTTCCGTCGCGATCAGGTCCATGTAGCCGAAGCGGCGTGCGTCGTTGAAGGATACGGTGACGCCCGCCTCGGTCCGCAGCACCACATGGGTGTGCTTGGGATCATCGCCCGCGGCGTGGACAAAACGCCCAGGCGCTGCGTCCTCCACCAGGAAGCGGCCGCTCATGCCGAGGTGGCAGACCAGGGTCTCGCCCGTGTCGAGCGCCGCGCGCAGATACTTGGCCCGCCGCTCCAACGCCAGCACCCGCGCGCCGGTCAGGCGTTCGGCGAACCGTTCGGGAAAGGGGAAGCGCAGGTCGGGGCGGCGCTGCTCCACATGGACCAGACGCGCGCCGGCAAGATGGGGCGCCAGACCCCGGCGCACGGTCTCGACCTCGGGGAGTTCAGGCATGTCGGGCAGATGGGGAGCCGGGAGGCGCGGGACGAGGGATCGCATGAGAGGCGGCTTGGCCCCTCACCCAACCCTCTCCCCGCCTAGGAAAGGGTTCATCCCTGACGCTGCACTCTCCACACCCTCTCCCCGTCGGGGAGAGGGAAGGGTGAGGGCTCAGCCGGGCCTCCAAAGATCAGGGCTTATGAGGCGTAGTATTCCACCACCAGGTTCGGCTCCATCTTCACCGGATAGGG
>CAXTEX010000009.1:0-36454 GCA_964243445.1 uncultured Caulobacteraceae bacterium | reverse complement strand
CGTGATCTTCGGCTCCGACCGCGAGATCGGCGAAGGCCAGACGGTGAAGCGCACCGGCGCGATCGTGGACGTGCCGGTCGGCAAGGAACTGCTCGGCCGCGTGGTCGACGCGCTCGGCAATCCCATCGACGGCAAGGGCCCGATCAACGCGACCCGCCGCGCCCGCGTGGACGTGAAGGCGCCCGGCATCATCCCGCGCAAGTCCGTGAACGAGCCGATGGCGACCGGCCTCAAGGCCGTGGACGCACTCATTCCTGTGGGCCGCGGCCAACGGGAACTGATCATCGGCGACCGGCAGACCGGCAAGACCGCCATCGCGCTCGACGCGATGCTGAACCAGAAGCCGATCAACATGGGCGACGACGAGAGCCAGAAGCTCTACTGCGTCTACGTCGCCATCGGCCAGAAGCGCTCGACCGTGGCGCAGTTCGTCAAGGTGCTCGAGGAGCACGGCGCGATGGACTATTCCATCGTGGTAGCCGCGACCGCGTCTGATCCCGCCCCCATGCAGTTTCTGGCCCCCTTCGCGGGCTGCACGATGGGCGAGTATTTCCGCGACAACGGCATGCACGCGCTCATCACCTACGACGACCTGTCCAAGCAGGCGGTCGCCTATCGGCAGATGTCCTTGCTGCTGCGCCGCCCGCCGGGTCGCGAAGCCTATCCGGGCGACGTCTTCTACCTGCATTCCCGCCTGCTGGAGCGTTCCGCCAAGCTCAACGAGGCGAACGGCAGCGGCTCGCTGACGGCCCTGCCCATCATCGAGACGCAGGCCAACGACGTGTCGGCCTACATCCCCACCAACGTGATCTCGATCACCGACGGCCAGATCTTCCTGGAAACCGACCTTTTCTACCAGGGCATCCGCCCGGCCGTGAACGTCGGCCTGTCGGTGTCGCGCGTGGGCTCCTCGGCGCAGACCAAGGCCATGAAGAAGGTCGCGGGCCGCATCAAGGGCGAGCTCGCCCAGTACCGCGAGATGGCGGCCTTCGCGCAGTTCGGCTCCGACCTCGACGCCACGACGCAGCGGCTTCTCAACCGCGGCTCGCGGCTGACCGAACTGCTCAAGCAGCCGCAGTTCTCGCCCCTCAAGATGGAGGAGCAGGTGGCGGTGATCTACGCCGGGGTGAACGGCTACCTCGACCCCGTGCCGGTCAACCGCATCCGCGCTTTCGAGGACGGGTTGCTGTCGCTGCTGCGCTCGCAGCACTCGGCCGTGCTCGACACGATCCGCACCTCCAAGGACCTGTCCGACGACACGGCGGGCAAGCTCAAGGGCGTGGTCGACGGCTACGCCAAGGCGTTCGCGTAAGCCAGAAGGTCAGGGTCACCCATGCCGTCCTTGAAAGACCTTCGGAACAGGATTTCGTCGGTCAAATCCACCCAGAAGATCACCAAGGCCATGCAGATGGTCGCGGCCGCCAAGCTGCGCCGCGCGCAATCGGCCGCGGAGGCGGCGCGGCCCTATGCCGAGCGCATGGAGCGCGTGCTGGCCAATCTCGCGGGCGGGATCGGCGCGGGAACCCAGGCTCCCGCGCTGCTCGCCGGCAACGGTCAGGACCGGACGCACCTGCTGCTCGTCTGCACGGCGGAGCGCGGGCTGTGTGGCGCCTTTAACTCGTCCATCGTCCGGCTCGCGCGGGACCACGCGCAGCGGCTGATGGCGGAGGGCAAGACGGTCAAGATCATCTGCGTGGGTAAGAAGGGCAACGACCAGCTCCGCCGGCAGTTCGGCGAGCAGATCGTCGACGTGGTCGACCTGCGCGAGGTCAAGCGCCTCGGCTTCGGCGACGCCGACCCGATCGCCCGCAAGGTGATCGGCATGTTCAATGCGGGTGACTTCGACGTCTGCACGCTGTTCTTCTCGCGCTTCCGGTCCGTGATCAGCCAGACGCCGACCGCGCTGCGCCTGATCCCGGCGGAAATCCCCGCGCGTCCCGAAGGCGAGGCGTCGGCCGCGGCCTACGAGTACGAGCCCGACGAGGGCGAGATCCTCGAAGCCCTGCTGCCGCGCAACATCGCCATCCAGATCTTCCGCGCTCTGCTCGAGAACGCCGCCTCCGAACAGGGCGCCCGCATGAGCGCGATGGACAACGCCACCCGCAACGCGGGCGACATGATCAAGCGCCAGACGCAGACCTACAACCGGTCGCGTCAGGCCATGATCACCAAGGAATTGATCGAAATCATCTCCGGCGCCGAAGCCCTTTAGACCGGGGCGGGGCCGACGGACGGCAGGGTTCAAGCCCAAGACGGGCCGTGAACCTTGCCGAGGCGACGAGACTTGGAAGATTGCGGCGTCCCGGCGCCCGAGCAACGGAACGAGATCATGTCTGACGTGAGCTACGCGACCCCGACGAGCCCCGGCCCGCAGAGCAACCTGCCCACGGGGCGCATCGCCCAGGTGATCGGCGCGGTGGTGGACGTCAAATTCGACGAGCACCTGCCCGCGATTCTGAACGCCCTGGAAACCAGCAACAACGGCAACCGCCTCGTGCTCGAAGTGGCCCAGCACCTGGGCGAGAACACCGTGCGCTGCATCGCCATGGACATTTCCGAGGGGCTGACGCGCGGCCAGGAGGTCACCGACACCGGGTCGCCGATCCGTGTTCCGGTGGGCGAGGGAACGCTCGGGCGCATCATGAACGTGATCGGCGAGCCGGTCGACGAGGCAGGCCCCGTCACGTCATCCGGCTTGCGCTCCATCCATCAGCCGGCCCCGAGCTACGCCGAGCAGGCCACCGAGGCGCAGATCCTGGAGACCGGCATCAAGGTCGTGGACCTGCTGGCCCCCTACGCCAAGGGCGGCAAGATCGGCCTGTTCGGCGGCGCCGGGGTGGGCAAGACCGTGCTCATCATGGAACTGATCAACAACGTCGCCAAGGCGCACGGCGGCTATTCGGTGTTCGCGGGCGTGGGCGAGCGCACCCGCGAGGGCAACGACCTCTACCACGAGATGATCGAGGGCGGCGTCAACAAGAAGGGCGGCGGCGAGGGCTCCAAGTGCGCGCTGGTCTACGGCCAGATGAACGAGCCGCCCGGCGCCCGCGCCCGCGTGGCGCTGACCGGCCTGACGGTCGCGGAGGACTTCCGCGACAAGGGCCAGGACGTGCTGTTCTTCGTGGACAACATCTTCCGCTTCACGCAGGCGGGCTCCGAAGTGTCGGCGCTGCTCGGCCGCATCCCGTCGGCGGTGGGCTACCAGCCGACCCTGGCCAGCGAGATGGGCAACCTGCAGGAGCGGATCACCTCCACCAACAAGGGCTCGATCACCTCCATCCAGGCGATCTACGTTCCGGCCGACGACTTCACCGATCCGGCGCCGGCCACCTCCATGGCTCACCTGGACGCGACGACCAACCTGTCGCGCGAGATCGCCGCCCAAGCCATCTTCCCGGCCGTGGACCCGCTGGACTCCACCTCGCGCATCATGGACCCCAACGTCATCGGCGAAGAGCATTACGGCGTGGCGCGCAGAGTTCAGGAAATCCTGCAATCCTACAAGTCGCTGCGCGACATCATCGCCATCCTCGGCATGGACGAACTGTCCGAAGAGGACAAGCTCGTCGTCTCCCGCGCCCGCAAGATCCAGCGCTTCCTGTCGCAACCCTTTTTCGTGGCCGAGCAGTTCACCAACCAGCCCGGCAAGTTTGTCGAGCTGCCCGACACCATCCGCTCCTTCAAGGCCATCTGCGACGGCCAGTATGACCACCTGCCCGAAGCCGCCTTCTACATGGTCGGCGTGATCGAGGAGGCGGTGGCCAAGGCGGAGAAGCTGGCGGCGGGGGCGTGATGGCCAAGTTCCACTTCTCCCTCGTCTCCCCCGAGCGCGAGCTCTACGCCGGCGAGGTCGACCAGGTCGATGCGCCGGGAACGGAGGGCGACATGGGCGTGCTGGCCGGCCATGCGCCATTCATGACCACGCTGCGGTCCGGCGAAGTGGTGGTCCGGGACGGCGCCACGCGGCGCATCTTCACCATCCAGGGCGGCTTCGCCGACGTGACGCCGGAGAGCTTCACCCTGCTGGCGGAGCACGCGACCGAGGTGGGACTGTCGAGCTGAGGGCGTGGCGCGGCGGTTCCCCTCACCCTGCCCTCTCCCCGGCGGGGAGAGGGTTTTGTCGATGATCAGCGACCACTGTCCTTCTTAACCCTCTCCCCTCCGGGGAGAGGGTTGGGTGAGAGGAACCGCCGCCGCGATCGTCTCGCAGACGCCGTCGAGGTTCTCGATCACGTCCATGTTCCAGAAGCGCAGGACGTTCAGGCCGAGGCTTTCCAGGTAGGCGGTTCGCCGGTCATCGTAAGCTATACGATCCGCATGCTGGCTGCCGTCGAGTTCGACGACGAGCGCCGCGTCGGCGCAGAAGAAGTCGACGATGTAGGGACCACGCGGGACTTGGCGTTTCCACTTCCAGCCGCAAAGGCGGCGGCTACGCAGACGGCCCCAGAGTAGGCCCTCGACCCCCGTCTGCGTGGCGCGGAGCGTTCGGGCGCGGTTTGTGAGTTCGACTTTGGCCATGGGGTATCGCGGCGGTTCCCCTCACCCTGCCCTCTCCCCGGCGGGGAGAGGGATCTCCTTTCGGCGGCCGAAGCGCTATTCCTTCGCTTCGCCCTTGCCGCCGACGCCGAGCTGGCGTTCGGCGATGCGGGCCGACTTCCCGCGGCGGTCGCGCAGGTAGTAGAGCTTGGCGCGGCGCACGGCGCCGCGGCGCTTGACCTCGATGGACTCGATGTTGGGGGAGACGGTGGGGAAGACCCGCTCCACGCCCTCGCCGAAGCTGATCTTGCGGACGGTGAAGTTCTCCTGCACGCCGCCGCCGGCCCGGGCGATGCACACGCCCTCGAAGGCCTGGACGCGCTCGCGCTCGCCCTCCTTGATGCGGACGTTGACGCGAAGGGTGTCGCCGGGCTGGAAGTCCGGCACGCCGCCGCGCTTCTCGATCAGCCGGGCGGCCTCTTCGGCTTCCAGGGTCTGCAGGATGTTCATGGTCTCAAGTCCTTCCGTTGTAGGGCTTCAGCCGCCCCTTGCCTGTTGATGGGCGAGATGGGCGGCCCAAAGATCCGGCCGCCGCTCCCGCGTCGTCTCTTCCCGCATCGCCTGCCGCCAGCGGGCGATGCGCCCGTGGTCGCCGGAGAGCAGGACCTCGGGGATGTCCAGCCCCTCGAAATTCCGCGGTCGCGTGTACTGCGGATGTTCGAGCAGCCCGTCCTCAAAGCTCTCGTCGGCGAGCGACGCCGCCGCCCCGAGCACTCCGGGAACCAGCCGCACGCACGCCTCGATCACCACCATCGCCGCCGCCTCGCCACCGGCGAGAACCGCGTCGCCGACGGCGACCTCCTCGAACCCGCGGGCGCCGAGCACCCGCTGGTCCACCCCCTCGAACCGGCCGCACAGGACGATGACGCCCGGCCCGGCCGCCCACTCCCGTACATGCGCCTGGGTCAGGGGCCGTCCCCTGGCGCTCATGCACAAAAGCGGCCGTCCGCCGCGCCCGATGGAATCGAGCGCGGATGCGATGACGTCCGCCTTCAGCACCTGTCCCGCGCCGCCGCCCGCAGGGGTGTCGTCGAGGAAGCCGCGCTTATCCTTGGAAAAGGCGCGAATGTCCACCGTCTCCAGGCTCCAGAGCCCCTGCTCACGCCAGGATGCGCCGATCAGACTGACGCCGAGCGGGCCTGGAAAGGCGTCGGGGAACATGGTCAGGACGGTGGCGGTGAAGGGCTCGCGGGATGCGGCGTCGCAGGGCATGTGTCAGCAAGGGCTCAGGGCGGAGAGATCGCCAACGGCGAAGCTTTGATGCGCGTTGATCCGGTCTCGGTCGCGGGCCATAGGACGGCCATGACCGTGCATGTGCAAGCGCCCGAAGCCCTTTCTGCGGACGCGCCCGAATGGAGCCTCGCCGACCTCTACCGGGCGGCCGCCGATCCGGCCATCGACGCCGACCTGAAGGCCGCCCGCACGGCCGTGGACGACCTGGTGCGACTGAAAGGCGCCTTCGTCGGCGCGCGCGCCAACGCTGAGCGACTGGGGCTGCTGATCGCCCAGGCCATGACCCTGACGGAGCGTTTCACCAACCTGCTGAGCGCGCCGGCGGCCTACGCCAGCCTGTCCGCCTCGGTCGCCCGCGACGATCCGGCCTGGGCCAAGTTCGAGAGTGATTTGCGCGCCCGCGAAGCCGCGATCTCCGCCGACACCGTCTTCCTTACCTTGGAGCTCAACAAGCTCGAGGACTGGGAGATCGAGGGGGCGTTCAAGGCCCACCCCGCCGCGGCGCGCTGGCGGCCCTGGATACGGCGCGTGCGCCTGTCGCGCGAGCATGAGCTGACGCCCGATCTGGAGCGGCTGCTGGTCGATCGCGGCCCGGCGGTCGCCAACTGGAGCCGCCTGTACGACGAGACCCTCGCACGCCTGGCGGTGAGCGTCGACGGCGACAGCCTCACCCTGTCCGAGGCCTTGAACCGGCTGTCCGATCCCCTGCCCGCCCGCCGCGCCGCCGCCGCCGCCGCCCTCGCCAAGGCGCTGGACCAGTCCGCGCCGATCCTCGGCCTCTGTCTGAACACCGTGGCCTTTGAGAAGCAGGTGGAGGATCGCTGGCGGAAGTTCTCGACCCCCGCCCAGCCCCGCCACATCGCCAATGAGGTGGACGCCGAGGCCGTGGACGCCCTGGAGGCCGCCGTGGTGGCGGCCTATCCCCGCGTCTCCCACCGCTACTACGCGCTCAAGGCCAAGATCCTCGGCAAGGACGTGCTGGACTACTGGGACCGCAATGCGCCGTTGAACCAGGAGAGCGCGCGCCGCTACAGCTGGGCGGAGGCGCAGGACATGGTGCTGAACGCCTTCAGCGGCCTGGCGCCCGCCTTCGCCGACAAGGCGCGGCGCTTCTTCGACCAGTCCTGGATCGACGCCCGGCCTCGGCCGGGCAAGGCGTCGGGGGCCTATTCGCATCCCGTGTCCGCCGACAAGCACCCCTACGTCTTCATGAACTTCATGGGCGAGCGGCGCGACGTGCTGACCCTCGCCCACGAGCTCGGCCACGCCGTGCACCAGACCCTGGCCGCGCCGCTTGGCACCCTGCTCGCGGATACACCGCTGACGCTGGCGGAGACCGCGTCGATCTTCGGCGAGGGGCTGGTGTTCGAGCGGCTGCTGGCCGACGCCACGCCTGCAGACCGGCGGGCGCTGCTGGCCGGCAAGATAGAGGACGCGCTGAACACCGTCTTCCGCCAGATCGCCTTCCACCGCTTCGAGACCCGCTTCCACGCCGATCGGCTGCAGGGCGAGCTTTCGGCCGAGCAGATCGGCCAGCTCTGGCTGGAGGTCATGGGCGAGAGCCTCGGCCCGGCGGTGCGGCTGAACGCGGGCTACGAGCACTACTGGACCTATGTCAGCCACTTCGTGCACGCGCCCTTCTACGTCTACGCCTACGCCTTCGGTGACCTGCTGGTGTCGGCGCTGATGGAGCGCAGGCGGGCCGATCCCGCGGCCTTTGCACCGCTGTACGAGGCGTTGCTGTCGGCGGGCGGCTCCAAGACCTATGTGGAGGCGCTCGCTCCCTTCCAGATGGACCCGCGCCAGAAGAGCTTCTGGGCCGAGGGCTGCGCACGGCTGGAGCGGCTGGTGGACGAGTTCGAGACCCTGGTCTGAGGGTCAGGCCGGGGTCCCTTCCGACGGGCGCCGAGACGCCGGAACTTGGCGCAAGGTCTCCCTGTTGGGGCAGGCTGGCGCGCTGGGCGCTGCGAAGGACCTGTCCATGGCTGCTCGTTTCACCACCCTCGCCAACGCTCTCGACAAGGGGCTGGAGAGCCTCAAGGCCGACGCCGCCGTCAAGCAGATCGAATACTGGGAGAACGAACTGAAGGACGTCGAGGTCGCCGGCGTCAAGGGCCTGCTGCACGACCTGGAATCGCTGAAGAAGAAGCTGCAGGCGGATGAGGTGGACGGCGCCGCGGTCAAGACGCTGCTCGCCAAGATCGGTGGCGAGACCGTGCGCATGGCCGGCCGCAGCGACGAGAAGGTCAAGGACAAGCTGAAGGAAGTCGGCGAGAAGCTGGAGACCGCAGGAAAGTAACTGTAGGGCTCGCGAACGGCCGGCCAGGCTTCCCGTCCCTTGTCAGAAAGGAATGCGGAGAGCGGCCGGCCCGTTCTATTTTGAGCAGGATCGACTTCCTGCCGCCCCGCCCTGGCGTTAGACAGGGGCGTGGTTCTCAGCATGGCTCGACGAGACACGTCGCTCAGGCCGCCGCCGCGGGCATGGCGGATGATCGTGCTGGCCTGCGCGGCCACCCCGCTGTTAGCCGCCGCTCCCCTTCCGCCCGAGACCTTGCGCACCGTCGATGCGCAGAGGCAGGCGCGAGCGGTCGCCCGGGACGCGGACCGGGTGCGGGCGCAGGGTGCAGCGGTGGCCGTAGCCCGGTTACGCGCCCAGCTCATCAGCCTCGGCCGCCAGGAGACTGATGGCCAGCGCAACGCCGGTGGAGCGCGCGCCTCCCTGGCCCGGCTGAACCTGCAGGAAGCCGAGCTAAAAGACCGCATGGGCCACAACCAGCAGAGCCTCACGCGCATGCTGGGCGCTTTGCAGATGTACGCGCGCGACCCACCCCCTCCGCTCCTGGTCGACGCCCGCTCCGCCCGCGACGCCGTACGCGCGGCCATCCTGATCAAGGCGATCACGCCCGAGCTGGAGCGCCGCGCCCAAGCCTTCGCCGCCCAGTCGCAGGCGCTGAAGCGCGTGCGCCGGGAGGCCGACGCCCAGAACGGCGTGCTGTTCCAGGCCGAGAGCGGCGTGGCCGAGCGCGAGGCGCAGATCGCCGAACTGATCGCCCAGAAACAGGCGCTGGAGAAGCAGCTCTACAGCGACGCCGACGCCGCCCAGACCGATGTGCAGCGGCTGGCGGCCCGCGCCCGCTCGCTGGGGGAGCTGGTCCGCACCCTGGGCGCCCGCGACGCGGGCGGAGACGCCGCCGACACCCTGCCGACACGGTTCGTCACCCCGGTCGCGGGCGAGCTGGCCCGTGGCTTCGGCCAGGCCAGCGGCGATCCGGAGCGGGCCAAGGGGGTGAGTTGGACCGCCCGTTCGAACGCCAGCGTGCTCAGTCCGCTCGGCGCGGTGGTGGACTATGCGGGTCCCTTGAAAGGCTGGGGCGACGTGCTGATCTTGCAGGCAGGCGATTATAGGTTGGTGCTCGCGGGCCTTGGCGAGGTGGATGCGGAAGCGGGACGCACGGTTGCGGGTGGGGAGCCGGTCGGCAAGATGCCCGGCGACACGCCGCGTCCGTCGCTCTATCTTGAGGTGCGGCGGGCCAACCGACCCGTCGATCCCGCCCGCTGGCTCGCCTCGCCGGGGCAGCGACCCGGGTGATGTCGGCCCCTGCGGCCGGTTGGAGTTGAAGGCTTGAAGATGCGCAAGTTCCTGCTGATCGGCATCTCCACTTTCGCGCTCGGCGCGGGGGCCATGGCTTACGCCGACCAGCAGGGGAAGCCGCCCCGGGCCGACACCTATCGGATGCTGGAGCTGTTCGGCGACGTGCTGACCACCGTTGATCAGCAGTATGTGGTCCCTGTCGACAACAAGAAGCTGATCCAGGCCGCCCTAGACGGCATGCTGACCTCGCTCGATCCGCATTCAGGCTATCTGGACACCGACGCCTTCAGCGACATGCGCGACCAGACCCGCGGCGCCTACGGCGGCCTCGGCCTGCAGGTCTCCGCCGAGGACGGAGCGGTGAAGATCATCTCGCCCATGGACGGCACGCCCGCCGCCCGCGCCGGCCTGCAGCCCGGCGACTACATCACCGCCATCGACGACAAGTCGATCGTGGGCCAGCCCCTGGACGAGGCGGTCAAGCAGATGCGCGGCGCGATCGGCACCTCAATCAACCTGACCATCGTGCGCGACAAGACCAATCCCTTCACCGTCAAGCTGACGCGCGAGGTCATCGCCATCAAATCGGTCACCCACCGCCTGATCGGCGACGAGGGCTATCTGCGCCTGTCCGGCTTCGACGAGACGACGGGCCCCGACACCGCCGCCGCGATCAAGGACATGAAGGCCCGCGATCCGCACCTGAAGGGACTGGTGCTCGACCTGCGCAACAACCCCGGCGGCCTGGTCGACCAGGCGGTCGATGTGGCGGGCGACTTCCTGAACGGCGGCGAGGTGGTCTCCCAACGCGGCCGCGATCCGCGCGACATCACCCGCTACAACGCCAAGGCCGAGGGCGACATGCTGCACGGACTGCCCATCGTGGTACTGATCAACCCGGGCTCGGCGTCGGCGTCTGAGATCGTGGCCGGGGCTATGAAGGACCGGCGGCGCGCCTTGCTCGTGGGTCTGACCAGCTTCGGCAAGGGGTCGGTGCAGACCGTCATCCCGCTGCACGGCGGAGCTGACGGGGCGCTGAAGCTGACCACCGACCGCTACTACACGCCCTCCGGCGGCTCGATCCAGAAGACCGGCATCGCTCCGGACCTGTTCGCGGCCCAGTCCAAGCGCCAGGCTGAGGCGGTGTTCGACACCGCCCTCCAATACAGCGAGGCGAACTTCAACAATGCGCTCGACGCTCAGGACGGCAAGACGCGGATGCTGCCCACCTCGATCGACATTCCCGTCGCGCCGACGACCGGGCTGCAGAAGGCGTCCTTGAAGACGGGCGACGACGAGGACGAACCGCCCGTCGCCAAGACTACCGGCAAGCCCGACGACAAGGACGACTTCCAGCTCCAGCGCGCCCTGGCGGTGTTGACCTACGGCTCGGTGGCGGCCGCGGAGAAGGCGGCGCCGACGCCGGTCTACTCCCGCCCGCTGCCCCGGTTTCAGACCGCCCAGGCGGCGTCAAAGCCCGGCTTCCCGGGCCAGGCGGCCCAGGCCGCCAAGACCCGGCCGGCCGCAGCCGACGCGCCGGCCGAGCAGGTCGGCGTGCCGCCTCCATCCGCTCCGGGCGCCGCTCCGCTGCATCGCTAGCTTGCGGTGGCGCAGGGCCTGGACAACGCGGCCGAGCAGCGTTTCGAACTGGCCGAGCCCGGCGGCGGCGCCTTCGCCACCTTTCGGCGGGAGCCGGGCCGTTGGGTGGTGTCCCATGTGGAAGCGTCGCCGGCGCTCCGCGGCACGGGCGCGGCCGGACGGCTGATGGAGGGCCTGCTCGCCAAGGCGCGCGGCGAAGGCGTGAAGATCACGCCGCTCTGCAGCTATGCGGCCGCCTACATCCGTCGCCATGAGCGGCATCGCGACCTTCTGGCCTGAGCCTGTCGGCGTGACGCGGATCGCGTCTTCCACCTCTTCTTAACCGCGTTCGTTCATTTTCCGGTCAAAGGCGCCTGCACGCCTGCAACCTCACGCCGGTCATGTTCTCACGCCGCTCCTTCGCCGACGTCCCCTCCCCGCCCCTCGCGAGCAGCGGTGCGCCGGGTTGGCTGGTGCGGCTGACCAACCCCTATGTGGGAGCCGGCGCCGCCGCGGGTCTGATGGCCGTGGCGGCGGTGACCCTGATCCTTTTCGCCGGGGACCCGCACGCGGGGGCGCCCTCGGTCCGCATCGCCCTGGCCGCGCCAAGCTCCAAGGACATCGGAGCCCTGCGGCCCGTGGCCGCCGCGCCGGTGCTGCTGGAGAGCCTGCAGCCCGGACAGGAGACCGTGGTGCCAGAAGCCGACGCCCAGGCGCAGATCACCCTGCCTCAGGGGGCCAGCGTCAGCGGCCTTTCCAGCGCCCTGGGCTCCAGCGAAGGCGCCGACGCCGCCGCACCGCGGCCCCAGAGCCCGCCCCTGCCCATCGCGCCCATCACCGGGCTGAGCGCGCCCGGCCCCTCCGGCCCGCTGCCCGTGATCGCCAGGGACGGCCGGACCCCAGCCCAGGCCTACGCCCGGCCTTTCCACGACGACGGCAAACCCAAACTGTCCCTGGTGATCGGCGGGCTCGGGCTGAACAGCGCGGCGACCAAGACAGCCATCGAACGGCTGCCGCCTGAGGTGACCCTGTCCTTCGTCCCCTATGCGGACAACCTGCAGGGCTGGATCGATCTGGCCCGCGCCAACGGCCATGAGGTCCTGCTCGAAGTCCCCATGGAGCCGAACGACTATCCCAACAACGATCCCGGACCCCAGACCCTGCTGGCCGCAGCCCCCGCGGCCGAGACCGTGCACAGGCTGGACTGGCTGCTCGCACGCGCCAGCGGCTATTTCGGCGTGGCCAACTATCTGGGCGGCCGGTTCGTCGCCTCGCCCCCGGCCATGGCGACCTTTACCGGCCAGCTGAAGGCGCGCGGGCTGGCCTTCGTCGACGACGGCTCGGCCGCTGGCCGCGGCCCGGGCGTGCCGCGCGCCTCCGCAGCCGCGGTGATCGACGAGCAGTTGTCCGCCGACTCCATCGACCACGCCTTGCAGGGCCTGGAGGCCCTGGCGCAGCAGCATGGCTCGGCGCTGGGCTCCGGCTTCGCCTACCCGGTCACCGTGGAGCAGGTCACGCGCTGGGCCCAGGGTCTCGCGGCGCGGGGCTACCAGCTTGCTCCGGCCTCGGCGGTGATGCGGCGCCAGGCGGGCTGAGCCCGTGCGCGCGCCGGTCCAGCGACCCGCTGCAGGCGGAGCCGTTCGAGGCGCGCGCGTACCGGCCATCGACGGCCTGAGAGGCCTGCTGGCGGTGGTCGTGCTGCTCTGGCACGCCGCCGCTCCGTTCGGCTTCCTCTGGCTGTACGGTCTGGCCAATGTCGCGGTCTGGCTGTTCTTCCTCCTCTCGGGATACGTCCTGACGCTGGGATGGGACGGCCGTTTAGCCGTCTTCCTGCTGCGGCGGCTAGTGCGCCTTTGGCCGGTCTACGCGGCCTGCCTGGCTGTCGGCTATGCGCTCGCGGGGGCGCCGCCGGTCTGGACCGAGTTCCTCTGGTTTCCCCTGATCGGACCCAACGACAAGCCGGCCATCGACCCGCCGGTGTGGTCGCTGTTTCTGGAGGTGTGGGCCATGCCGTTCATGCCGTTGATCGTGCGCGTCGGCAGGGCGCGCCTTTTGCCGGCGGCGGTCTGCGCCGTGGCGCTGCTGGCGCTCGCCATGGTCAGCTTCCTGCAGATCGCCGTGCTCCCGGCCTTAATCACGGGCGCCTATCTGTCGCGCCACCCGCTTCGCAGCCGCTGGTTGGAGGCGTCCTGGTGCCAGTGGCTCGGGCGGGTCTCCTACAGCCTGTATCTGTCCCATGTGCTCGTCTTGGAACTCGCGGTGCGCGCGCTCGGCCCTTGGGGCGGGGTCACGGCCCTGCCGCTGGCGCTGGCGGTGGGATGGCTGGTGTGGCGGGTGTTGGAGCGGCCGAGCATCTGGGCCTCTCGGCGCGTCGGTCGTTTCCTGGGAGGCGCGCAGCCGGTCGCCGCCGTGGTATCGGCCCCGGCATGAGCCTCGCCGATCCCGATCCCCGTTACCGCCCCAATGTGGGCGTCGTCGTCTTCGACGTGCAGAGCCGCGTGTGGCTCGGACGCCGCGACGGCGTGCCCGCGCCCTTGAACTGGCAATTCCCCCAGGGCGGCGTCGACGCGGGGGAAGAGCTGGAGGCCGCCGCCCGCCGCGAGCTGCAGGAGGAGACCGGCATCACTTCGGTCGCCCTGCTGGGCCGCACGCCGGACTGGGTGACCTATGACTTCCCGCCCGAGATCGTCTCACGGGGCCGAGGCTTCATCGGCCAGGCCCAGATCTGGTTCGCCTTCCGCTTCGAAGGCCAGGACGCGGAGATCGACCTTCACGCCCATACCCATCCGGAGTTCGACGCCTGGCGCTGGGCCTCTCCGACGGACGCGCTGGCGAGCGTGGTCGCCTTCAAGCGGTCGACCTACGTCCAGGTGCTGGACGCGTTCAGCGCGCTCCGGTCGCTCACTCCCGGCGCAGCACCGTCTCGGTAACCAGCGAACCCCAAAAGCCGGCGTCGAAGTCGCGCCGGATGGCGTCGTGGTCGTAAGCGGGGCTGTCCACCCATTCCAGCAGGCTCATCCCCCTCGGTTCGCCCTCGGCGAAATAGCGGGCGAAGACATAGTCCAGCACGCCGGTCTTGCCGTGGCGGATGTGCAGGGTGCGCCATGACAGCTGCTCGGCCACCGCCTGGCGCAAGGGCTGGCCCAGGTGCAGGTGGGCGTAGAGCACGCTCATCAGCCCCGCCCGATCGGCGCCCGACTTGCAGTGCATCAGCGCCGGATAAGCGATGGTCGCAAACATCTGCGCCGCCCCGTGCACCTGCGCCCGCGAGGGTGCGTCGCGGGAGGCCACGGCGAAGTTGACCAGCTCCAGCCCAAGCCTGGCGCAGGCTTCACGCTCCAGCACGTAGAAGCCGGTCTCATAGCCGCCGCCGCGCAGGTTGACGATCGTCCGCACGCCCCGATCGCGCCACCGGCGCAGCTGGAACGGCCAGGGCTGGTTGGTGCGCACCAGCTCCGACCCCACCCAGTGCGCATTCTGGAAGGCCAGTCGCAGATAGGCGTGGTCGTTCCAGAGCAGGTCGCGATAGGCGCGCAGGCGCCCCGGGAGGCGGGTCAGGTCATAGCCGGGAGCGTGCATCGCCCGCCTAGCTAGGGGTAGTACGCCGGCTTGGAAAGCGTTCGCGCGCCGCGGCGGATTTGGCGCACTGCGGCTCCCGCCCGCCCCGCGTGCTTGACACGGCGGAGCGGCGGACCCACCGAAAGGCGATGACCGCGCCCTCGAAGCGAGGCCAGGAGGACGCGTTGCGCCGAGCCCTGGCGCTCCGCATGTTCCGGACCTACCTCGCACCCCGCTGGCGGGGCCTGGCCCTGGCGCTGCTGATGGCGGTGCTTGTCGGCCTGCTCACGGCCGCCTTGACCGGCATTCTCAATCCCGTCGTCAAGCGCATCTTCGAGCAGAAGCGCCCCGACAGCCTGATCCTGCTCCCGCTGCTGATCGTGGGATTGGGGCTGGCGCGAGGATTGGCGCAGATCGGACAGGCCTCGCTCACCAACCGCATCGGCCACCGCATGGTCGGCGACATCCAGGTCGAGCTATTCGGCCGCTTGCTGCACGCGGACCTGGCCCGTCTGCGCGCCGGCCACTCGGGGGCGCACGTATCGGCGGTGCTCTACGACGCCGGCCTGATCCGGGAGGCGGCCACGACGGGCATCGTCAACTACACCCAGGCAGGGGTGACGGTGGCGGCCAACCTTGCGGTCATGCTTGTGGAGGACTGGCGGCTGGCGCTCGGCGTGCTCTGCGCCGCGCCCGCCATCTCCGCAGTGCTGAACGGCTTTCGCCGCACCACCCGCAAGGCCGCGGAGGGCGCGATGGCGGAGACCTCGACCCTGTCCACCGCCGTCATGGAGAGCCTGGACGGGGTCAAGCTGATCAAGATCGACAACCGCGAAGCCTATGAGCAGGCGCGCGTCGCCGCCGTGGTCGAGCGGCGCCAACACTTCATCATCAAGGGCGCCAATGTGCGCGCCGCCGCCTCTCCGGTCACAGAGGCGGTCAGCATGGTCGTGGTGGCCGTGGTGATCGGCTATGCGGGCTATCGCGCCATCCACGGCCACGCGCACCTGGGCCAGTTCGTGGCCTTCCTCGCCGCCCTCCTCGCCGCCGCCCAGGCGCTGCGCCAGGTCGCCAACCTGCAGACGGTGCTGACCGAAGGCCTCACCGCCGCCGGCCGGCTGATGACCGCCATGGACGTCAAGGCCGAGGTGGTCGACGCGCCGAGCGCGCAGCCGCTCGTGCTCCGCGACGCCCACATTCGCTTCGAGGCCGTGGACTTCCGCTACGCCGCAGATACTCCGACGCTCGATGGCCCCGTGACGCTCCAGGCCCCCCTGACGCTCCAGGCTCCCCTGACGCTCCAGGCCCCCCTGACGCTAAAGGGCGTCGACCTGGAGGTGCGGCGCGGCGAGACGGTCGCCCTAGTCGGTCCGTCGGGGGGCGGCAAGAGCACGGTGCTGAACCTGATCGCGCGCTTCTACGACGTCAGCGGCGGGCGGGTCAGCATCGACGGCGTCGACGTGCGCGACGTCACCCTGGCGTCCCTGCGCAGCCGCATCGCCCTGGTCACCCAGGAGCCCTTCCTGTTCGACGACACGCTTCGCGCCAACATCGCCCACGCCCGCCCCGAGGCTTCGGACGCCGAGGTGGAGGCCGCCGCCCACGCGGCAGCCGCCGACGACTTCATCGCGGCCTTGCCGCAGGGCTACGCCACCGTGGTGGGCGAGGCCGGCGCGCGCCTGTCCGGCGGCCAGCGCCAGCGCATCGCCATCGCCCGCGCCTTTTTGAAGGACGCGCCCATCCTGCTGCTGGACGAGGCCACCAGCGCCCTGGACACCGAGAGCGAGGCCAAGGTGCAGGCGGCGCTGGAGCGGCTGATCGCCGGCCGCACCACCCTGATGATCGCCCACCGCCTGTCCACCGTACGCCGCGCCGACCGCATCTACGTCATCGAGGCCGGCCGGGTGGTGGAGGTCGGCGACCACGCCGCCCTGGCCGGCCAGGGCGGCCTCTACGCCAGGCTGGCGCGGGCCCAGGCGCTGGACATGGTGAAGGCGGCGTCGTGACTGCCGACGTGCCTGATCTCTCCTCCTTCCCTATCGTTGGAAGATGACGCTCAAGTCCATCCTCCGCTCGCCGCGGGTGCAGGGCGTGTTGGCGGTGCTGCTGTCCGGCTATCTGGACTTCGCCCTGAAGACCACGCGCTGGCGGTTCGAGAACCGCGGGCCGGCCGATGCGGCGGTGCGCTCGCCCAAGGGTATCATCGGCTGCTTCTGGCACGGACGCATCCCGCTCGGCCCCGCCTGCCGCGAGGTGCTGGCCCACAAGCCGCGCAAGGTGATGATGTCGCTTTCGCCCGACGGGGAGTTCATCGTGCGCACCATGGAGCGGCTGAGCTTCCCGGCCATCCGCGGCTCCTCCTCGCGCAAGGGCGACGCCGCCAACGCCAAGGGTGGAGCGGGGGCGGTGATGGAGAGCGTGCGGTTCCTGCGCTCCGGCGGCTGCGTGGCGATCACGCCGGACGGTCCGCGCGGGCCGGCGGAGCAGATGGCGGCGGGCACGGTGACGCTGGCCAGGGTCTCCGGCGCGCCGGTGTTCCTGTTCGGCCTGCACTGTCGCCCCGGCTTCCAGCTCGACAGCTGGGACCGCACCCTCTTCCCCCTGCCGTTCGGGCGGGGCGTCGTGGTGTTCGACGGCCCGCTGTACGCCCCGCGCGACGCGGACGAGGGGGCGTGCGAGGCCCTGCGCCTGGACTGGCAGGCCCGCCTCACCGCCGCCAACGCCCGGGCCGCGGCGCTGGCGGGGTGAAATCCACGCCACACGCCTCCGCCCCCGATCAGGGACGGGCGAGCCCCGCCCTCAGCGCCTATCGCGTCCTCACCACCGCGATCGAGCCCCTCGCGCCCATGCTGCTGCGCGCCCGTGTCCGCCGCGGCAAGGAGGACGCGGGCCGCCTGCCCGAACGGCTGGGCTTCAGCCAGACGCCCCGTCCGCTCGGCCGGCTCGCCTGGCTGCATGGGGCGAGCGTGGGCGAGGGCCTGTCGCTGCTGCCGCTCGTCGAGGCGATGGCGAAGGCTGATCCGGCGCTGAACCTGCTGGTCACCTCCGGCACCCGGACGTCGGCGGAATTGCTCGGCCGGCGACTGCCGTCGTCCGCGCGCCACCAGTTCGCGCCCGTCGACGGACCCCGCGCCAGCGCCCGCTTCCTCCAGCACTGGCGCCCCGACCTCGCCGTCTTCGCCGAGAGCGAGGTGTGGCCGAACCTGATCCTGGGCGCGCGTGGCCAGGGCGTGCGCACGGCCCTCGTCTCCGCGCGCCTGTCGCCGGGCAGCGTCGAGGGCTGGGCTCGCGCGCCGCGGGCCGCCCGGGCGCTGTTCGGCGGCTTCGACCGGGTGCTGGCCCAAGACGACGCGGCGGCTGCAGGTCTGGCGCGGCTGGGCGCCCGCGACGACGGACGGCTGAACCTGAAACTGGTCGGTGAGCCCCTGCCGGCCGACCCCGCCTCCGTCGCCGACCTTACCGCGCGCCTGGACGGGCGTCCGGTCCTGCTCGCCGCCTCCACCCATCCCGGAGAGGAGACGCAGGTGCTGGAGGTGTTCGGCTTCCTGAAGGACCTGCCCGAACGACCCCTGCTGGTGCTGGTCCCGCGTCATCCCGAGCGGGGCGAGGCGGTGACGGCCCTGGCTCTGACCCAGGGCTGCGTCGTCGCCCGCCGCGCCGCCGACCAGCCGCTGACCCAGGCGGTCGAGGTCTATGTCGCCGACACCTTGGGCGAGCTCGGCTTATGGTTCCGCCTAGCGCGGGCGGCCTTCATCGGCGGCTCCCTGGCGGCGGGCGTAGGCGGCCATAATCCGCTCGAGGCGGCCCGGCTCGGCTGCCCGGCGATCAGCGGCGCCCACGTGGACAACTGGCGCGGCGTCTATGCGGCGCTGGACGAGGTCCAAGGGGTGCGCATGGCGGCCTCCGCTGCGACCCTGGCGGGCGCCTGGGCCGAGGCGCTGGTCGAGCCGGAGACCCTGACGGCGCAGGCCGAGCGCGCCCAGGCCTTCGCCGAGCGTCAGGTCGGCGCTGCGGACGTCGCGGCGGCGCAGCTGCTGGCCTTGCTGGACGCGCCGCCGTGAAGCTGGCCACGCCGCGCTGGTGGTATGTGCGAGAGGGCGCGCCGGCCCCGCTGGCCCGTGCGCTGCTGCGGCCGGCGTCGTGGGTGTGGGCCGCGGCCACGGCGCGAAGGCTGGCGAGGGTCCGGCCGTTCGATCCCGGCGTGCCGGTGATCTCGGTCGGCAACCTGACAATGGGCGGCTCGGGCAAGACGCCGGTGACGCGCGAGCTGCTGGCCCGGCTGCGGGCGCGGGGGGGCGACGCCCACGCCTTGTCGCGGGGCTATGGCGGCCGGCTTATCGGCCCGATCCGGGTCGATCCCGCACGGCACGGCGCAGACGAGGTCGGGGACGAGCCGCTGATGATGGCCGCCGACGGCCCGGTCTGGATCGCCCGGGACCGGAGCGCCGGGGCGCGGGCTGCGGTCGCCGCCGGGGCGCAGGCCCTGGTGCTGGACGACGCCCACCAGAACCCGGCGTTGCTCAAGCGCCTGTCGCTGGTGGTGGTGGACGGGGAGACGCGCGGCGGCGAATGGCCCTTCGGCGACGGCGCAGTCTTTCCGTCCGGGCCGATGTGCGAACCGCGGGACGCAGGGCTGGCCCGGGCGGACGCCGTCGTGGTCCTGCTGCCCGCCGACCTGGAGGTCGCCGATCCGGCGCTGCTGAGGGTCTTCGGCTCCAAGCCGGTGCTCCTCGCCCAACTGAAGCCGATCGGCGCGGCGCCTGACGGACCCCAGGTCGCCTTCGCTGGCATCGCCAAGCCGTGGCGCTTCGAGGCGGCGCTGCGCGCGGCGGGGGTGCAGCTGGCGGACGTCGCCGCCTTCCCCGACCACGCGCCCCTCAGCGCCGCCGATCTGGCCTTCCTCCGGGCGCGCGCCGCGCGTTACGGCGCGGGCCTGATCACGACGGAGAAGGATTGGGCGAGGCTGCCAGTCGACGCGCGTACGGACATCGCCGTTTGGCCGGTGCGCGCCTGCTTCGAGGACGAGGCGGCGGTAGAGGCCCTGTTACGAAGAGCGTTTGACGACGGATGACTCAATTCGCTGCACTGATCTGCCTGTGAGGCCTGAGTCTCCGCCTTCGTGGGGAGGATCGGAGGCGAAGCGCATTACCTTAGGTCGGGATCGGCGAGGGTCCGGGTCGGGCGGAGCCCGACCCGGCGCGTCTCACATCTTCTTGGTCAGCTTGGAGGCGATCTCGAAGATCTCCTCGGGCGCATAGTCGGGCGTGAAGGCGGCCGAGGCGCCTTCGAGATCGGGGATCTTGCCGCCGTCCGGCATGCCTTCCACGATCTCCAACTCGCCCGGCGGATCGTTGGGGAGCGCCGTCTCGCCGCCGCCCCAGATCGCCGCCATCTCCGAGTAGTCCTTGGAGCCGAAGCGGTAGAGCCGCCGGTGGCTGCCCTCGTCCAGATACTTCTGGCACTCCGGGATCTTGCTGAGGTCGATGTTGGGCGTCGGCAGCATGTCCTTCATCGACACGCCGGTCAGCTTCTCCAAAGCGAGGGCGTAGGCGTGTGCGTGGACCGACCCGCGCACGAGCAGATAGCCGCAGACTTCACGGCCGGTCGGGTCGGACAGGGTCTCATAGACGCGCAGCTTGTGCATGCGCGCCCCGCACTCGAGAAAGAAGTTGTGCAAGGTGTCGAGCACCAGATTGCCCGTGGAGAAGACGTTGTCGCCCGTCCAGGGACGGAAATTGCTGTCGGTCACGGTTGCGGCGCCGCCGGCATGCAGGAAGTTGGCGGCCGACCGCATGTCCTTCATATCCGCGAAGGGAGCCTTGGAGACGTCGGTGTCCCGCTCCGGATCGGGACCGCTGGCCAGCAGGTTCACGCCGTTGGTCACCACCTCGATATGGCCGAGCTCCTCGGCGGTGATGCAAGCGACCAGGCTGTAGAAGGGACGCAGCTTCTCCTTGTTGCGGAAGTTGAAGCTCTGGAACATATAGTTGTTCAAGGTCGACATCTCGCCGAACTTGCCGCCCAGAAGCTCCTGGAGCGCAGCGGCCGCGTTGGGATCGGCCTTTTTGGGCTTAGGCAACTCAGCCTGAAGCTGATCGATGCGCATGAACATTTGCGAAGGCTCCGTTCCCCGGCACGGGCTTGGTCAAGCCTGGGGCACCAACACTTGTTCCCGCCTTGAAGCTCTTTAACGGAACGAAGACTTATCCTTGAGCGCTGCGACGGCGCGCTAACCGGCGAAGGGGTCGTGCATCAGAATGGTGTCGTCGCGTTCGGGGCTGGTCGACAGCAGGGCCACCTGGGCGCCGACGAGCTCTTCGATGCGGCGCACGTATTTGATCGCGGCGGCGGGCAGGTCGCGAAAGCTGCGCGCGCCTTGGGTGCTCTCGCTCCAACCGTCCAGGGTCTCGTAGACAGGCTGGACGGCGGCCTGGTCCGCCATGCCGGCCGGCAGGTGATCCAGGGCGCGGTCGCCGATGCGGTAGCCCGTGCAGATCTTTAACTCCGGCAGGCCGTCCAGCACGTCGAGCTTGGTCAGGGCCATGCCGTGGATGCCGTTGATGGTGATGGTCTGGCGCACCAGCACCGCGTCGAACCAGCCGCAGCGGCGCGCCCGCCCGGTCACCACGCCGAACTCGCGCCCGACCGTGCCCAGGTGCTGGCCGACCGCATCGCCAAGCTCGGTCGGGAAGGGGCCGGAGCCGACGCGGGTGGTGTAGGCCTTTACGATGCCGAGCACATAGCCGATCCGCGACGGCCCTACCCCGGACCCCGCCGCCGCCTGGCCCGCCGCGGTGTTGGACGAGGTGACGTACGGGTAGGTGCCGTGGTCCACGTCGAGCAGCGCGCCCTGAGCGCCTTCGAACAGGATACGGCGGCCGGCGCGGGCGGCGGCGTCCAGCTCGCGCCAGGCCGGGCGGGCGTAGGGCAGCACCTGCGGCGCGAGCGCCAGCAGTTCGGCCTTCAGCGTCAGGGGATCGATCTCCGGCAGCTCCAGCCCGCGCCTGAGCGCCTGGTGATGGGCGAGCAGACGGGGCAGCTTGAGGTCGAGCGCCGCGGGGTCGGCGAGGTCGGCGACGCGGATGGCCCGCCGCCCGACCTTGTCCTCATAGGCCGGACCGATCCCGCGCCCCGTCGTGCCGATCTTGGCCTCGCCCGCCTCGCGTTCGCGCGCCTGGTCCAGATCCCGGTGCAGGGGCAGGATCAGGCAGGCGTTGTCGGCGAGGGTCAGCAGCTCGGGCGTGATCGCCACCCCCTGGCCGATCAGCTTGTCGATCTCCTCCAGCAGGTGCCAGGGATCGACCACGACGCCCGAGCCGATCACCGAAGGCTTGCCCTGCACCAGGCCGGAGGGGAGCAGGCTCAGCTTGTAGACCTTGTCGCCGACCACCAGGGTATGGCCGGCGTTGTGGCCGCCCTGGAAGCGCACCACCACGTCGGCGCGGTTGGAGAGCCAGTCGACGATCTTGCCCTTGCCCTCGTCGCCCCACTGGGCGCCGACGACGGCGACGTTAGCCATGGTCGCAGGCCGCCCCGATCAGAACCGCGTCCCGGCCAGGGGTCCGAAGTGGAAGACCAGGCGGCCGCCGAAGGTGTCGAGGCCCGGGTTGCGTCCGCCGAGGCCTGCGTTGGAGTAATGGTCATAGGCGCCCTCGACCGAGAAGCGCTTGTTGATGTCGTAGCCGATGGTGAAATTCGGATTGAACAGGAAGTCTGATCCGAGCGCCTTGCGCGTGTCGAACAGGCGCACGTTGGACTGGTACTGCGCGACCTGGGCGGCGGACGCGGTCGGTCCAGGCGGCGGCTGGGTGATGTCGAAATGGCCGGGATAGGTGTTGTAGCCGTCCTGGTAGCTCCCGCCCACGCCCGCATCCAGATAGAACTTGCTGTGGAACAGATGACGCCGCCAGTCGATGCCGATGGTGTAGAAGTCGGTGTCGCCCGCCGCGTTCACCTGTACCTTGGCGTAGAACTTGGGGTTCAGCAGGTAGATCAGGTGGAAGGTTTCGGTGCGGTAGAGTAGCTGGATGTCGTTGGTGCCGTTCTCGTGCGGGGTGCCCGACACGCCGAAGCTGGTGTCGTGGGCGAAACCGCCGATGGCGACCTCCCCGGCCAGGGCGGGGGCTGCGGCGAGCAGGCTGGCGGCCGACGCGATGAGGGTCGACGCGATGAGGGCGAGGGCCCGGCCGAACTGACGCATGATCGGGTTCTCTGCGCCCGCCGTTGCGGGCCGTCTCTGGGTGGTGTCGACGCGGCGCCATAAAGCGGCAAAGCCGCCGTATGTCCAGCCGGTCCGGGGCGACGACGCCCTGCGCAGGCCTTGATGCGTCAGTGGCGAAACACCCGCACACCGGTGAAGGCCATGGCCACGCCGCGTGCATCGGCGGCGGCGATGACCTCGGCGTCGCGGATCGAACCGCCCGGCTGGATGACGGCGGTCGCGCCACCCTCCACAGCCTGGATCAGACCGTCGGCAAAGGGAAAAAAGGCCTCCGATGCGCAGGCCGAACCGTCGGCGAGCGAGCCGGGCAGACCTGCGGCCTCGGCGGCTTCGCGGGCCCTAAGCGCGGCGATGCGGGCGCTGTCGCGGCGGTTCATCTGGCCGGCCCCGATGCCGGCGGTCTGGCCGTCCTTCGCGTAGACCACGGCGTTGGACTTGACGTGCTTGGCGATCGTGAAGGCGAACAGCATGTCGGCGACCTCCGCCTCCGTCGGCTGGCGGCGGGTGACGACCTTCAGGTCTGCGGCGGTGATGCGGGCGGTGTCGCGCGTCTGCATCAGGAAGCCGCCGGCGACGGAGCGGAACACTGCGCCCTGGGCCCGCGGATCGGGCAGGTGGCTTGTGACCAGCAGGCGCAGGTTCTTCTTGGCGGCGAACACGGCGACGGCTTCCTCGTCGGCGCCGGGCGCGATCACCACCTCGGTGAACACCTCCACGATCGCGCGGGCCGCCGGGCCGTCCAGGCGGCGATTGACCGCCACAACGCCGCCGAAGGCCGACACCGGATCGCACTGCAGCGCGCGGCGATAGGCCTCCAGCAGGTCGCCGCCGAGCGCGACGCCGCAAGGATTGGCGTGCTTGATGATGGCCACCGCCGCCTGCTCGGACGGATCGAACTCGGCGGCCAGCTCGAAAGCGGCGTCGGTATCGGCCACATTGTTGTAGCTCAGCGCCTTGCCCTGCAGCTGTCGGGCGCCCGCGACGCCTGGCCGCGCCTCGCCTGTGGCGTAGAAGGCCGCCTGCTGGTGGGGGTTCTCGCCGTAGCGCATGAGCTGCAGCCGCTGGCCGCCGATGGTGACGCGGGGCGCCAGGCCGTCGCCGGTCTGGGCGGCGAACCAGCCGGCGATGGCGGCGTCATAGGCGGCGGTGCGGGCGAAGGCGCGGGCCGCCAGACGCCGCCGCTGCTCCAGCGTCGTGGCGCCGTCGTCCTGCAGCGCGGCGAGCACCTCGGCCAGCGCCTCGATATCGGTGCAGACGGCGACATAGGCGTGGTTCTTGGCCGCCGAGCGGATCATCGCCGGACCGCCGATGTCGATGTTCTCCACCACCGTCGCGGCGTCCGCGCCGGCGGCGACGGTCGCTTCGAACGGGTAGAGGCCGACGTAGAGCAGATCGATGCCGCCGATGCCGTGCAGGGCCATGGCCTGCGAATGGGCCGGCGCGTCGCGCACGCCAAGCAGGCCGCCGTGGACGATCGGATGCAGGGTCTTCACCCGCCCATCCATCATCTCAGGATATCCGGTCAGCTCGGCCACGTCGCAGACGGGCAGCCCGGCCTCGGCGATGGCCGTCCGGGTGCCGCCGGTCGAGACGAGCTCCACGCCCATCCCGTGCAGCGCCTGCGCCGCCTGAACCAGCCCGGCCTTGTCGGACACCGAGAGCAGGGCGCGACGGATCGGGACCCGGTCTGGAGCGGGCGGGAAGTCGGGGGCGGCGGGCATGGATGGACTCCGGCGGATGCTCAGGGGCCCAGGCGCGCGGCGATCAGCCCCGCACTCCCCGGTGGTGACCCACCTCAAGCGCCAGTCGTGCCGGGCGAGGGTGAGCTACAGGCGTTACGACCGAAGTGTCAACGCGTGCGGATCGGCAGGCGGCCCTCTGCTCAGCCGAAAGGGGTCGCTGGGCGCGGGAGCTTGGAGCGCGGCGCTGCGTCCTTCGAGACGCCCTCTGCGAGGGCTCCTCAGGATGACGACCGTTGTTGATCCCGCCCATTTCGTCATGTTGAGCAGGACTGAGCTGCAGCCTGTCTCGAAGCCCGCAGCCGATGAGCTCCACGTCGGACGGCTCCCGCTCGCAGACTTCAGCGGGGCGCGCGTTTGGCCAGGATGCGCTGTAGGGTACGGCGATGCATGTTCAGCCGCCGGGCGGTCTCGCTGATGTTGTGGCCGCAAAGCTCATAGACCCGCTGGATGTGCTCCCAGCGCACCCGGTCGGCGGACATGGGATTGTCGGGCGGCGCGGGGGCGGAGCCTTCGCGGGCGGCGAGCAGGGCGCGGGCCACGTCGTCGGCGTCGGCGGGCTTGGGCAGATAGTCGACCGCGCCGGCCTTCACCGCGGCCACGGCGGTGGCGATGTTGCCGTAGCCGGTCAGCATGACCACCCGCGTGTCCGGCCGCACGGTCTGGATGGTCTCCACGACCTGCAGCCCGTTGCCGTCGTCCAGCCGCATGTCGAGCACCGCGAAGGCGGGGCAGCGCTCCTTCACCAGGGCGATGGCTTCGGCCACGCTGCCGGCCTGGACCACCTCGAAGCCGCGGGTCTCCAGCGCCCGGCCAAGGCGGGTGCGCAGCGGCGCGTCATCGTCCATCACCAGCACCGACTTCTCGGGCAGGGCGGCGATGGAGGCGGAGATGTCGGTCATTCAGGGCTCCTGAAGCGGCCGGCGACGCCGTCGCGCCCTCGTCAATATGTCGCAGGACGCCGCCGCGCAACAAAAGAGGTGGAATATCAGCCTTGTTGCGGAGCCTCGATGCGGTCACGGCGCCAGCGGGCGGAGATCACCGCGCCGCCCCGGCGGGCGTTCCTGAACTCCACCTGAGCGCCGGTGCGCTCCAGCAGCGTCTTGGCGATGAAGAAGCCCAGCCCCATGCCCTGGTGCGCCGAGCGCGAGTTCTCGCCGTGGCTGCGGGTGGTGACATAGGGCTGGCCGAGCTTGCTCATCACCTCCGGCGGGAAGCCCGGGCCGTCGTCGCGCACCTCGATGGTCAGCCGATCCATGTCGTAATGGGCGGTAAGCTCCACCACGGACTCGGCGAAGTCGGTGGCGTTCTCCACGAAGGCGGAGAGACCGTGCATCACCTCCGGCAGGCGACGGACCTCCAGGATGGCGGCTCCGGGCGCGCAGCTGACCTGGGCGTCGATCAGGATCACCTCGCCCTGATAGGGATCGGCGATCTCGTCGAGCAGCTGCGACAGCCCCATGCGCGCATGATGCACGTCGGCGGTGTCGGGCTCCTGGCTCAGCTTCTTCAGGATGGCCCGGCAGCGCTCAGCCTGGCTGATGAGCAGCTCGACGTCCTCCAGCAGCGGACCGGGAGCCAGCTCGCGCGCCATCTCCTTGGTCACCACCTGGATGGTGGCGAGCGGGGTGCCCAGTTCGTGCGCCGCCGCCGCCGCCAGGCCGCCCAGCGCGGACAACCGCTGCTCCCGCGCCAGCACCGCCTGGGTGGCGGCCAGCGCCAGCTCCATGCGCTGGGCCTCGGCCGCCGCCTGCCAGGCGTATGCGGCGGTGAAGACGATGCCGACGGCGACCGCGACGCCGACGCCGACCAAATAGACCGTGGGCAGATCCAAGCTCTCCCCCGCCCTCCAGGGCAGCGGCGCGGACCACAGTCCGAGGAAGACGACGGCCGCCAGCGCCAGGGCGCCCAGGATCAGAGCGTAACGCCCTGGCAGCGTCGCCGCCGCCACCGTCACCGGCCCGACCAGAAGCAGGGAGAAGGGATTGCTCAGCCCCCCGGTCAGGTCGAGCAGGATGGTCAGCTCCACCACGTCGAAGGCGAGCTGCAGCACCGCCTCCCGCTCGCCCGCCAGTCGCACGCCGGGCCAGGACAGGGTGACCGACAGGTTCATCCAGCCCGCCGCCGCGATCACCAGCAGACACCAGGCGAGCGGCAGGGGGAAGCGGAGCCCAAACGCCACCCCCAGCACCGCGGCCAGCTGGCCCGCTATGGCCGCCCAGCGCAGCACGACCAGCGTGCGCAGCCGAAGGCCCCGTCGGGCCTGCGCCCAGTCCCACAGCCGGCCGTCGCCGGCCCCTGTGACCTCGGGCGGGGGTGCGTCTTGCCAGGGCGATCGGCCGGGCCTATCGGAGCGCCGGCGAGCGGCGGGGGCGTCTTGCAACGAGGTCATCGCGCCCACCATGCCGGACAAAACCAAGAAGCGCGACGCCGCCACGTCTTCGGACTTCCCGCCCGGCTCGCGAGCTAGAGCGTCTGCGGCGCGAAGGCGTTCCGGGCCCAGCTTCGGGCGGGCAGCCCTGCTGGGCGCGCTCGGCTTGGTGGCGGCCGGGCTGGCGGCGGTGGCGATGCGGCCGTCCGGGGTCTCCGGCCCGGTCGCCAGCAGCGGTGCGGCTGCGATCGGCGGTCCCTTCCATCTGCTCGACGACTCAGGGCGGCCGGTTGACCAGCACGTGCTCGACGGACGATGGAGCGCGGTCTTCTTCGGCTACACCAACTGTCCCGACACCTGTCCGGCGACCCTGCAGGCCCTGAACGCGGCGGGCCAGCAGCTGGGAGCGGCGCGGAAGGGCTTCCAGGTGGTGTTCATCTCCGTGGACCCGGCTCGCGACACGCCCGCGGAGATGAAGCTCTACGCCTCCAGCCAGGGCTATCCGCCGGGCGGCCTGCTCGGACTGACCGGCGCCCCGGCCCAGGTGAAGAGCGTCGCCGACGAATACCACGCCTTCTACAAGGCCGGGACAGGCGCGGACTACGCCGTGCAGCACAGTGCGGCGGTCTATCTGATGGACCCGCACGGCCAGTTCGTGAAGCCGCTGAACGAGACCGATCCGCCCGCCCGCATCGCCGGCGAGATCAGAGCCTCCATGGGCGCGTGACGCGAAACGGACTTCCACCCGCCCCCTGACCGCTCCATATACGTAAGCGTTAAGCCGGGTCGGCCAGTCTGCCCGCGGTCATCAAGGATGGGCGGGCATGCTCTACGGGCTCAGCGAACTCGGCTACAGCGCCGTGCTGCCCATGCGCTGGGCGGCGCGGGCCATGCGCGATTTCTGGCACTCCCCCGGCAATCCGGCCGCGGACACGGAGTTCGGCCGCTCGATCTACGCCTCGGCCGACATGTTCGCCAACCTTACCCGACGCTACGGCAAGCCGCCCTGGCGGATCGACAGCGTGCGCATCGGTGATGTCGACGTGCGGGTGAGCCAGACCGTCGCCTGGTCCTCGCCCTGGTGCAAGATGGTGCATTTCGAGCGCGACCGCACCGATCTGCGTCGGGCGGGGCGCAAGGCGCTCGAGCCCTCCATCCTGATCGTGGCCCCCATGTCGGGCCATTACGCCACCCTGCTGCGCGGCACGGTGGAGACCTTCCTGCAGGACCACGAGGTCTATGTCACCGACTGGGTCAACGCACGCGAAGTACCGATTCTGGACGGACGCTTCGACTTCTACGACTACATCGACCATGTACGTGAAATGCTCCGCGCGCTCGGCCCGCGCTCGCACGTGCTGGCGGTCTGCCAGCCTGGGCCGCCGGTGCTCGCCGCCGCCGCGGTGATGTCGGAGGAGGAGGACCCCTGTCGTCCGGCCTCAATGACCTTCATGGGCTCTCCGCTCGACGCCCGGCTGGCTCCCACGGCCCCGACCCTGCTTGCGGAGGAGCGGCCGTTCGCCTGGTTCAAGTCCAACCTCATCTACACCGTACCGCCGCCCTGGGCCGGCGTGATGCGGCGGGTCTATCCAGGCATGGTGCAGCTTTCGGCCTTCATCGGCATGAACCCCGAACGCCACCAAGAAGCTCACCAGCAGTATTATCAGGACCTGATGCACGGCGCCGATGTGGACGCCGCCAAGCATATGGAATTCTATGACGAATATCTGTCGGTGATGGACCTGACCGAGGAGTTCTACCTGCAGACCATCGACATCGTGTTCCAAAGCCATCTGCTGCCCCGCGGCCTGCTGGTCCATCACGGCCGTCCCGTGCGGCTCGACGCCATCACCGACGTGGCGCTGATGACGGTGGAGGGCGAGAACGACGACATCTCCGGCGTCGGCCAGACCCAGGTGGCGCACGGGCTCTGCTCCAACCTGCCCGACGATCACAAGACGCTCTACGTCCAGCCCGAGGTCGGCCACTACGGCGTATTCAACGGGCGCCGCTTCCGCGAGCAGATCTACCCGCGCGTGCGCGAATTCATCCTGAAGCACGAGGCGGCCTGAAGGCGTCCGTCACGACGCCCCCGGGAGAACGATGACCCTGCACATCCACGACACCCTGCGCGGCGCGAAGGTCGCCTTCGAGCCCCGTGACGCCTCGCGGGTGACGCTCTACGTCTGCGGCCCGACCGTCTACAACTACGCCCACATCGGCAATGCGCGCCCGGCGGTGGTGTTCGACCTGCTGTTCCGCCTGCTCCGCCACCTCTACGGCGAGGGCGAGGTGCTCTACGCCCGCAACATCACCGACGTGGACGACAAGATCGCCGCCGCAGCCCTCAGCGAAGGCGTGGACATCTTCGCCATCACCGAGACGTTCTCAGCGGCCTACGAAGCCGACATGACCGCCTTGGGCGTGCTCAAGCCCACGCTGGAGCCCCGCGCCACCGTCCATGTGCCGCAGATGATCGAGATGATCTCCACCCTGGTGGAGCGCGGCCACGCCTATGTCGCCGAAGGAAACGTGCTGTTCGACGTCTCCAGCTTCCCCGCCTACGGCGCCTTGTCGGGGCGCAGCCTGGACGAGATGCAGGCCGGCGCCCGGGTGGAGGTCGCCGCCTACAAGCGTGCTCCGGCCGACTTCACCCTGTGGAAGCCCTCCAAGCCCGGCGAGCCGGTCTGGGAAAGCCCCTGGGGACCGGGGCGGCCGGGCTGGCACATCGAATGCTCCGCCATGATCGAGGCGCAGCTGGGCTTTCCTGTCGACATCCACGGCGGCGGCCACGACCTGATCTTCCCCCACCACGAGAACGAGATCGCCCAGGGCCTCTGCGTCCAGCCGCATGGGAGCGAATACGCCCGCTACTGGATGCACAACGGCTTCCTGACCCTAGACGCCGAGAAGATGTCCAAGAGCCTTGGCAACGTCCTGCTCGTTCACGACCTGGTCAAGCAGGTTCCGGGCGAGGTGGTGCGCTGGGCCCTGCTTTCGGCCCACTACCGCGCGCCGCTGGACTGGACCGGCGAGCTGCTTGAGCAGTCGCATCGAACCCTGGACCGCCTCTACGACGCCAAGCGCTTCCTGTCGGAACTCGACCCGACCGAGCAGTGGCGGACCCGCCAGGCCTCGCCCCACCCCGGCGTCATGCAGGCGCTGGAGGACGATCTGAACACGCCGCTGGCGCTCAGCCTGTTCGGCAATTTCGTCAGGGACCTGCGCTTGACCGTGCAGAACTCCAAGGCCGCGCGGGAGACCGCGCCCGACAGCCTGGCGAAGATCGCCGCCACGGCCGAGCTGCTCGGCTTCCTCCAGGCCACGCCCGACGCCTGGTTCATGGGCGGGGCCGACGAGGCCTTGACCGCCCAGGTCGAGGCGCTGATCGCCCGCCGCGCGGACGCTCGCCGCGCCAAGGACTGGGGCGAGGCCGACCGCATCCGGGGCGAGCTGGCCGCCTTTAACGTCGAGGTGCTCGACGGCCCAGGCGGCGCTGCGACCTGGCGGCTGAAGGGCTGATCTCCTCGCCGGCGCGAGGGGCTAGGCCGCCGGAAAGACCAGGGCGGTGCGAAGGCCCGGTCCCGTACCGCCCATCTCGCCCGGCCCGTCGTCCAGCTCCAGCCGGCCGCCATGGGCCGAGACGACAGCGGCGACCAGGGACAGGCCAAGCCCCGAGCCCGGCGCGCTGCGGCTCTGCTCCAGGCGTACGAAGCGCTCCAGCACCCGGCCGCGGTCCTCCTCGGGGATGCCGGGCCCGGTGTCGGTGACGCTGACCTCCACCTCGCCCGACGCGCGGCGGCGGGTCCGGAGCATCACCGCGCCGCCGGCCGGCGTGTACTTGACCGCATTGTCGAGCAGGTTGGCGAGCGCCTGGGCCACGAAGTCGCGGTCGCCGCGCACCATCAGCCCGCGCCCGATCTCCGCCCCGAACTCCTGGCCCTTCTCCTCGCACACCGCTTCGTAGAGTTCCGACACGCCCGTCGCCACCTCGGCGATGTCGAAGGGCTGAGCGTCGGCGATCGAGCCCGCCGCCTGCAGCCGCGAAATGGCCAGGACCGCGCCGAAGGTCTTCAGCACCGCGTCGGTGTCCTCCAGCGCCTGGGCGAGGGCGGCTTGCGGATCGGCGTGGCCGGCCTCGACCTCCATCATCGACACCTCCAGCCGGGCGCGCAGCCGGGTCAGGGGCGAGCGGAGATCGTGGGCGATGGCGTCGCCAGCGTGGCGCATGCTCCCCATCAGCCGCTCGACCCGGTCCAGCATGCCGTTCAGCCCATGCGCCAGGTCGTCGTACTCGTCGCGCACGCCGCGCACCGGAATGCGGGCGTGCAGGTCGCCGGCCGCCACCGCCGCCACCGCCTGGTTCAGTCCGGCCAGGGTGCGGCTGACGTTGCGGCTCACGAACAGCCCGCCCGCCAGCCCGAGCAGGATCACAAGCACCGCGCCGCCGCGGATCGCCCGCACGATGCGGATCACCGAGGCGCGGCCGGCATCGATGTCCACGCCCACGAACAGCAGCTGGCCCGTGGCGAGCCTGATCTGGCGCCCATAGTCCTGCGACTTCACCGTGGCGCCGTCCGGATCGGTGTCGGTCAGGCGGAACTGGGCGGCGGCGGGCGCGGCGGTGGGATCGTCGAGGGGCGAGGCGGCGAGATCGCCGGTGATCGGCCGCCCGTGCGCGTCCATCAGCAGGTACAGATAGGGCCGCGCGCCCACCGAGCGTTGGATCACCTCCTGGTTCAGGCCGGTGAAGCCGCCACGGTTGTAGACGGCCTGCAGCGAGTCCAGCTCGCGCCGCACGTCCTGGTCGGCCCGGCGCGTCACCTCTCCGGCGGTGGCCACGTAGATATAGGCCAGGAAGGCGGCGGCCGAAGCGGCGAACAGCGCCAGATAGACCAGCGTCAGCCGGAACGGCGTGGTGCGCGCAATGGACGGCAGGCGCATGGGTCAGGCCTCCTCCCCGCGAGGGCGCCCAGGCCGCCTCAGGCGTCCAGCCGATATCCCGCGCCGCGCACCGTCTGCAGCATGGGCCGGTCGAAGTCCTTGTCGATCTTGGAGCGCAGGCGCGAGATGTGCACGTCGATCACATTGGTCTGCGGATCGAAATGGTAGTGCCAGACCTCCTCCAGCAGCATGGTACGGGTCACCGACTGGCCGGCGTGGCGCATCAGATATTCCAGCAGCTGGAACTCGCGGGGCTGCAGGTCGATGTCCTTGCCGGCGCGGCTGACGCGGCGCCCGATCAGGTCCATCTCCAGTTCGCCGACCTTCAGCAGCGTCTGCACCGACCCGGTCTCGCGTCGGCGGGACAGGGCCTCGACCCGGGCGATCAACTCGGGGAAGGCGTAGGGCTTGACCAGATAGTCGTCGCCGCCGGCCTTCAGCCCGGTCACCCGATCCTCGATCTCGCCGAGGGCGCTCAGGAACAGCACGGGCGTGTTGTCGCCGCCGCGGCGCAGCGCCTCCACCAGGGCGACGCCGTCCATCTGGGGCATCATGCGATCGACCACCATGACGTCGAAGGCCGCCCCCCGCGCCGCCTCCAGGCCCTTGGCCCCGTCCACGGCGGTGGTGCAGGCGTGCCCGGCCTCGGCGAGGCCGCGGCACATGGCGGCCGCGGCCTCGACGTCATCCTCCACGACCAAGATGCGCACCGTCAGCCTCCCCCGTCCGGGAGCGGCCCCCGCCGCACCCACATCAAGGCTAGTGTTGCGCGTCGCCGCTGTCCAACTTCACCGGCAGGAAGATGGCCCGGCCGTTCATATTGACCAGCAGCAGGATCGACGGACGTCCGGCGCGGCGCGCATCCGCCACTGCGGCGAGCAGGTCGGTGGGCGCGTTCACGATCCGGTCGCCGGCCCGCTGGATCACCAGACCGGGCCTGACGCCCTGACGGGCGGCGTCGGAGTCCGTGGCCACGCGGGTCACCACCAGGCCGCCGTGCACCGTGGCCGGGATATTGAACTGCTGGCGGGCGGCGTCGTTGAGCGGCGTCACGCCCATTCCGAGCACGCGCAGGCTGGACGGCGCCACGCCGGGCGCCTCGCCGCCGCTGTCGCCCGCCGGGCCGTTGGGGTTCAGCGTAGCCTCCGCTGGACGGGAGCCGGAGCGCGCCTGCAGCGTCAGGCGACGACCGTTGCGCAGGACGTCGAGCGACAGGGCGCCGCCGGGCGGCACGTCGGCGGTGACCTGGGACAGCTCCTCTGACGACTTCACCGGATGGCCGTTGATGGCCAGGATGATGTCGCCGAGCTGGACGCCCGCCCGCGCGGCGGGGCCTCCGGCGGTCACGTCGCCGACCAGCGCGCCCCGGCGCTCGCCGAGGCCCTCGCTGGCGGCGATGTCCGGCGTTACAGTCTGGATGGCCACACCCAGATAGCCGCGCACGACATGGCCCGTGGCGATAAGCTGGCGGCTGACGTTGGAGGCGAGTTCGGCCGGGATGGCGAAGCCGATTCCGACCGAGCCGCCCGACTCCGAGAAGATGGCCGTGTTGACGCCCACGACCCGCCCGAACACGTCGAAGGTCGGGCCGCCGGAGTTGCCGCGGTTGATCGGCGCGTCGACCTGCAGATAGTTGATGAACTGCTGGCCGATGGCGCGGTCCTCGGCCGAGACGATGCCGGCCGTCACCGTGCCCCCCAGGGTGTAGGGGTTGCCGATGGCCACCACCCAGTCGCCGACCCGCGGCTTGGACGCGGTCTCGAAGCTGACGAAGGGGAAATCGGCCCCGTCGACCTTGATCACCGCGATGTCGCTGAGCGGGTCGCGGCCGATCAGATGAGCGGTCAACTCGCGCTGGTCGCTCAGCGTCACCTTGATGGTGTCGGCGTCCTCCACGACGTGGTTGTTGGTGACGATGTAGCCGTCGCGGGAGATGAAGAAGCCCGAGCCCGCGGCCATGGCCTCCGGTCCCTTGGGCGTGCGGCGCGGCGCGCTGCGTCCCCGGGCGCCCGGGGACGGCTGGCCGGGCTGGGCCGGCGCGGCAGGGCCTGCGCTGTCGTCGCCGTTGTCGTCGCCGTCATCGCCGCCCCCGCTCCCGCCCTGGCCCGGCAGGCTGAAGGGGAAGGGTAGGCCCGGTATCTGTACGGACCGGGGCTGGTTCAGATGGGTGGTGACCTCGATGGAGACGACCGCCGGGGCGACATGCTCGATGATGTCGGCGAACGATGGCGGGGCGCCGGTCGGCGCCCGCACGCCGGGAGGGGCGGTGGGCTGGATGGCGCCGGGAGGCTGGGCGGACGCGAGATCGGGGATGTGCACGCCCGCGCCGATGGCGGCGGCGGCGGCCAGGCCGACCCCGATGGTCGCGCCAGCCATGAAGCCCTTGTTCTTGATCGCCATCTAAACCGTTCTTCCTCTGGGCCAGCCTGGCGCACCAAACGTTGCGCCCGCCGAACCGGACGCCGACGAGTCAAAGCGCTTAGGGCGTCTCTGGGTTGCCGATCAGCGCCGAGCTGTCGCCTAAACTCTTAAGACATCCCTGTCCAGGCGAAGTTGTGGCCGTGCCGAGGTCTCACGGCGACGACCCGCAGCCTTAGACGTCTCGCCCGTCCGCAGCGGCGAGCGCGCCGAGGCGCGCCTCTTCGGCCGCGTCCAGCGGCGCTTCGCCGATGCGGCCGGGCCGGCTGGCGCCCCGCATCGCCAGGGCCACGCCGCCTGCGCCCACGATCACGAAGGGCGTCAGCCAGAGCAGCGCATTGGCGGGCGAGAGCGCCGGCTTGAGCAGCACGAACTCGCCGTAGCGGCGGACCAGGAAGGCGCGGATTTCAGCGTCGGAGCGGCCGCCCGCCACCTGCTGGCGCACCAGATGGCGCAGGTCGCCGGCGAGCGGCGCTTCGCTGTCGTCGATGGACTCGTTCTGGCAGACCAGGCAGCGGACCTGACGGAACAGGGCGTGGGCGTGCGCCTCCTGGCCGGGATCGGCGAGGGCGTCGGGCGGAGGTGCGCCGGGCGTGGCCGCGATGCACAGCAGAGCCGCGAGGGCGAACGCCGGAGGCGTCAGCCTGAACGCTCCCCTTCCCCTGGGATAGGGAAAGGCTCTTGTCACGCCGTCGCCGCCTGCCCGGTGTGGACCGCTCGTCGCCCGGCGGCTAGCCGCAGCCGCCGATCGGCCAGGGAGCAACCGCCGCCGAGCGCCATCAGCAGGGGGCCGAGGAAGATCAGCCGCGCCCAAGGATTGTAGAAGGCGCGCACCAGCCAGGCCGGCTTGGCTGCGCCCGCCTGCGCCTCGCCCAGGACGACGTAAAGGTCGCTGGCGCCGCGCCTGCGGATCGCGACCTTGGAGGTGGTCTGGCGGCTGGCCGGATAGAAGCGCCGCTCAGGCTGGACCTGGAAGGCCGGTCCCCGGGGCGGCTGGACGGCGATGGTCGCCCGGTCGGCGGTGAAGTTTGGCCCCTGCACCGGCGTCACGCCCTGCAGGGTCAGGGTGTAGCCGCCTGAGCTGACGGACTGGCCGAGGCTCAGGCTGCGCGCCGCCTCCACCCGCCAGGCCAGCTCGGTGGAGGCGCCGAGCACGAAGACGCCCAGCCCCACATGGGCCAGCGTCATGCCCCAGGCGCCGAGCGGGAGACGGCGTAGCCGCCAACCGATCTCGCGTCCTGTCGATCCGCCCGCCCGGGCCCGCGCAACCGTCTCGCTGAGCGCGCCGACGATCAGCCAGGTCCCCAGCGCCAGGCCGAGGGCGGCGAACCCGTGCCGAGGGCTGAGCGCCAGCAGGCCGAGCAGCCCGGCGGCTGCGGCTGCGACCGCGGCGAGCCAGAGCCGCCGCACCGCGCCGACCAGCGCGGCCCGCTTCCACGCCAGCAGCGGCCCGACCGGCAGGATGACCAGGCACAGGCCCATCAACGGCCCGAAGGTCAGGGCGAAATAGGGCGCGCCGACCGAGATGGCCTCCCCCGTCAGCGCCTGCCGCGCCAGCGGATAGAGGGTGCCGAGCGCCACGGTCACCGCCGCCGCGGCCAGGAACAGGTTGTTGAGCACAAGCGCGCCCTCGCGGCTCACCACCGCAAACAGCCCGCCCGGCGGCAGGCCCGGCGCGCGCCAAGCGAACAGGGCGAAGCCCGTCCCCGACGCCAGTCCCAGGATGATCAGCAGCAGCACGCCGCGAGCCGGATCGACGGCGAAGGCGTGCACCGAGGTCAGCACGCCCGAGCGCACCAGGAAGGCGCCCAGCATGGAGAAACTGAACGCCGCCAGCGCCAGGAACACCGTCCAGCCGGGCATGGCCCCGCGCTTCTCGGTGACGATGGCGGAATGGATCAGGGCGGTGCCCACCAGCCAGGGCATGAAGCTGGCGTTCTCCACCGGGTCCCAGAACCACCAGCCGCCCCAGCCGAGCTCGTAATAGGCCCAGTAGGAACCCAGGGTGATGCCGATGGTGAGCAGGCTCCAGGCCGTCAGGGCCCAGGGCCGGATCCAGCGCGCCCAGGCCGGATCGACGCGGCCTTCGATCAGCGCCGCCACCGAGAGCGAGAAGACCACGGAAAAGCCGACGTAGCCCGAATAGAGGAACGGCGGGTGCGCGGCGAGCGCCGGGTCCTGCAGCAGCGGATTGAGCGAATTGCCCTGCACCGGCAGGTCCGGCAGCCGGGCATTGCGGAGATCGTTGGGCAGTGAAACCCTCA
>CAXTEX010000008.1:3189-38697 GCA_964243445.1 uncultured Caulobacteraceae bacterium | reverse complement strand
CAGGATGGCGGCGCTCCCGACCATCTCGGCCCTGAAGGCCGAGCGGCCGCGGGCGAGGTCGTCGCCGGCGCCGACGCGGCTGAACAGGCGATCGACGACGCCGAGCCGGAACGACTTGGCGGGCACGTAGCACCCGGCCTGGGCGAGGATGGCCAGCAGGGCGTTCTGGCGCAGGAAGGTCGACTTGCCGGCCATGTTGGGCCCGGTGACGATGGCGAGCCGGGGACAGCCCTCGCCGCCCCCGTCCAGCCGGCAGTCGTTGGGCGTGTAGGGCGCGCCGGAGCGCCGCACAGCCGCCTCCACCACCGGATGGCGTCCTCCCTCGGCCTCCAGGGACGTGGAGGCGTCCACCTGTGGGCGCACCGCCTCGACCTCCACCGCCCACTCCGCTAGGGCGGAGGCGACGTCCAGGGCGGCCAAGGCGTCGGCGGCGTCGGCGATCTGGCCGGCGAGGTCGCAGGCCTGGCGGCGCAGGTCCTCGAAGCTCTCCTGCTCCATCGCCAGAGCCCGGTCGCCGGCCTGGGAGATGCGCGCGTCGAGCTCGGCCAGCTCGCCGGTGGTGAAGCGGACCTGGTTGGCGGTGGTCTGGCGATGGATGAACAAGGTGTTTAGCGGCGGCTGCATCAGCGCCTCGGCCTGGCGCGCGGTGCAGTCGACGAAATAGCCGAGCACGGCGTTGTGGCGGATGCGCAGGCTGACCCCGCTCTCGGCGGCAAGCCGGCTCTCCAGCGCCGCCACCACGCGCCGGCTGTCGTCGCGGAGCGAACGGGTCTGGTCGAGCTCGGGGCGGTAGCCCGCGGCCACGAAGCCGCCGTCGCGCGCCGACAGGGGCAGTTCCGTCTCCAGGGCGTTGCGCAGGGTCTGGAACAGCCGCTCCAGGCCGGGCTGGGCGGAGAGGCTGAGGGCGGCGAGCGCCTCGCTGATGGCCGGGGGCGCCACGTCCAGCGGTCCGTGCAGGCTGGCGAACAGGGCGCAGAGGTCCTCGCCGGCGCCCAGGCCCGCCCGCACCGCGCCGAGGTCGCGCGGACCGCCCCGGCCGAGCGCCAGGCGCGACAGGGCGCGCGCCACGTCGCCCGCCTCCTTTAGCCGGTCGCGGGTGCGCCCGCGCAGACCCGGCCGCTCAGCGAAGTGCTGCACCGCGTCCAACCGTGCATGGATGGCGGCCGGGTCGAGCAGCGGGCGCGCTAGCCGGTCGGCCAGCTTGCGCGCGCCGGCGGAGGTGACGGTACGGTCGATCGCCGAGAGCAGGCTGCCCTCGCGCGCCCCGCCCTGGGTCCGCTCCAGCTCCAGCGACGCCCGGGTCGCGGGATCGATGGCCATGACGTCGGCGGCCTGGCCGCGCCGGGGCGGGCGGAGCGCCGGCAGGCGGCCGGCCTGGGTCGCCTCCAGGTGCGCAGCGATCAGGCCGAGCGCACCGACCTCAAGCGCGCTCATGGCCCCGAAGCCGTCGAGCGTGTCCACGCCGTAGAGCCGCTTCACCCGCGCCTCCGCCCCGCCAGGGTCGGCGAGGGCGGAGGCCATGGGCTGGACCGCGGCGCCGCAGGCCTGGAGCGCCTCGGCGG
Organism: uncultured Caulobacteraceae bacterium; assembly: GCA_964243445.1. Classification (GTDB taxonomy): domain Bacteria; phylum Pseudomonadota; class Alphaproteobacteria; order Caulobacterales; family Caulobacteraceae; genus CAHJWH01. The sequence continues at coordinate 37,135 of CAXTEX010000008.1, read as the reverse complement.
CCGCAGGGTCTGCGAACACGCGCTCGCCGGCCAGCACCTCCGATGGGCGCAGCGCGGCCAGCGCGGGTCCCAGCGCCGACTTGTCGAGCGCCAGACACTCCACCTCGCCGGTGGACAGCTCCACGCTGGCCAGCGCCGCGTTCGCGCCCTTCACCGCCACGGCGGCCAGCCGGTTGGCGCCGCGGGCGTCGAGCAGGCTGTCCTCGGTCAGGGTGCCGGGCGTGACCACCCGCACCAGCTCGCGTTTGACCACCGCCTTGGGACCGCGGCGCTTGGCCTCGGCCGCGTCCTCCACCTGTTCGCAGACCGCGACCCGGAAGCCCTGGCGGATCAGCTTGGCGAGGTAGGGCTCCATGGCGTGGACCGGCACCCCGGCCATGGGGATGTCCTGGCCCGCGTGGCGGCCCCGGTGGGTCAGCGCGATGCCGAGCGCGCTAGCGGCGGCCTTGGCGTCGTCGAAGAACAGCTCGTAGAAATCGCCCATGCGGAAGAACAGCAGGGCGTCCGGCTGGCTCGCCTTGGCGGCCAGGTACTGGGCCATCACCGGAGTGGTGTCGGCGGCGGCCGGCGCCGGGATGGACGGGGTCAGGCCGGACGGGGTCAGGACGGGCACGCTCATGTGGGCGCGAGGCTAGAGGGTGTGGGGGTCGGTTAGAACCCTCTTGTGATCGGATGGGCGCAACGGCTTGCCGGTGTCTGGCGCCCCCGGCGCGTCGATCAGCGCGGCCCAGACGGGCTTGCAGGCGATTTGACGGCCAGCCTGCAGCTTGCGGCGACCGTGACGCCCAGCGTGACCGCTTCGAAGAGAAACTGCCCCCTGCTCATCATCGCCACCGGCAGCGTCAGGTCCTTGGCGAAGAACGGATAGATGAAAGGCCCCAATATATCATATCGAACGGCGGCGACGAGTAGCGCAAATCCAAGGATGTTGACTGTCGGGCTTTTTGGCAGGTAACGCTGGGCGAACATATAGATGAAGGCTGCAGAAACAGTTGGCTCTATGAAAAGTATATACGCTGGTAGGTTCAGCTGCCAGGGATAAGGAAAGTTGTAAAGACCAGGACGGTCCAGATAGCTAAAGTGATTTAGAAGGTTTACATAGGCAATATCTATCACAGGTGCGACTAAGAACACCAGGACGGCGGAAAGGCCAAGCGCTAGCATCAGCTTATTTCGGAAGGACTCCAGCCGTCTGTCCAAAGCTGCGATCACAACGGTTGCGATAAGAACACCCCACAAGGCTTTCGAGTCCTTGAGGACTGAGTATCGGAAAGCCGTCGTGGCGAACGTATCCACCAGCGGAGCCCGTAGCAGTCGCTCCTGCAGCGTGGTGGTCAGCAGGAAAAGCAACATCCAGCGAACAAATAAACTCTTCCCCACGAACAGGTCTCGCGTGAGGCTATAAAGAAACATTATGCCAAGTAGTTCTACAATAAAGTCCAGATAGCGCGGGACTCCGGTATGTGGATAGCCGGTTGGAAAAGGGACCCCAGAATAAAGGGTGAGAACATGCGCGCTCAGGGAGACGACGCCACTAACGATAAGCAGAGGAATCAGCAGCGCCCAATTGATGCGTTTACGCACATGTTCATACGTATTTTCCATTAAGCCACCCCTCTCGAACGTCATAGGTGTCGGCCAATCGGGCCGTCAACACCGCCGCTACATCACGGCCCAGATATCCCTGGCGTACTCGCTAATCGTGCGGTCCGAGGAGAACCAGCCCATGCCTGCAGTGTTGCGGATGGCGCGGCTCCACCAGGCGGCGGGGGCGCGCCACACTGCGTCGACCTCGCGCTGGGTGCGGGCGTAGGCGTCGAAGTCGGCGCAGACCATGAAGCGGTCCTCGTTGTAGAGCTCGGCGACCAGGCCGGCGTAGCGGGTCTCGTCGTCCGGCGAAAAGACGCCCGACGCAATGGCGGTGAGGGCCTGGGACAGTTCGCGCGACTGCTCGATGGCCTCGGTCGGGCGATAGCCGGCCCACTTGCGGGCGGCGACCTCCCCGGCGGTCAAGCCGAAGATGAAGATGTTCTCCGCCCCCACGCGGTCGCGGATCTCGACGTTGGCGCCGTCCAGGGTGCCGATGGTCAAGGCGCCGTTCAGGGCCAGCTTCATGTTGCCGGTGCCCGACGCCTCCATGCCGGCGGTGGATATCTGCTCCGACAGATCGGCCGCGGGCACGATCAGCTCGGCCAGCGAGACGTTGTAGTTGGGGACGAACGCCACCTTGAGCAGGCCGCCCACCGAAGCGTCGGCGTTGACCCGGCGCGCCACGTCGTGCGCCAGCTTGATGATCAGCTTGGCGTTGACATAGCTGGAGGCGGCCTTGCCGGCGAAGATCTTGACCCGAGGCGTCCAGTCCCGCTCCGGATCGGCGCGGATCTGGTCGTAGAGCGCCACCGTCTCGATCAGGTTGAGCAGCTGGCGCTTGTATTCGTGAATGCGCTTGATCTGCACGTCGAACAGGGCGTCGGGATCGAGGCGCAGGCCCAGCACGCCGCGCAACTGGTCCGACAGGGCGGCCTTGTTGGCGCGCTTCACCGCGGCGAAGCGGGCCTGGAACTCCGTATCGTCGGCGTGGGGGCGCAGGGCCTCCAGCGCCTCGGTGCGGTCCAGGAAGGCGTCGCCGATGGTCTGGCGCAGCAGCGACGTCAGGCGCGGGTTGCACTGCTGCAGCCAGCGCCGGGGCGTGATGCCGTTGGTCTTGTTGTTGATGCGGCCGGGATAGAGGCGGTGCAGGTCGGCGAACACGGTCTGCTGCATCAGCGAGGTGTGCAGCGCCGCCACCCCGTTGACGCTGTGGGAGCCGGCGAAGGCCAGATTGGCCATGCGCACCCGCCGCTCCCCGCCCTCGTCGATCAGCGAGATGGCGGCGATCGCGCCCTCGTCGGCCCAGGGCTGGGCTCGGGTCTCGCGCAGCAGCCGGGCGTTGATGGCGTAGACCAGCTGCATGTGGCGGGGCAGCAGCCGCTCGAACAGCGGCAGCGGCCAAGTCTCCAGCGCCTCGGGCAGCAGGGTGTGGTTGGTGTAGCCGAAGGTGGCCTGGGTGATCGTCCAGGCCTCGTCGAACGCCAGCGCGTGGATGTCGATCAGCAGGCGCATGAGCTCGGCGACCGACACCGCGGGGTGGGTGTCGTTGAGCTGGACGGCCGCCTTGTCGGACAGGGTGCGCACGTCGCCGAAATACTGGATGTGGCGGCGCACCACGTCCTGCAGCGAGGCCGAGGAGAAGAAATACTCCTGTCGAAGCCGCAGCTCCTGGCCCGCCGCGTTGGAGTCGGCCGGATAGAGCACCCGCGTCAGCGCCTCCGCCCGGTTGCTCTCGGCCAGGGCGCCCATGTGGTCGCCGGCGTTGAAGGCGTCGAGCTGCAGGGGATCGAGGGGCCGCGCGGTCCACAGGCGCAGCGTGTTCACCCGCTTGCCGCGCCAGCCGACGACGGGCGTGTCGACGGCCACCGCGATCACCCGCTCGGCGGGACGCCAGTCGACCCGGCCCACCCCATCGCTCGCCGCCTCGCCGCCGAAGCCCACGGTGTAGGCGCTTTCCCGGCGCTCGAACTCCCAGGGGTCGCCCAGCGCCAGCCAGGTCTCGGGCAGCTCCACCTGCCAGCCGTCGTCTATGCGCTGGCGGAACATGCCGTTGACGTAGCGGATGCCGTAGCCGTAGGCGGGCAGGTCCAGCGACGCCAGGCTCTCCATGAAACAGGCGGCGAGCCGGCCCAGGCCGCCGTTACCGAGCGCCGCGTCAGGCTCGATCGCCTCCACCGCGTCGAGGTCAACGCCATGGACCGCCAGGGCCGCGCGCATCGCCTCCACCAGGCCGAGGTTGGACAGGGCGTCGCGCAGCAGCCGCCCGATCAGGAACTCCAGGCTGAGATAGTAGACCCGCTTGGCCCCCGCCGCATGGGCCGCGCGGGTGGAGGCCATCCAGGCGTCGATGATCGGATCGCGTATGGTCAGGATGGCGGCGGCCAGCCAGTCGTGCGGGCGCGCGGCGCGGGCGTCCTTGCCGATGCGGTAGACGAGGCTGGCCAGGATGCGGGCCGCAAGCGGCGCAGGATCGGCGGCGGCCCGGACGTCTGGAGCAGGCGCGTCTGTCGGAAGCGAGGTCACGTCAAATGACGCTGGCGGAACGCGCCCGGCTTGGCAAGCGGCCCACTGGGAGCCGGAGCGCCCGTCAAGCCGTCAACGGCTTCAGCTCCGTACCGCGCGGCGCCTCGTGCGACGGCATACGGACGGCCCCGAACAGGCTACGGGCGGCGAACCAGAGAAAGAGCAGCGGCACCGCCCACTGCAGGATGTTGAGCGCCGGGGTGGCCTCGCAGAGCGCCTGCACCGTGATGCCGATCAGCCTGACCATCAGGGCGCAGAGCGCCGCAACTCCGATCCGCCGCGTATAGCCCAGCCGGCTGAAGGCCCCGCCCAGCACGGCGATCAGGGCGAACAGCACGAAGAGGGGGACGTACATCGGAGCGGTGAGCCGGGCGTTCCACTCCGCCGCCATCTTCTTCAGCAGCGGCTTGTTGAGCCTCGCGTGCGGGTCGGGGAAGACCAGCTCGTGCAGGTACATGTCCGACGGCTTGTAGGCGAGCACGTCGGTGGTGTCGACATAGGGGCTCAGGTCCAGGGTGTACTCGTCGAAGCGCAGGTAGTTGAGGGTGCCGGTGGGGGTGAACTGCTCGTTGGAGCCGTCGCGCATGACCAGCACCGGCGCGCCGCGACGGCGCACGATCACCCCGGTCCGCGCATCATAGGTGGCCGAGCTGCGGTCGGTGCGCAGCTGGTGCAGGAAGAGGTTGTGCAGCCGCCCCTCCGCATCCACCCGCTGGGCGTAGACGGTCAGCCCGCCCGGGCTCTCGGCGAACTGGCCCTCCTTGACCAGGCTGCCGACCAGGTCGGTCCGGATGCGAAACAGCACCTCGCGCGAGATGCGGCTGCAGGCGGGCGCGACCCAGAGCGTCACCACCAGCATGCCCATGGCGGCCCAGGCTGACAGGCGCAGCGCCGGACTCGCCACCTGCCAGCGGCTCATGCCGGCGGCGAAACAGACCACGATCTCCTGCTCGGTGTGCAGCTTGTTGACGGTGAACAGGGTGGCCACGAAAGCCGCGATCGGCAGTACGAAGGAGACGAGGTAGGGCACGGTCAGCCCCACCAGCTGCAGGAACAGCCAAGCCCCCTGGCGCTGGCTGACCACCACGGTCAGGAGCTGCAGACTGGCGCTGAGCACCGCCACCCCGGCCAGCGCCGCAGTGGCCGCAAGCGTGGGCAGCAGCAGTTCCTTGAACAGATAGCGCTGGATGTGGAGCATGCGGCGAGGGTCGGATCAGACGCAGAGCCGAGGCGCGGCGGCGTTGATGGTGTTGAGGAAGCTGGACATCGGATCAGCCATACCGCTTCGCCACGCCCCTCGCCATCGCTGCGTTGAAGCCCCGCACGGCCGCCGCGGGGCCTTGGGGATGGCGCCACACCCCCGCGCTCACGGCCAGGAAGTCCGCGCCCGCTTCCGCCAGGACTTCGGCGGTCTCGACGGTGACGCCGCCGATGGCCACGCAGGGGGTCTGCATGCTCTCCTGCCAGACGCTGAGCAGCTCGAGCTCGGCGCGGTGGCTCGCGGTCTTGGTGGTGGTGTCGAAGAAGGCGCCGAAGGCGACATAGTCCGCCCCCGCCTCCGACGCCTCCATGGCCAGGTGACGGCTGTCGTGGCAGGTGACGCCGACCATGCCGGCCGGTCCCATCGCCCGCCGCGCCTCGGCGTAGGAGGCGTCCTGCTGGCCCACGTGCACGCCGTCGCAGCCCAGGCGTGCGGCGAGGTCAGGCCGGTCGTTCAGGATCACCGCGACGCCCTGCGCCTGGGCCAGGGGCTGCAGGGCGTCCAAGGCGCGGGTGATCTCGTCGTCGGCCACGTCCTTGAGACGGACCTGCAGGGCCGCCACGTCGCCGGCGCCGAGCGCGGCTCGCAGCGCGTCGCTGAAGGCCGCCAGGTCGGGCAGGCTCGGCGGCGTGATCAGATAGAGGCGGCAGGCGGATAGCATCGCTTCCGCTAGGCGGCGCGCGATCCCCAGGTCAAGCGCAGCGGCCCGCTCTTGCTAGCGATGGTGCGAAGGATAGGGCTGGGCGACGGAGGTCAGCACCAGGCCCTGGGTCGCGCCCGACACGCCAGCGATGATGAACTGGACGGCCATGGCGGTGAGGATCAGCCCCAGCACCCGCACCACGATGGTCATGCCGATCTTGCCGAGCGCGCGCGAGATCAGCCGCCCGGCCACGAAGGTGATGAAGACGCACGCCGACACCGCGAAGATGGCCGCGACCCCCGCCAGATAGCCCTGCCATCCCAGCGGCCGCGCCGCCCCCGCATAGATGACCGCCGCCGAGATCGCACCCGGCCCCACCAGCAGCGGCATGCCGAACGGCACGATCAGCGCCTCGAACCGGCGGCGCGCATAGGCGCTGGTGTCCAACGCCTCGCCGGCCTCGACCTTCACTTCGGCGAACATGGTGGAGAAGTCGTCGCGCGCCATGTTCAGCCCCATGAGCAGCAGCATCAGCCCGCCTGCGATACGGAAGGCCGGCATGGAGATGCCGAAGAACTTGAGCAGGCCCAGCCCGGTCAGGAAGAAGCCCGACATGAAGACGAAGGTGAACAGCGCCACGTAGAGCGCGATGCGACGCTGGGCGAGGGCCGGCGCGCCGAGGGTGGCGGCCGCGAACAGGGGCACCATGCCCACCGGATCGATGAGCGCGAACAGGGCGATGAAGACGTTGATGCCGAACTCGACCGGAGACATGGCGCACCCTCCCGCCGCCACGCGTTGCCCGCGCGCCGCCAATCCAGCATAGCTTGAGCGGCAAGTCTCGCCCGAACCCCGCCGGCCCCTCGCCATGACCCATGCCGACCCCCGCCTGATCTGCGCGCTGGACCTGCCGGACCGGGCGGCTGCTGTGGCCATGGTCGCGCGGTTGGGCGATGCGGTCGGCGTCTACAAGATCGGGCTGGAGCTGCTGGCGGGCGGCGGCATGGCGCTGGCGGCCGAGCTGAAGCGCCAGGGCGCCCGCGTCTTCCTGGACTGGAAGCTGCACGACATCGGCGAGACGGTGAGCCGGGCCACCGCGGCCATCGCAGCCACGGGCGCCTGCGATTTCCTGACCGTGCACGCCGAGCCGCAGGTGATGGCCGCGGCGGTAAAGGGCCGCGCGGGGGACTTGGCGGTGAGGATCCTGGGCGTCACCGTGCTGACCAGCCTGGGCGAGCCGGAGCTCCGGGCCCTGGGCTACGGCCTGGACGTGGAGGCGCTGGTCGAGCGCCGCGTGCGCCAGGCGGTGGAGGCCGGCGTCGACGGCGTGGTGGCCAGCCCCCGCGAAGCCGCGCGGGTCCGCCGCATCGCCGACGCAGCGGGGCGGCCGGACTTCCTGATCGTCACCCCGGGCGTGCGGCCGGTCGGCGCCGCGCTGAACGACCAGGTGCGCGCCGCCACGCCCGCCGACGCTTTAGGTGCCGGTGCCACCCACCTGGTCTGCGGCCGGCCGATCACGGCCTCCGCCGACCCTCGGGCCGCGGCCCTCGCCATCGTCGCGGAGATGACGGAACGGCGCGCCGCCTGAGCGCATTCGCCTGCCCGGATCAGGAGACGGGCGCATGGCCGACACCGAAGACGAGCGCTTCATGCGTCAGGCGCTGCGCATCGCCACCGAGCGCGGGCGCGATCCCAGCCTCTCGCCCATCGGCTGCGTCATCGTGAAGGACGGGCGCGTCATCGCCGAGGAGCGCAACCGGGTCGCCGACGACTTCGATCCCACCGCCCATGCCGAGATCACCGCCATCCGCGCCGCCGGCGCCGCCCTGAAGGATCCCGAGCTCCGCGGCGCTGTGCTCTACAGCACGCTGCAGCCTTGCGGCATGTGCACCATGGCCTCGATCTGGTCCAAGGTCGGACGCGTGGTCTACGGCGCCGGACGCGAGGACGTGCACCGCATGTATTTCGAGGACCGCCACACCGACACCCTGGCCTTCATCGCCGACGCCTACCGCGACGACATCGGCGTGGAGGGCGGGGTGCTGCGGGCGGAGTGCGCGGCCCTGTACTACGGCCCGAACGACGAGCCGCCGCTGGAGGAGCAGGGCAACCTCTAAGCCGGGACCGGCTCCAGGGCGTGTCCTGGCGCCCACATCACGACAGGTAGGATTGCGGAAGCCGACTAGGCGTGGCCCACCGGCGGCTGCAGCTGGCCGGGGGCCTGGCCGCGCTGGGCGGCGTAGACGGCGGCGAAGTCGATCGGCTCCAGCATGAAGGGCGGATAGCCGCCCTCCCCCGTCATGTCGGAAATGATGCGCCGGGCGAAGGGGAACAGGAAGCGCGGGCACTCGATCAGCAGCACCAGCTCCAGCTGGTCCTCCGGGAAGCCCTGCAGCTCGAACAGGCCGCCGTAGAGCAGCTCGACCTGGAACACGGTCTCGTTCTCACGCGTCGCCTTGGCGTTCAGCTTCAGATCGACCTCGTACAGACCGTCGGGTCGCCCCTTGGCGTTCATCTCCACGCCCAGGTCGATCTGCGGCGGCTCGCCGCCTTGGCGCAGGGCCTCGGGCGCGTTGGGACTTTCGAAAGACAAGTCGCGCGTAAACTGGGCAAGGATGCGGATCATCGGTCCCTGAGAGCCGGCGCCCTGGGGCCCGGCGCCTGGGGAGAAGGGAGCAGGCGGCGGAATGTCGGTCACAGATCGCGATCCTGGTCTAAGGCGTGGGTCGGGCGCGGCGATCTTGGACCGGGCGAGGTCGGTCGGGCCGCGCCGCCGCGGAGCGGGGTCGCTAGCACGAGGCGACGCGAGCATGCAATGTCATGGGCCAAGGCGCCTGACGCGGGCGGCCGGAGCGCCTATATCGTGTGATCAGGTCTTCGCGACCGTCGGCCCTCATCGCGGTTAGCCCCTTGCCAGTCCTCGAAATCATCCTCGCCGCCGCCCTCGCCGCCGTCTTCCTGTTCCAGCTCTATTCGGTGCTGGGCCGGCGGATGGGCCGCCAGCCCCAGGACGGGACCAAGTTCTCGCCGTTGAAGGCCGTCACCCAGCGCAGCCCGCCGCTGGACGCCGCCGCCCCGACCGACCCCAGCGGCGTGAGCGCCCTGAAGGCGCGCGACCCAAGCTTTGACGTGCAGCGGTTCCTGGCCGGCGCGCGCAGCGCCTACGAGCAGATCGTCAAGGCCTATGCGGCGGGCGATCGCGGCGCCCTGCAGGGCCTGACGTCCAGCGCCGTGTTCCGGGCCTTTGAGCGCGGATTGGTCCAACGAGAGGCCGCCGACCGCACCGAACAGGTGGAGTTCCTGCATCCGCCGCGGGCGGACCTGGACGACGCTTCGCTGGCCGGCGAAACGGCGCGCGTGCGCGTCCGCTTCCTGTCGGAGCTGCGCTCGCGCATCAAGGACGCTTCGGGCGAGGCCGTGGACGACCGCCGCACGGCGGAGTTCTGGACGTTTGAACGGACGGTGAGCAGCCGCGACCCGAACTGGACGCTGGCGCGGGTCGAGGCGGCCGAGGCCTGATGACGGGGCGCCTGCGCGCGGCCCTCGCCGCAGGCCTGCTCGCCGCCTCCGCCCTGGCCGGCTGCGCGCCGACGCCGCTGGCGGGTCCGAGCGGCAGTCTGACGCCGCCCGCTGTTCGCGCGCCCTCCCGCCCGTTCGGCGCCCAGGCGCAGGGCGACGGCGTCGACACTTTGTCCAATCTGCCCGGCTGGGCCGACGAGGATCACGCCGCGGCCTTGGCGGCGCTGCAGGCCGGCTGTCCGGCGGCCAGCCGGCCGGCCATGGCGGCGGTGTGCGTGCGCGCCCGGGCCGTGGGGCGGGCTGACGACGCAGCCGCCCGGGTGTTCCTGGAGGCCAATTTCCGGCCGGTGATCCTGGCCGGCCCCGGACTGCTGACGGCGTATTTCTCACCCGAGTATCCGGCCCGCGGCGAGGCCGAAGGCGGCTTCACCGCCGCGCTTCGGGGGCGTCCGACCGACCTCGCGCCCGCCGCGACGGACGCCGAGGCGACGGGCGGGCGCAAGGTCGCGCGCCAGTTGGGCGACGACGGGCGAAGCTGGCCCTATCCGGATCGCGCCGGCATAGAGCTGACGCCCGCGGTGGACGCCCTGGCCTATCTGCGTCCGGAAGACCTGTTCTTCCTGCAGATTCAGGGCTCGGGCGTGCTGGTGTTCCCGGATGGGCGCCGGCTGAAGGCGAGCTACGCCGCCGACAACGGGCGTCCGTTCGTGCCCATCGCCTTGGCCATGGTGCGGCGCGGTCTGCTGGAGCCGGATCACGCCTCGGGCTCCGCCATCCGGACCTGGCTGCACGCCCACGCCGGCGCCGAGGCCCAGAGCGTGATGGACCTCGATCCCCGCTACGTCTTCTTCAGCCTCGCGCCGGACGACGGGCGGGAGCCGGCGGGCGCGGCGGGCATGCCGCTGACCGCCGGGCGCGCCATCGCCGTCGATCCGGCCTGGCACGCCTATGGCGAGCCGTACTGGATCGACGCGGCCGCGCCGACCCTGCAGGGCGCGGTGCGCCGCTACCGCCGCTTCGTCATGGCCATGGACACGGGGTCGGCGATCCGCGGCAACGTCCGGGCGGACCTTTATCTCGGCCGCGGGGAACAGGCGGGGCTTGAGGCCGGGCGCGTCCGCCATACCTTGCTGCTGGTCAAGCTCGTGCCCGTGGGCGCCGGGACGAACGCGGAGGCTGGGCGTGAAGCGACCGCTTCGGCCGGAGGAGGCTAGGCTCTGGGCGGTCGTCGCCGCGACCGTGCGGCCGGCCCCGGGCCGGGCTGCACCGTCGCTTGCGTCCGAGATCGAGCCTGCGGCCCTCCCGCAGAGCCCGGCGCCACGACCGTGGACCGGTGCGACCGCGTCGTCGAGACCTACGCGGTCACGGCCCCTGCCGCAGACGCCCGAGGGCATCGAGCCGAACCGCCGTCACCGCATCGCCCGCGGCCGCGACGCCATCGCCGCGCGCCTGGACCTGCACGGCCTGGACCAGGACCGCGCGCGGGCGCGCCTGCTGGCCTTCCTTGAAGGGGCGCAGGCCGAGGGCGCCCGCGCGGTGCTGGTGATCACCGGCAAGGGCGTCCAGGGCGAGGGCGTGCTGCGCCGGCGCGCGCCGGAATGGCTGGCCGACCCGAGGCTCCGGTCCGTCGTCGCCGGCCTTTCGCCGGCCGATCCCCGGCACGGCGGGGAGGGCGCCTACTACGTCGCCCTCAAACGCCGCACGACCTGAGCTGCTCGAGCCGTCGACGAGGGGCTCCGTCGTTGCCCTGGCCCGGCACGCCGCTATAAGGCGCGCTCCCCGCCGCCCTGAACGGACCCGCCATGCCCGCCCCCTTCGACGTCGCCGCCGTCGGCAACGCCATCGTCGACGTGCTGGCCCCCGCTGACGAGGCCTTCCTCGCCGCCGAAGGACTGGACAAGGGCGCCATGATGCTGATCGACGCCGAGCGCGCCGTCAGCCTCTACGGGCGCATGGCGGCCGGCGTGGAGGCTTCGGGCGGGTCGGCCGGAAACACGGTGGCGGGGGTGGCGAGCCTGGGCGGCCGCGCCGCCTATGTCGGCAAGGTGGCCGACGACGCCTTGGGCGAGGTGTTCCGCCACGACATCACCGCCATCGGCGTGCACTTCCAGCCGACGCCCCTGAAGGGCGGCGACGGCACCGGCCGCTGCCTGGTCAACGTCACCGACGACGGCCAGCGCACCATGTGCACCTATCTTGGGGCGGCCAATGCGCTGACGCCCGACGACGTGGACCCGGCGCTGATCACCGGCGCGGAGATCATCTATCTGGAGGGCTATCTGTTCGACCCGCCGCAGGCGCGGGCGGCCTTCGCCAAGGCGGCGGCGCTCGGGCGCGGCGCCGGTCGGCGGGTGGCCCTGACCCTGTCGGACGCCTTCGTGGTGGAGCGCCACCGCGACGCCCTGCTGCGCTTCATCGAGGTCGACACCGACATCGTCTTCGCCAACGCGGCCGAGGCGAGCGCCCTGTTCCAGGTCGCAGACTTCGATGCGGCGCTAAAGGCGCTGGCCGCCCGCGTCGGCGTCGCCGTGGTGACCCGCGGCGAGCAGGGCTCGGTTATCGTCATGGGCGGAGAGGCCACGTCCGTCGCCGCCGCGCCGGTGGAAAAGGTGGTCGACACGACCGGGGCGGGCGACCAGTACGCCGCCGGCGTGCTCTACGGCCTGGCCCGGGGGCTTGATCCAAAGGTGTGCGGGCGTTTGGGCGCGCTCGCCGCCGCTGAGGTGATCAGCCACTACGGCCCCAGGCCCCAGACGCCGCTGAAAGCCCTGGCCGAGGCCGCCGGTCTGATCTAGGCCAGCGAGGGGAGAGCAGCGATGGCGGACGGCTCGCAGATCGGCGCACACCGCACGGGCGAGGTGCGCCGCGACACCAAGGAGACCCGGATCCACGTCCGCGTCGATCTGGACGGGACCGGCGCATCGACCCTGGCCACGGGCGTCGGCTTCTTCGACCACATGCTGGAGGGCTTCGCCCGTCACTCCGGCATCGACCTGGAGGTGCAGACCCAGGGCGACCTGCACATCGACATGCACCACACCGTCGAGGACACCGGCATCGCCCTGGGCCAGGCGGTGAAGTCGGCGCTCGACGGCTTCAAGGGCGTGCGCCGCTTCGGCCTGGCCTACATCCCCATGGACGAGACCCTGACCCGCTGCGCGCTGGACCTGTCCAACCGCCCCTATCTGATCTGGAAGGTGGTCTTCCCGCGCGACAAGATCGGCGAGATGGACACCGAGTTGTTCAAGGAGTTCCACCACGCCTTCGCCATGAACGCCGGCGCCTGCGTGCACCTGGAGACCCTCTACGGCGAGAACAGCCACCACATCGCCGAGAGCGGCTTCAAGGCGCTGGCGCGGGCGCTGCGCCAGGCCGTGGAGCTGGACCCCAAGACGCAAGGCCTGGCGCCCTCCACCAAAGGCGTGCTCTGAGCCGCATGCCCCTGGTCGCCCTGATAGACTACGGCTCGGGCAACCTGCGCTCCGCCGAAAAGGCGCTCGCGCGGGCGGCTGGCGCGCTTGGCGGCGGCCACACGGTCGTGGTCACCGACGCACCCGCGGTCGTGGCCGGCGCCGACCGGATCGTGCTGCCGGGCGTCGGCGCATTCTCCGCCTGCATGGACGCGCTGGCGGCCCGGCCTGGGCTGGTGGAGGCGATGCAGGACGCGGTCCAGACGCACGGCCGCCCCTTCCTGGGCGTCTGCGTGGGCATGCAGCTGCTGGCCACGCGCGGACTGGAGTTCGGAGCGCGCCCGGGTCTGGACTGGATCGGCGGGGAGGTGCGGCGGCTGGACCCCGACGACGCCGCGCTCAAGGTGCCCCACGTGGGCTGGAACGATGTCGACGCCCAGGCCCATCCGCTCTTCGAGCACGCGCCTTCGTCGCAGATGTACTTCACCCATTCCTACGTCTTTCACCCGGACGATACCGGCTGTGTCATCGGTCGCACCGACTATGGCGGCGGGTTCGCCGCTGCGGTGGCGAAGGACAATGTGGCCGGGGTGCAGTTCCATCCCGAGAAGTCCCAGGGCGCAGGGCTCGCGCTGATCGCACGCTTCCTGGAGTGGCGACCTTGATCCTCTATCCGGCCATCGACCTGAAGGGCGGCCGCTGCGTGCGCCTCCTGCGAGGCGACATGGAGCAGGCTACCGTCTTCAACGACGATCCGGCCGACCAAGCCCGCCGCTTCGTCGCAGACGGCTTCTCCTGGCTGCACGTGGTGGATCTCGACGGGGCCATAGAGGGTCGGTCGGTCAACACCCAGGCCGTCTCCGACATCCTCAACACCGCAGCCATACCGGTGCAGGTGGGCGGCGGCGTGCGCACCCTGGCCGACGTGCGCCGCTGGATCGAGGCGGGGGTCAGCCGGGTGATCCTGGGCACCGCCGCGGTGAACGACCCCGACCTGGTGCGCCAAGCCGCCGCCGACTTCCCCGAACAGATCGCCGTCGCAATCGACGTGCGCCACGGCAAGGTGGCCGTGGCCGGCTGGGTGCACACCTCCGAACTCGACCCCACCGAGCTTGCCCGCCGGTTCGAGGACGCGGGCGTGGCCGCCCTGATCGTCACCGACATCGGCCGCGACGGCACCCTGACCGGCGTGAACGTGACGGAGGTGGGCAAGGTGGCCGACGCCATCGCCATCCCCGTGATCGCATCGGGCGGCGTGGCGGGGGTGGAGGACATCGAGCAGCTGAAACGGCGCGACGGCGCATCGATTGCGGGCGCGGTGCTCGGCAAGGCGCTCTACACCGGCGCGCTGGACGCCCGCGCGGCGCTGGCGGCGGCGCGGCGGTAGGCCGAGGTGCTCAGGGTCCGCGTCATCCCCTGCCTGGACGTCAAGGACGGGCGCGTGGTGAAGGGGGTGAACTTCCTCGACCTGCGCGACGCCGGCGATCCGGTGGAACAGGCCCGCGCCTATGACGCGGCGGGCGCCGACGAGCTGATGTTCCTGGACATCACCGCCTCCTCCGATGGGCGCGCGGCCATGTACGAGGTGATCGCGCGCACGGCCGAGGCCTGTTTCATGCCGCTATCGGTCGGCGGCGGGGTGCGGGCGGTGGAGGATGCGCGGCGGCTGCTGCGCTCGGGCGCCGACAAGGTGTCGGTGAACACCGCAGCGGTGGAGAACCCCGAGCTGATCGCCGCCTGCGCCGACGCCTTCGGGACCCAGTGCGTGGTCGCCGCCATCGACGTGCGCCGGGTCGAGCCGGGACGCTGGGAGGTGTTCACCTATGGCGGCCGTAAGGCCACCGGGCTGGACGCCCTCGACTACGCCCAGACCGTGGTGGAGAAGGGCGCGGGCGAAATCCTGCTCACCTCCATGGACCGGGACGGGGTGAAGGGCGGCTATGACCTGGAGCTGCTGCGGAGTTTCAGCCGCGCCGTCCCCATCCCGGTGATCGCTTCAGGCGGGGCCGGGTCGGCGGCCCACCTCGTGGAGGCGGTGCGCGAGGGCGGCGCCTCGGCGGTGCTGGCCGCCTCCATCTTCCACTTCGGCGAGGTGAGCATCGCCGAAGCCAAGGCGGCGATGGCCGACGCCGGCCTGCCGGTGCGGAGGAGCTGAGGTGAGCGCGTCCATGGACCGCCTCGCGGCGGCGCTGCAGCGGCTGGACGACACCATCGCCGCGCGGAAGGGCGCGGACCCCTCGACCTCATACACCGCCCAGCTGCTGTCCGGCGGGCCGGAGCGCGCCGCCAAGAAGTTCGGCGAGGAGGCGGTGGAGGCTGTGATCGCCGCCGTCGGACAGGACGCCGACGCCCTGGCTGCGGAGAGCGCGGACGTGCTCTACCATTGGCTGGTGCTCATGGCGGCGACGGGCGTGACGCTGGACGCCGTGGCGCTGAAGCTGGAAGCGCGCGAGGGCCGCTCCGGAGTGGAGGAGAAGGCCGCCCGGACGGCGGACACCGGCGAGCCGGCGGACGGTTAGAGGCCGGCTCAGAGCGGTTCAAAAGCCCGGTGCGTCCTTCGAGACGCCCCTGCGGGGCTACTCAGGATGACGACCGCTGAAGATTTCCATCGACGTCGTCATGCTGAGGAGGGCTCCAGGGGAGCCTGTCTCGAGGCCCGCACCACCCCTGCAACGGTCTTCATCCCGATATCATCGAGGTATGACTGAGCTAATCTGTGAAATCGCCCGGATCGAACCTCGCCTGCGTCTTGGCCCGCACCTCGGTCAGCGTCACGTCGGGCGCCAGCTCGAGCAGCTTCAGGCCGGTCCCGCCCGCCTTGTCGACGGAGAAGACGGCGAGGTCGGTGATCACCATGTCCACGCAGGCCTTTCCCGTCAGCGGCAGGCTGCACCGGTGCAGCAGCTTGGGCTCGCCGGCCTTGTTGGCGTGCTCCATCACCACGACCACGCGCTTGACCCCGGCCACCAGGTCCATGGCCCCGCCCATGCCCTTCACCACCTTGCCGGGGATCATCCAGTTGGCGATGTCGCCCGCTTCGCTGATCTCCATGGCACCCAGCACCGTCAGGTCGACGTGGCCGCCGCGGATCATGGCGAAGCTCTCGGCGGAGCTGAAGAAGGATGAGGTCGGCAGTTCGGTGATGGTCTGCTTGCCGGCGTTGATCAGGTCGGCGTCCTCCTCGCCCGGATAGGGAAAGGGACCCATGCCGAGCATGCCGTTCTCGCTCTGCAGCGTCACGTGCACCCCGTCTGGGATGGCGTTGGCGACGAGCGTGGGGATGCCGATGCCGAGGTTGACGTAGAAGCCGTCCTCCAGTTCGCGCGCGGCGCGCTCAGCCATCTGTTCGCGGCTCCAGGGCATGGGATCAGACCTCCGTGCCGGCGGCGGCGGGCGGGGCGTCGGCGCGGAGCCGCGGGCGGGTGGTGACGCGCTCGATCGGCTTCTTGTAGTCGACGCCCTGAAAGATGCGCTGCACGTAGATGCCGGGCGTGTGGATGGCGTTGGCGTCGAGCGCGCCGGGTTCGACCAACTCCTCCACCTCGGCCACGGTCAGCTTGCCGGCGGTCGCCATCATCGGATTGAAGTTCTGCGCCGTCTTGCGGAACACCAGGTTGCCGTCCGGGTCGCCCCGCCAGGCCTTCACCAGGGCGAGATCGGCGGTGAGGCCGCGCTCCATGACGTAGGCCTCGCCGTCAAAGTCGCGCACCTCCTTGCCCTCCGCCGCCATCGTGCCGACGCCGGTCTTGGTGAAGAAGGCCGGGATGCCCGCGCCGCCCGCGCGAATACGCTCGGCCAGCGTGCCCTGCGGGTTCAGCTCCAGCTCGAGCCGCCCGGACAGGTAGAGCGTCTCGAACAGCTTGTTCTCTCCCACGTAGGAGGAGATCATCTTGCGGATCTGGCCATTGTCCAACAACACCCAGAGCCCCAGGCCGTCAGCGCCGCAGTTGTTGGAGATGACGGTCAGGTCCTTAACGCCGTGCGACCTCAGCGCAGCGATGCAGTTCTCCGGATTGCCGGAGAGTCCGAACCCGCCAGACATCAGGCTCATGCCGTCGAACAGCACGCCGTCCAGCGCTGCGCGCGCCGAGGCGTAGACCTTGTTCGCCATGCTGCATCCTCGTCCGACCGCTGTCGGGCGAGGGCTTAGCATGGTCGCGCGACTTGGCGACCCGCTTTGCGGCCTGCCTGACCGGCGGCCTTACATCGCCACGTCGGTCTTGCCGCCCACGTCGGGCAGCTTGTGGGTGACGTTGGCCTTGGCGATCTCCAGCGGATAGGCGAACGGGCCGCGCTTGGAGACCCAGACGCGGGCGTCGTGCGGGTCAAGGCGCATCATGATCAGCTCCGGATCGTCCTTGCCGTCCGGATACCAGGCGGAGACGAACGGCGACCAGTATTCGTCCCGCTTGGCCACGTCGGTGTCGGGGACGAGCGTCCCGTGAATGCAGGCCTGGAACTCCATGTCCTTGGCCATAATGCAGACCATGGCGTCATAGCCGGCACCGGCCTGATGGACGAGGTCGGTGTCCTTCTTGGTAAAGAACCAGACCGCGTCCCCGGCCTTGTCGCCGAAGGCGGCCATGGGCTGCATGTGATGCGGCTCGCCGCCGACCAGGCCCAGCATGACGATGCGCGCCTCGTCCAGCTCCTTCCAGAGCCGCTCGCGCAGCTGCTGGGGGTTCAGGTCCTGGTCGGCCATGGGGCGTATCCTTTGTGGGTTCGGCAAGGCCAACCGGCGGCGGCGGCGTCGGTTCCGCACTCAGCCGTCGAGCGGCACCTGGAAGCTCACCTCCTTGCGGCCAAAGTCCACGACGACGCGATCGAAGTGACGCAGCACGTCCATGCCGAGCAGCATGGCCGGCGCCCCGTTCATGTCGAACTCGGCGAAGGTATGCAGGTCGGCGAAAGCTATGGGCACGTTGTTGAGGGCCACCCCGCCCACGCGCACATGGGGCAGGTCGGCGAACTGGGCCGGCGTGCTGCGTCCCGAGACGCTGACCACCTGGGCGAACGGCGCCAGCGCCGAGACGTTGCGGCCGGTCACCAAGCGCTGCAGGGCCAGATTGCCGATGGTGTTCTGTGCGCCGGAGTCGACGATAACCGCCAGCGGCACGCCGTTGATGGCGGCGTCGACCAGCACGAGCTCCCCGTAGCGGCTGCGCGCCCGCACCACGATGACGTCGCTGGCGAAGGACCGGCGGCGGGACGGCTCGACGCTCATGGTGTGGCGGCGGAAGTCCATGACCATGCGCTGGTCGCGCAGGCTGTCGATGCCGAGCAGGCCGGCCGCGCCCAGATCGCTGGCGGCGAGGGTCGGCGCGGACACGTCGCGGACCTCGCGCGCGCCGACGGCGAGCTGACCGATGCGGGCGGTGGGCGTCAGGTCCACGCCGCCGGTGCCGTTCAGCAGCACGGGATCGCCCGGTTGAAGCCCGAGCGCCACGGCCAGCTCGCGCGAGACGACGGTGCGGTCCGCGCCCGTGTCGATGACGAAGGCGAAGGGGCCCGCTCCGTTAATCCGCACGGGCACGGTGAGCCGTTCGGCCGCATCGCTGGACGTGACGATACGCTCTCTCGCCGACGGGGCGCGGGGAATGCGGCTGGCTTGCGTGAACTGCACGTCAGGCAGGGCGAAAGCGCTCAGCAACAGGCCGCAGGCCGCCGTCGCCGCCGCGCTTACACCCATCGTCCAGCGCATCCTCGCCTCCCTGGCGTTTTCGGGAAGCCTACGCCTGCGCCACGGCTTGGCAAAGCGGCGCGCTGACGGGGTCGGCCGTCACGCCGCCAGTCGGGCCTCGTCGAGGATGGCGCGGGCGTCCAGCAGCGTCTCGCCTGCGCCGAATGTGGCCGCCCCGGTCAGGCGGTTGCGCAGGAAGGCGGCGGCGACGGACTCTCGTCCCCAGCCCTGCAGGGCGCGGGCGGCGAGGAGCAGGGCGAGGCGTTCCGCGAGCGCGCGCGCTCCAGCTTCGTCCGCCCCGTTTCGAAGCCGCGGCGCCAGGCCGTCGATCGCCGCGGCCGCCTCCGGCGACAACTCGCGCACGGGCGCGAGCTCGGCCGCCAGCCGCTCGCCTGCGTCCTTGTCGCGACCGAGCGCCCGCAGCACGTCCAGCGCGATGACATTGCCCGACCCCTCCCAAATGCCGTTCAGCGGCGCGGCGCGGAACAGGCGCGGCATCAGCCCTTCCTCGATGTAGCCGGCCCCGCCATGCGCCTCCATCGCCTCGGCCACGACGACCGGACAGCGCTTGGTCACCCAGTATTTGGCGAGCGGAGTGATCAGGCGGGCGAAGGCCGCCGCGGCGGGGTCTGTGCGGGCCGCGTCGAAGGCCTGGGCGGCGCGGAAGGCCAGCGCCATCGCGGCCTCGACCTCCACCGCCACGTCGGCCAGCACCTGGCGCATCAAGGGCTGGTCGATCAGCCGGCGCTGGAAGGCGGTGCGTCCCTCCACGTGGCGGATGGCCAACGACAGGCTCTGGCGCATCAGGCTGGCGGCGCCGACCACGCAGTCCAGGCGGGTGTGGTTGACCATCTCCACGATGGTGCGCACGCCGCGCCCCTCCTCGCCGACCGGCCAGGCCAGGGCGTGGCGGTATTCGATTTCCGCCGAGGCGTTGGCCTTGTCGCCGAGCTTGTCCTTCAACCGCTGGATCTCGATGGCGTTACGCTCCCCGTCGGGCCGCCAGCGCGGGACGAGGAAGCAGCTCAGTCCCGCCTGCGTGTAGGCCAGGGTCAGGAAGCCGTCCGACATCGGCGCCGAACAGAACCATTTATGCCCGACCAGTTCGAACGCGCCGTCCCCCGCCGGCTGAGCCCGGGTGGTGTTGGCGCGCACGTCCGAGCCGCCCTGCTTCTCGGTCATGGCCATGCCGATCGTGACGGCGGCCTTCTGCTCCCGCGGCAGCGCGCGTCCGTCGTAGTCGCTGGCGAGCACCCGAGGGACCCAGTCCTGCGCCAGCGCCGGCGCCTGACGCAAAGCCGGGACGGCGGCGTAGGTCATCGACATGGGACAGGTGACGCCGCTCTCCGCCTGGGACATGAGGAACAGCAGCGCCGCATGGGCGACGTGGCCGCCTTCCGGATGGGTCCAGGCGCGGGCCGAGACGCCCGCCTTCAGCCCCATGGCCATGAGCTGATGGTAGGCGGGGTGGAACTCGACCTCGTCCAGCCGCCGTCCCCAGCGGTCGAAGGACCTGAACACCGGCGGATTGCGATTGGCGACCATGCCCAGCTCGCCGGCCTCCTCGCCGCCCACTTCGCGTCCGAAGGCGTGGAGATGGGCCCGGTGAGCCTCGCCGCCCGCGATCCGCACCATCCGGTTGAGCAGAGCGTCGGCTTCGAACAGGTTGATTGCGCCGAGCGGAGAAGGCTGGTTGAAGACCTCGTGGGTCTCAAGCTGGGCGCGGGGATGATAGCTTGCCATGAAGCCGCCTAGACCGAACTCCGCATACGCCCTGACCGCCAGGATTGACGATTTTCATCCAGGCTTCGTGATGTCGGACACGATATTGTGGCTTCCGAGCCTGGCGTGAAATCAATTTCTTGCGGACAAATGCGTCGTCTTGCGGCAACGTGCTTGACGCATACGGAACCTCCGGTCAACGGCGGTCAAGGAGGAGCGCTTGGCCCGAGTTCAGCCCGTCGCCACGGTCGGCGAGGGGGTAGGCGCGCACAGCTTGTTTGAGCCGGAAGCCAGAGCCCTGAGGGATCACAGCGCTTCGATCGAGTCCCTTCCCGGTCGTGCGAGATCGCTGACCGACACCGAGCGGGCCTTCGCGCTCGCCGCCGCGCCCCGGCCTGTCCTGATCGCCGTGCCGCTCTTTCGTCACCCCGAACTGGCCGAGGCGGTGATCGAGTCGCTGATCGTCTGCGCGCAGGACATAGCGGCCCTGCAGGCTGAGGTCGTCGTCTACAACGACTCGCCCGACGACCTCGCCCTGGCCGCCGCGCTCGATCGGCTGATGCCCCGGGCGCAGGCGGTCCTGCCGTGCCGGCTGGAGGTAAATGCGCGCAACCGGGGCTTCGTCCAGACCTCCAACCTGGCCTTGGACGAGGCCGTCCGCCGGGGCATGGACGCCCTGCTGCTCAACTCCGACACGGTGGTCTTCCCGGGCGCGCTGACCGAGATGGCGCGCGTGTCGCGGCTCGATCCCATGACGGGGTTCGTCAATCCGCGCTCCAACAACGCCACCCTCGCCACCCTGCCCTTCCAGGAACGCTTCCGCCACCTGCCGCCGGACGCCGCCCACGCGGCGTGGCGGGCGCTGAACGGCCGGCTGCCGGAGGTGAGCTATGCGCCTACCGCCGTGGGCTTCTGCCTGCTGATCCGCTGGGGGCTGCTGGCGGAGTTCGGAGGCTTCGACGAAATCTACGGCGCAGGCTACAACGAGGAGAACGACCTCGTCATGCGGGCGGGCCGGCGCGGCTATCGCGCGGTGCTCGCCAACCGGGCCTTCGTCTGGCACCAGGGGTCCGCCTCGTTCGGGCCGGGGTCGGGGACCCACGCCCGCGACATGGCCAACCGCGCGCTGCTGCAGTCGCGCTACCCGGAATACTGGACGCTGACCCAGCGGTACTTCGACTCGCCGGAGCAGCGGGCGGAGATCCTGCTGGGCGCCCTGCTGCCCGGTGCGGACGGCCGGCTGCAGGTGGCGTTCGACTTCTCCAGCTTCGTGCCTGCGCACAACGGCACCTTCAGGGTCGGCGCCCACCTGCTTGAGGCCGCGGCTGCGGCCTGGAGCGAACGTTACGAGCTGTTCGTCATCTGTGCGGAAGACACCTACGCCTTCCACGGACTGGGCCGCAGCGGCGTGAAGCGGCGCGACGCCCACGACTCGCGACCGTTCGCGGCCATCTTCCGGGTCGGACAGCCCTACGACTGGGGTGCCCTGGAGCGGTTGGCCGTAAAGGCTCCAGTGTTCGGCATGTTCATGCTGGACACCATCTCGGTGGACTGCGCCCAGCTCGTCGACGCTCGCACCACCCATCTCTGGGCCTACGCGCTGGAGCATTCCGACTTCGTCGTCGCCAGCAGCGAGATGACCGCGGCCCAGCTGGAGCGGCGCTTCACCTATGGCCCGGGCGTGCTGCGCGCCCAGAGCCTGCATTCCATGGATCTCGCCGACTACCGGACCGCGCCCGCCCCGGCTGAGGACCTGCCGGCCGCTCCGGGCTTCATCTTCGTCGTGGGCAACCACTATTGGCACAAGGATGTGGCGAGCACCGCCAACGCCCTGGCTGCAGCCTATCCGGATCGCAAGATCGTGGTGCTCGCCGGCCGCGACGAGGCCCGCCGGACGCAGCCGGCGAGCCGAGTCGATGAAGGCCGCTACGCCCCGCGCGGGCTCGACCTGGCGGACAACATCGTGCGGGTGCCGGCGGGCGAGCAGTCGGACGCCGACATCGCCGCCCTCTACGCCCATGCGAGCGCCGTGGTCTTCCCCAGTCACTACGAGGGGTTCGGCATGCCCATCCTGGACGCGCTCGCCGCCCGTCGTCCGGTGTTCGCCCGCCCGCTTCCGACCACGCAGGAGATTTGGCGGGCCCTGGGCGGGGACGCCAACCTGCATCTATTCGCCACCACGAGCGAACTGGTTGAGGCGCTGGAGACGCCGCCGGACTGGAACGAGGCCGGGGCGTCCCGGGGCTGCGTAAACGACGCAAGCCGCATCGCCGACGACATCCTGAGGGCGGTCGAGGCAGCCCTGGGCGGAGCCGATTATGGCCGCATCGTGCGCCGGCTCCGCGCACTGCATGCCGGCCATGACTTGGCCGGCTCTCTCATGGTCGGCGTGCCCGAGGCCGCCCCGACCACGCCGATCGGCTTCCTGGCGCGACGTGCGGGGCGTCAGATCGAGCGCAATGTCGCGCGGCTGCTGGCTCTGCCCGGCGTCTACAGGGGGTTGCGCAGGATGTGGCGACTATTCTGTCGCCTGAGGACGGATCGCCCACCCGCCTGACGAAGGCCGTCTCCGCCGACCGGTCGGGCCGGCGGAGACGGTGAAGAACCGCGCGTAGAAGCGGACTAGGCGCCCATCGCCTGCTGCATCTGCATCGCCATGTCGAGGTGGCGCTGGACGATGGGGACGGTCTTCGCGGAGGCGGCCTTGATGGCCGGAACGTCGCCGTTCTTGCTGTAACCCTGTTGCAGGGCCAGCGCCTCCTGGTGCGACTGGATCTGCTGCTGCAGATAGGCCTTGTCGAAGGCCGCGCCGCTCAGTCCCTGCAGCTGGGCGACCATCTGGGTCTGCTGCGGCTTCAAGGGCGGGGGCGGCGGCACGTCCAGGCCGGCCTTCATGATCGCCTTGTGCAGGTTGTTCGTGGTCATGGTGTGGTCGCGCACCATCTTGGCCCCGAACTGGCGCACCGCGCTGCTATGGCCCATGCTCTGCGCCATCCGGCCCTCCTGGATCTCGAACTCATCCGACTGGGAGGCCATGGTGATGAACTGAGAGGTCGTGATCGTCGCGCTGGGGTCCGACGAGACGACGGAGGACGGGTCGGTCTGGGCCGAAGCCCCGGCCGCGGCGGCGAGGGACAAGGCGCCCGCCATGAGGACAGCTTTAATCATGATGACAATCTCCAGGTCAGCCGCACTTCAAGCGCGTTTCCGGGGATGTGAACCTGAGGATGCGGGCTCTTGTTCCAGCGCCGTCCAGCGCCGCAACCGCGCCGCCTTCGA
The DNA here is from genome assembly GCA_964243445.1 of uncultured Caulobacteraceae bacterium. Taxonomy (GTDB): domain Bacteria; phylum Pseudomonadota; class Alphaproteobacteria; order Caulobacterales; family Caulobacteraceae; genus CAHJWH01. The sequence continues at coordinate 13,508 of CAXTEX010000008.1, read as the reverse complement.
TGGGCGGCTTGGCGAGGGCGGGAGCGGTCTGCGCGCTGCATAGATCAAGGCGACGCAGGCCCTGGCCGGCGTCGATCGTCCGGCCACGATTGCATTTGCCGACCGCCGGACGCCCCGGTACGAGCGGGCTGCGATCCGGCCAAGGGGCATGCGTGGACGGCGACAGTTTTAAGGAAGGCATGCGGCGGCTGGCGGCCAGCGTGTGCCTGATCACCACCGCCGGCGAGGACGGCGCGCGCTATGGGCTGACGGCGACGGCGGTCTGCTCCCTGTCCGCCACGCCGCCCATGCTGCTCTGCTGCCTGAACCGAGCCAGCCACTCCTTTCCCGCAGTGGTCCGTGCGGGGGCGTTCTGCGTCAACGTGCTGTCGCTGGAAGATGCGCCCGTCGCCCACCGTTTCTCCGGCGAACGTCCGGCGGCGGAGAAGTTCGAGGTCGGGCGCTGGCGCTCGGCCTCGACCGGCGCCCCAGTCCTGGCGTCGGCGCTCGCCGCCTTCGATTGCGCCCTGACCCAGGTGGTTGAGGCCGGCACCCACGCCATCCTGCTCGGCGCGATCGCCGAAGTCGTGCTAGGCGAGGCGAATAGCACCCCCCTGCTCTACGCCCAGGGCGGCTATGGACGTTTTACCGGGCACGATGCGGACCTGGCCCTCGGCGCGGGTTGAGCCCGCGGACGCCGCCGGCGCTGACGACCTGATCGAATGGAGCCTGATCCCATGGACCTCGTCTTTCCGGCCCCGCCCACCCCGACCGTGGCCGTCCACGGCGGCGGCGTCTTCCCCGTGCGCCGCATCTTCTGCGTCGGCCGCAACTACGCCGCCCATGCGCGGGAAATGGGCGGCGATCCGGACCGCGAGCCGCCCTTCTTCTTCTCCAAGCCCGCCGACGCCGTCGTGGCGAGCGGCGCGACCATCGCCTATCCCTCCATGAGCCGCGACGTGCACCACGAGGTCGAGCTGGTGGTCGCCCTGGGCTCCGGCGGCGTCGACTTGTCCGCGGACGCGGCGCAGGCGCTGGTGTTCGGCTACGCCGTCGGCGTCGATCTGACCCGCCGCGACCTTCAGGCCACCGCCAAGGCGACCGGGCGGCCCTGGGACATGGCCAAGGGCTTCGACCGCTCCGCCCCTTGCGGGGCCGTCACCCCGATCGCCGAGCGCGGCCCGATCGCCTCCGGGGCCATCTGGCTGAAGGTCGACGGCCAACTGCGCCAGTCGAGCGACGTCTCGCAGATGAGCTGGAGCGTCCCGGACCTGTTGGCGGAGCTGTCCCGCTACGTGGCGCTGCAGGCCGGCGATCTCGTCTACACCGGCACGCCCGAAGGCGTCGGCCCGGTGCTGGCCGGCGAGACGATCGAGGCCCACGTCGATGGGTTGCAGGATCTGACGCTCTCCATGGCGCCGGCGCCATGAGCGCGGTTTCGGCGTCGCCGCCTGCGTCATCGCCGATCATCCCTGTCGGGGGCTGCGCCCTGGACCAGGGTCGCACGCGTTGACGGCGGCGGCGGTCGAGCTCTGCGGCTGCCCGGACTGCGGGACCCTGCAGCGCCTGCCGCCTGCACCACGGGCGGGGGTGGCCACCTGCCTGACCTGCCGCTCCACGCTCGAACGCACCTGGGGCCGCAGTCCCGGCCTGGCCCTGGCCTGCGCCTCGTCCGCGCTGCTGCTGCTCGTCCCCGCCAACGTCATGCCTTTCCTGACCACCTCGGTGCTGGGCGTCTCCCGCCAGAGCGTGCTCGCCTCCAGCGCCGTGGCCATGCGCGCCGACGGCTGGCCGCTGCTGGCCCTGATCATCTTCGCCTTCGTGGTGGTCGCGCCCTTCGTACGCTTCGGCCTGCTGAGCGCTGTGCTGGGCGCGCTCCAGCTCGGCCGCCGGCCGGCGTGGCTCGGGCCGGCCTTCCGTCGCGCCGACAGCCTGCAGACCTGGGCCATGCCGGACGTCTTCCTGCTCGGGCTCGTGGTCGCCTACGCCCGGCTGAAGGCGTCCATCGACGTGGAGGTCGGGCCGGGCGCCCTGTGCTTCATCGCGGTCGGCCTGCTGGCCCTGTTCACCCGCGCGAGCCTGGACAAGGCCGCGGTCTGGCGGGCGATCCTGCCGCAGGCCCCGCTCGTCACGTCGGGCGAGGTGATCGCCTGCACCGCCTGCGACTGGCTGGCGTCGTCGGACCAGGCCCGCCGCCCCTGCCCGCGCTGCGCCGCCAGGCTGCGGGCGCGCAAGCCGGAGGGCACGGCCTGTGCGACCGCGCTGACGCTGGCGGCGCTGCTGTTCTACGTACCGGCCAACCTGCTGCCCCTGGCTACGCTCCCGATCGGGGTGACGCCGACCCGCTACACCGTGCTCCAGGGCGTGATCGATCTCAGCCAGGCGCATCTGATCGGCCTGGCCCTGCTGGTGTTCTGCGCCAGCTTCGCCATCCCGTTGCTGAAGCTCGCGGGGCTAAGCTGGTGCATCGTCTCGGTGCTGCGCCGCTCGACGCGCAGCCTGCGCTTCAAGACCCGGCTGTACCATGTGGTGGAGGAGGTCGGCCGCTGGTCCATGGTGGACCCGTTCGTCATCGCGTGCTTCGTACCGGTGATGCAGTATAACGCGCTGATCTACGGCCGGGCGGAGCCCGCGGCGACGCCTTTCACCCTGGTGGTGGTCTGCACCATGATCGCGGCGCGCTGTTTTGATCCCCGCCGCATGTGGGACGCCGCCGGCGCTGCGCCGCGCCGCGCCGTCCCGCTCGCGATCGGCGCAGGGCGGCCGGCGTGAGCGAACCGCCGCCCCGCGTTGGGGATGTCACCCCGCCCACGGCGTCGACCCGGCGTACGCGCTGGCCGGGCCTGGTCTGGGCGTTGCCGGTCGCGGCGCTGCTGGTGGTCGCCTACCTCGGCCTGCGCGCCCTGTCCGATCGGGGCGTGGACGTGGTGGTCAGCTTCAGCTCGGCCGCGGGCGCGCGCGTCGGCGACACCAAGGTCATCTACCAGGGCCTGGAGGCCGGGCGCGTCACCCAGATCGCCTTGGCCAAGGACGGGCGGCACGTGGACATGACCCTGCGGCTCGATCCGCACTCCCGCCCCGCCCTGACCACCCACACGCGCTTCTGGCTCGTGGGCGCCAAACCCAGCCTTACCGACATCGCCTCGGTCAAGGCGGCGCTGGCGGGGGTGACCATCGGCATGGCGCCGGGGGAAGGCGGCGAGCCCACCCGCCGCTTCAAGGGCCTGGACCAGCCGCCGATCATCGATCCGGGCGTGGTGGGCACGACCTATACCCTGATCGCCCATGTGCTGGGCCCGGTCCGGCCGGGCTCCACCGTGCTCTACCACGGCCAGGAGATCGGCAAGGTGGTGACCACGGCCTTCACGGGGCTGAACACCTTCCGCATCGGCATCTTCGTCCAGCGGCCCTACGACGCCTTGATCCGCCGCGGCGCCCAGTTCTGGGCGTCCAGCCCCTTCCAGGTCTCGCTGACCGGGGCGGGGCTCAGCACCAACTTCGCGCCCGCCGACACCGTATTCGCCGGCGGGGTGGACTTCGATCTGCCCGACTCGGCGGCGACCACCCGGCCGAGCCCTGCGGACTCCGTGTTCGAGCTCTACCGCAGCCAGGGGGACGCGGAGCAGGGCCTGAGCGGCCCACAGGTCCTGTACAGCCTGGTGTTCAAGGGGTCCGCCGGCGATCTGGGGAACGGGGCGGCGGTGAAGCTGGCGGGATATCAGATCGGCGAAGTGCGCAACAACACGCTGCTGTTCGACGCCGACACCGGCCTGCCCTACAGCGAGATCGTGGCCGCCATCTATCCCCATAGGCTGGGACTGGCCACGCCGGCGCCGGACGACGTCGCGTCGGTCCAGCGGGGTGCGACCGACGCCAAGATCGATCAGCTGCTCGCCCGCGGCTATCGCGCCAAGCTGGTCCAGTCGCCGCCGCTGATCGGCGGCCGGGGCGTCAGCCTGGAGCCCGGCAAGGGCGAAGGCGCCGCACGCCTGGTCATGGGGCAGGCCTATCCCCTGATCCCGAGCGCCGCCGCCGGGGGCGCTGACCTCGACGACCTGACCAGCCAGGCCGACGCCATCCTGCGCAAGGTCAACCAGGTGCCCATCGCCGCCATCGGCGAGGACGTGCGCCAGATCACCGGCCGGCTGAAGGGCGTCCTCGCCTCGCCCCAGCTCACCGACAGCCTGCAGCACCTGGACTCCACCCTCGCCCAGGTCGATCAGATCATGGCGCAGGTGAAGCCGCAGGTGGGCCCGCTGGTCGCCAAGCTGAATCAGGCCGCCGACCAGGTGAACGGCACCGCCGCCGCCGCCCGCGGCGTGCTCAGCGGCGAGGGCGGCGCCCAGGACGCCAACCTGCCCGCCGCCATCCAGCAGCTGACCGACGCCGCCCGCTCGATCCGCTCGCTCTCCGACTACCTCGGCCGCCATCCCGAGGCGCTGATCAAGGGCAAGGTGAAGGACACCCGCCGATGACCCCGCATCCCTCCTACCGCGCCTTCAGCGGCGTCCTGCTCGCCGGGGCCGTCGTGCTCGTCGCCTGCGCCAGCACCCCGACCCGCTTCTTCACCCTGGACCCGGTCGCGCCGGCCCAGTCCGCACCGACCCCGTCCGCGCCGGGCGCCTCCGGTCCGGCGGTCAAGCTGCTGGCGGTGCACATCCCGCCCGAACTGGACCGGGAGGAGCTGGTCGACGAGACCTCGCCCGGAGAGGTGCATGTGCACGATTTCGAGCACTGGTCCGCGCCGCTGGGCCAGACCGCCCGCCAGGTGCTGATCCAGGACCTGGCCGCCCGCCTGCCCGCCGGTCAGGCGCTCAGCCCCTCGGCGCCGAGCGGCGATGGGGCGGCGCTGCTGAGCGTCGACGTGCTGTCCTTCCACGCCGGACCGCAGGGCGCAGTGATGCAGGCGGCCTGGAGCGCCACCCTGCCCGGGGCCGCAGCCGCGGCGGCCGCGCCGGTGACGATCCGCTCGCCGCTGCGTCAGCTGCAGTCGCCCGGCGTTCCTGCCGATGGCGCGGGAACGGCGCAGGCCTTCAGCGCCCTGCTCGGCCAGCTCGCCGACCAGATCGCCGCGACCCTGCCGGAGGAGGCGCAGGCCGCCCTGACGCGCCAGGCCGAGATCCAGGCCCAGGCCGCCGCAGCAGCCGCCGCTGCGCTCCCGCATGCGCGGACCACCACCCGCACACGCACGACCACGAGCCAGAGCAGCAGCGGCCAGCCGTCCTGACACGCTAAGGCTCCCTTTTGCGGGGACGACCGCGATGGTCGTCGTTTAAGGCGCGCCGCCGACGGGTCCATGCGGGCCGCCGGCGGCGATCCAAGCGTCCACCCGCCGCTCCAGCACGTCGAGCGGCAGGGCGCCCTCGTCGAGCACCTGATCGTTGAACCAACGGTAGTCGAACCTCGGACCCAGCGCCGCCCGCGCCCGGTCGCGCAGCTGGGTGATCTTCAACTCGCCGATCTTGTAGCCCAGCGCCTGGCCGGGCCAGCCTATGTAGCGGTCGGTCTCGGTCTCGATGTTGCGTTCGGCGAGCGCGCTGTTGTCGCGCAGGCAGGCCATGGCCTGGTCCCGGGTCCAGCCCTTCCAGTGGATGCCGACGTCCATGACCAGCCGGCAGGCCCGCCACATCTCCAGCGAAAGCTGGCCGAAGCGGTCGTAGGGCGTGTCGTAGAGGTTCATCTCGCGCGTCAACCGCTCCGAATACAGCGCCCAACCCTCCACGAAGGCGGTGATGTCGCTGTCGCGGCGGAACAGCGGCTGGTCGGTGAGCTCCTGCGCCAGGGCGATCTGGATGTGGTGGCCCGGCGCGCCTTCATGGCTGACCAGCGCGGGCAGCTCGTAGAGCGGCCGCTGGTCCAGGTGGGAAGTGTTGATCAGCAGCGTGCCGGCCACGCCCTGCTCCGGACTGCCGCCGTCGTAGCGGGCGGAGGTATAGCCGTCCTCGATGGCCCGCGGCACCTCGCGCACGCCGTAGGACAGGCGCGGCAGGCGGCCGAAGAAGGCCGGCAGCTGGCCGTCCACCCGTTTGGCCAGCCGGCTGGCGCGCTCCATCAGCGCCTCGCGCGAGGTCAGGTAGAATTGCGGATCGGTGCGCAGCTTGTGCAGGAAGTCGGGGAAGCTCCCCTGGAAGCCGGTGGCGGCGATCTCCACGGCCATGGCCTTGCGGATGCGCGCAATCTCCGACTGGCCGAGCGCGAAGATCTGGTCGGGCGTCAGCTCCGTCGTGGTCTCATGGCGCACCCGATAGACATAGTAGGCGCGCCCGTCCGGCAGGGACGACGCGCCCAGGGCGGCGCGGGCGTGGGGCAGGTAGTCGTCGGCGAAGAAGGCGGCCAGCCTCTGCTCGGCCGGCTTTACCCGCGCGCGGACCAGCGCGAGCGCCTGGGCGCGGAGCGCCTCGCGCTGGGGCTGAAGCGATGCCGGCAGGGTGTCGAAGGGCGCCAGCAGGGCGCTCTGCTCAGCCGGCAGATCGGCCTGGGCCCGGGTCGCGCGGGCGGCCGTCGTGGCGGTGATGGACGGGCTGACGAAACCCGTGGCGATCCCGCGGCGCATGTTGGCGATCTGGACGTCGTAATAGTCCGGCAGGATCGCGATGCGGTGCAGCCAGGCTTCAGCCTCGGCCAGGCTGCGGATGCGCACGCCCTCGGCGGCGAAGGCGGTAGTGACGAAGAAGCCCTCGTCGTTGGTGAAGGGAATGCGGTCCTCATCGAAGGCGGCGCCCTCGATGTCGATACCGAGCTGGCGCTCCAGCAGCTGGCGGTTCAGCGCGTCCTCGCCGACGAGCCCTGTCGCCGGAACGGCGTCCAGCCTGACCTTCAGCCCCCGCTCCTCAGCCAGGCGCGCGGCCGCGGTCGCCGGGCGGTCGTCCGGCCACAGGGCGGCGGCGGCCAGATCGCCCCTCTGGCCCGCGCCGATCGGATCGGCCTTGGCGTAGAGGACGTCATAGTCGTGCAGGATTGCGTGCAGCCGCGCCCGCGGATCATCCTGCGCGATCGCGGGGCCGGCGAGCAGCACCGCCGCTGCGAGCGCCCACGCCGCGTGGGCCCAAGCCCCTCTTCCTGCGCGCACCGCCAGCCTCCCCCATTCAGCCGCCAAGGGTGGCGGCGCGGACGTGCGGGGTCAAGCGCGAGGGGCGGCCCTCAGCTCGGGTCGGACCACATGCGCAGCAGGTTCATCTGGACGTGCTGCAGCCGGCTGAAGTTGTCCCAGCTCATCGACAGGCCTTCCAGCGCCGCCACCTCGTTCAGCTCGTACAGCAGGCTGCGCCGGCCCGCGTCGGCGATGCGGCTCTCGATGAAGGTGAGCCCCACCACCCGCTCGCCCGCGGTGACCGGCGTCACCTGGTGCAAGGTGTTGGACGGATAGACGATGGCCGACCCGGCCTCACCCTTGATCCGCACCGTCTGGTCGCCGAGCTGCACGCAGAGCTCGCCCCCCTCATAGGCGTCGGGCGGCGAGACGAAGAGGGTGCAGGACAGGTCCGAACGCAGCGGCCGCTCGCCGATGGGCATGAAGGCGGCGTCCGAATGCAGGCCGTAGGTGTGGCCCAGCCGGTAGCGGGTAAGCAGCGGCGGGGCCATGACCTTGGGGAAGGCGGCGTCGCGGAACGACTCGCACTGCAGCAGCGCCTGGGCCATCAGGCGCGAGGACTCCTGGAACGCCGGGTCGCCTGCGTCGAGCTGCAGATTGGCCTTGACCTTGGAATGCGGGTTGCTCGCGCGCCCGTCGATGAAGGGGCGGGAGCGGACGATCTCGGCCAGACGCGCGAGCGTCGCCGGCGCCAGCAGGTCGGGCAGGGTCAGGAACATCGATCAGCCCGACGGCGTCGCCGCCCGCCCGCTGTCAATGCGGCGTGCTCAGGCTGCTGGAGCGCTGGAACTCCTCGGTGGAGCTCCGGGCGTCGGCGGTGATCTGGGCCCACTCGCCTGCGGTGTGGCAGGTCCGGTGCGAGAAGCGGCTGCCCGTCTCCTCCACGCTCTTGCAGATCATGGGATCGCCGGGCTTCGCCGTTGTCCCGGCGGCGTTGGCGGTGGCGGTGGCGGCCGATGTGGCGGACACAGGCGGTGCGGGGGCGGTCGAGGCCTGGGCCAGAAGCGCCAGGGCGACGGTGGAGGCGGGAAACCACATGGGAGCGATCCTTCTACGCTAACCGCCAGTCTACACGATCGAAGCGACATGCGGGAAGCGGACCGAGCGTTCAGATCTTCGCGTCGACGGGCGCGCCGCGGAAGGCGTCAAGCGCTGAGGTGACGGCGGCGATGGCGGCCTGCTCCGCGGGGCTGAGGGCCGGCTGGACGATGTCGAAGATCAGGATGATGCGGTCCTGATCGCTGTCGTTCATCGCCTCGTGTTCGAGGGTGTCGTCGAACACCCAGGCGCGGCCACGCTCCCACGTCCGGGTCTCATTGCCCACGCGGAAGCGGCAGTCCGGCGGCACGATCAGAGGCAGGTGGACGACCAGGCGGGTGTTGGACACGCCGGTGTGGGGCGGGATGCGGGTGTGCGGTTTCAGCACCGAGAACATGGCCGCGGGCGAGCGGCCGCCGAGCTGAGGCTGGGGCGTGCGGGCGAGGGCGGCTACGGTGCGCGGGCAGCGGGCGCAGTTCTCCTGCACCGGGGCCCCCTTCAAGTAGAGGTAGAAGGCGCTCCAGTCCGGCGAGCGGTTCAGCGGACGCCACTGGTCCAGCGGCAGACTGTCGTCATAGTCGACATAGGGGACGAAGCCGTCCTGCCGCTCGGCGACCACGTCGGCCAGCTCCGCGGCGATGTCGTCGGTCGCCGCCTCCAGCGCCTCGATCCAGTCGAAAGCCTCCCGGTCATAGAATTCGATGGCCGGCAGTCCGGGATAGAAGAAGGTGGACGGCTCCTGGCGGTAGCGCTTGCGACGGCCCAGCAGGTCCTCGATCAGCCCGGCGGCGCGGCGGGTCTCGGGACCGGTGCAGCGGTCAAGCGCTGCAAGGCTGCGCTCATGCAGGAAGGCGGCCATTTCGGCCTGATGGCGCTCGTGCACCTCGCGCGCGCGGAGGGTGGCGCGACGGGTGGCCGGGTCCAGGCTGTCCAGCGAAGGCGGCGCCTGATTGAGGGCGATGCCGTAGGCCGCCGCCGCGTCACGCGCCAAGCCGAGCCGTTCGAGCAGGGACGCGCGGGTCAGCAGGGCGACGAAGTCGCGCGGCTGCAAGGTCAGCGCGGCGTCGACGCTGGCCAGGGCGCCGGGCAGATCGCCCAGCCGGCGGCGCACGGCCGCCAAGCTGAGATGCAGCCCAACGCTTGGCGAAGACTGCGTCAGCGCCTGCTCCAACAGGTGCGCCGCGCGGGCGACCTCGCCAGCCGCCATTGCCTGGGCCGCTTCGGCTTCCAGAGGCGACACGGCTGCCGCAACCTGCGGGTCGAGGGAGGAGGACATGGCGACGTCAGCTATAGCGCCAACGCGGCCCCGCCGCCATCCAGCGGGGCGGCGACCCGGGTCTGTGTCCAGAAAGGCTTGAGCCGGCCTTCAAGGAAGGGAGAGACAAGATGCGACGCTAATGAAAAAGGCGGGCCAAAAGACCCGCCTCTCCCAGTCTCTAAGTGATCTTAAGTCTTAGAAGTCAGCGGTCAGACCAAAGAACAGCTGGCGGCCGAGTACGTCATAGACGCCAGGGAAGGTGTTGGCGTTGCCGAAATTGCCGGGGCCGGAGACGCCAAAGGCGTTGGAGTCCACGATCGGCGGGTCCTTGTCAAAGATGTTGGTGACACCGGCGCGCAGGGTGGCATTGTCGAGGAGTTTATACGTCACGGTCAGATCGAGGTAGTTGTAGCGCTCGATCTTCTGGTCCTCAAAAGCATCGGGGAGATCGCCCGGTTGCGAAAGGAATGGATTGATGGAGTTAATGTCGCTCGTGGAAGACCCGAGATAGCGCCAATTGGCCGATACAGAAAGACCATGAGGCGCAATCCAGGTAGTACGGAACTCAGATTTCCAGTGTGGCTGGGGCTGTCCACACGTAGGTCCGAAGAGGCCCGAACAATTATACGCTCCCCCGTTCGAGACCGGCTGAAGTGTGAGCTGGTGCGTCCAAGTACCGACTAGGTTGAAAGCTAACGATCCAAGTGCTTCTACGTACGGACCAGCGTATGGCACATCACCAAGCCGGACACGATAGTTCGCAGATACGTCGATACCATCAGTGAGTAGGTAGCCAGAGTTAGTGGCATCCTGATCCACAAAGCCGGTCGACGAATTCAGGGTTCCGTTCGTGTCTCGATGGATCGCCTGACAGTTAGGATCCGTCGCGGGATTGTCAGCGGCGTTGGCGCAAGCTTCAAGGACCGCAAGCGGACCAGCCCCTGCCCCAATGAC
>CAXTEX010000008.1:0-3179 GCA_964243445.1 uncultured Caulobacteraceae bacterium | reverse complement strand
TCCGGCCAGGGACGCACGCAGCTCCTTGGCCAAGCGGCGTTGGCGCAAGCCTCCAGGACAGCGAGCGGACCAGCGCCCGCTCCAATGACGTTTTTCACCTTGATGTGGAAGTAGTCTACCGAGAAGCTGAAGTTCTTCACATAACGTGGAGTTAGCACCGCACCCGCGGAATAGGTGAGAGCGGTCTCCGGCCGAAGAGCAGCGTTGCCGCCGGTCTGGACCGAACATTGGCTTGAGGCGCATTGCTCGATGTTACCATACTGAGCCGCCGTGACACCGGTCCGCTCACACTGGGCGAGGCTGAAGGTCGGAGCGACACCGCCGTCCCCGGTGGCGCAAGGGTCTGAATAGGTGCCGAGGCTTGTGACCCTCGGGAGGAATAGCTCCACCGCGTTTGGCGCACGAACGGCGCGGTTGAAGCTGCCGCGCAGCCGTATGTCACTGCTCGGAGCCCAGTCACCTTCGAATTTGTAGGTGTTGGTGTCACCAGCTGTGCTGTAGTCGGAGAAACGGTAGCCTGCGTCGAAGGTAATTTCCTTGGCGAAGGGCAGGTTGGAGACGATTGGCGCTCGAATCTCCGTAAAGAATTCATAGACGTCGAACGAACCGTTGCCGGGCGGAGACGCTCCACCTGCGCCTGCCAGGTCGCCGGCGAGCTGCTTTTCGTGGAAGGTCTCGGCCAGGTGCTCGCGCCGGTACTCCGCACCGAAGTCAACGCCGACGCCGGTGTCCGCATAGGGGCTCTTGAGGCCGTATTGGCCGAGGTCGCCGGAAATGTTGCCGCTGACGACGTTCTCCTGCGTCTCCCCCGTCGTCAGAGCGGGTGTCAGCACATAGTTGAGCGAAGCCGGCGTGATCCCCGAGCTGAGCGACTGGAAGATATTCAGCGGAACACAGGAGCCGCCGCTGACGCAAGTGGGCACGCCGTTCACGTTAACGACGTTCAAGGCGTTCTGGACCTTGGTTTCGGACGCATAGCCCGACACTACGCTAGACAACCTGGACTCGCCGAACTGCCCATAGACATCGTAATGCCAGCCTTGGGGCAGGTCGCCTCGGAAGCCGAGATCAATCTTATAATCTGTATGGGAAAAGTCAGAGTTCCTCGGCACGCTCTGGAAGCGGTAGCCGATGCTCTGGTTGTTGTCGAACGACCCGCCAGCCGCTCCAGGCGTCACGGCGACGCCGGGACAAAGCGCAGCCACCTGCGAGGCGCCAAGGAGGGGATTGTTACAGTTGATGGAGTAGCCGTCGCTCAGGTTGGGGCCAGAGTCACGGAACAAGCCGCTTGGCGCGATCTGAGCGTTGGTCTCGTCGTCCTGGAAGAGGAATTCGGAGTAGACCTCGACAGCAGGATTAATCGTATAGTGCCCCTCAAATCCGGCAGAATAGCGATTATCGTCACGCTCAATAAAGTTTAGCGGATTGAAGTTGTAATCGAACGCTCCCGAGAACGGAACGAAGCTGTTGGTGCCGTTGGGGTTGTTGGCGACGTTGCCGATGCCGCTAGGAACGGCGTCAAAACGGCCATAGGCGCTGTTGCTGGAACCGAGACAGGCGATGCTGCCGGACAGGCCCAATGCCGGGGCGTCCGCACTGCCGCACGTCGAGAAATCGCGCGAACCCTGCAGAACCGGCTTATTGTTCCTGTACTGCAGGTAAGCTGTGATGTTGCCTTTTCCGTCCGGGGAGTTGGAACCCAAGATCACCGAGGCCAGCAGGTTGCCGCCGTCCGCGGTCACATCGCCAGGCTGCGGAATGGGGATGCCATCTCCGTTGATGCCGTTGGCCAGCGCCGTGTCCGACACGCCGTTGTGTTGCTGGTGATTGGCGAAGCCGCCCTGGACGTCGAACTGAACGCCCTGGAAGTTCTGCTTCAGGATGAAGTTGACGACGCCGGCGACGGCGTCGGAGCCGTACACCGCCGAAGCGCCGCCGGTGACAATATCCACCCGGTCCACCAGGGCCGCGGGGATCTCGTTCAGGTCGGGGGCGGGATCGCCGGGATCGCCGGGGTTGAGGCGACGGCCGTTGACCAGCACCAGGGTGCGGAAAGCGCCCAGGTTGCGCAGGTTGGCCTGCGAGGTGCCGTTGGAGCCGTTCACTTCCGTGCTGTTCTGGGCGGCGGTGAACTGGGGCAGGTTGTTCAGCAGGTTGGCGACGTCGGTGGTGCCCTCCAGCTTGAACTCCTGGCTGGTGACCGTGGTCAGCGGGCTGTCGCTGCTCAGATTGGGCTGCGGGATACGCGAGCCGGTGACCACGACCTCTGCGACCGCATTAGGCCCTTGGCCGGTCGTGCTGACGGCGACGCCCGTCGCCGTCGGACCGCCGATGGTCACGGCGCTGCCCGGAACGCTGCCGCCGATCGGCGCGCCCGTGTCGCCGCGCTGCGAGACCGGCCCGCTGTTCGGGGCCGAGGCCTGGGCCCAGGCTTGGCTGGCGCCGGTCAAAGCCAGGGCGCCGACGATGAACGTCGACGCGAGCAGCTGCTCGCGCATGGACTTGATCTTCAACTTCATCCCCTCCGAAGAAGAAGCGCAGCCTTCGCCGCTCACTTCTCCGCTAAAGCTTACCCCCGCCGAGACACGTCCCCGGGGTCGACATCATTCAGACATATGTTCGCCTGGGGTCAACTGCGTCCCGTGTCGCAGTCACAGCGGCGCAAAGAGTGTCATCTTGGCGCCACAGTTCCCCTCGGCCAGAGGCGGAATGGCCTGAATCGAAGCCTTAATGCCTCGCTAACGGGCGCCGGGTGTCCACTGCGGCAAAGTGGCGGCGTTCACGTAGACCGTGGAAGCTGAAACGGATCGTTAGGTCGCCCACTTTCGAACACCTTTCAGCATTCGGTGGGCCCCAGACATGCGAAGGGCCGCCCCGGCATCGGCCGAGGCGGCCCCGCATCGTCGTGGCCACGATGTGGCCGGCGACCAGAAACCCTAAGGCTGTGAAGCCGTCAGGCGGAAACCTCGCATCCGAGGCTCCAGATCACCGGTTCTGACCGTAGCTGGAGACAATGAGACACTGGACCACCTCCTTTCGACTGTTGCACAGGGACTCACAGGATAGGCGGCGGCGATGGCTTTGCAACGCCCTTGTGGTCCAGGCGGCGTCGGCCGCGATGCCAGCCCCGCCCCACGCTGACATATTCGAAGCCTTTGGCGCGCAGGTCGCCGGGCTGG
>CAXTEX010000007.1:21212-39631 GCA_964243445.1 uncultured Caulobacteraceae bacterium | reverse complement strand
CTGCAGCTGTTCGCCAGCTTCGCCATGCTGATGAACTTCCCGCGCTTCAACAAGATGAAGGGCATGGGCCAGATCGTCTCCTGGTCGGTGCGCGACGAGAGCCTGCACTGCGAGGGCATGATCAAGCTCTACCACGCCTTCAACAAGGAGACCGGCGCGGTCACCAAGAGCGTCGCCGCCGACATCGTCGACTGCTGCAAGACGGTGGTGGGGCTGGAGGACAAGTTCATCGACCTGGCCTTCGAGGCCGGCGAGGTCCAGGGCATGACGCCGGACGACATCAAGCTCTACATCCGCTTCATCGCCGACTGGCGGCTGCGCCAGCTGGAGCTGCCCACGGTGTACGGCATCGAGGAGAACCCGCTGCCCTGGCTGCAGAGCCTGCTGTCCGGCGTCGAGCACGCCAACTTCTTCGAGGCGCGCTCCACGGAATATTCCAAGGCGGCGACCACCGGCCAGTGGCACGGCGGCGAGGGCGTCTGGTCGGCGTTCGACCAGCTCATGGCGCGCCGCGGCGAACCCGCCTTGCCGGCCCAGTAGGCCGCGCACGGCGGGGCTTGGTTGCGTAAGCTAGCGGCGGCCACGGTTTAGCGCCATCTTCGCATCCATGCCGCTCCCGCCGCCCCCGGTCGCCGTGCTTTCCGCAGCCCAGGACGGGGTCACGGTGGATGCGCCGCTTGGCGCAGTCGTCCGCGTGCGCCTGCCGGCCAACGCCTCCACCGGCTACAGCTGGCAGATGATGCAGGGCGCGCCGTCCATCGCCATCATCGACCGGCGATTCAGCGCGCCGTCCGCGACGCCTGGCCGGGTGGGCGTCCCCGGCGAGCAGGTGTTCGACCTGCAGGTCCTGGGCGAGCCCGGCCACACCAGCCCGGTGGCCCTGGCCTACAAGCCGCCGGGCCGCCGGTTCGGCTTCGCGCGGGTCTGGCGGGCGCGCATCCACATCACGCCCCCCGCATCGCAAGCGCGCGAGCGGCGTTGAGGGCGGATGGACCCGTCCGCCCCTGTCGCCGCCCCCATCGCCACCCCCAGCGCCTCCGCCACCCTGAAGCTCGCCAAGGCGCCCTTCGCCGACACCGTGCTGGTGTGCGGAAAGTGCGCCAGGAAGTTCAAGGGCGCCGGCAAGCCGGTGGCCAAGGCGCTGAAGGCGGAGCTGAAGAGCCGCCGATGGGGCAAGGTCCGGGTGGTGGAGACCAAATGCCTGGACCTCTGCCCCAAGCGCCGTCAGGTGCTGGCGAGCGCCCGCACCCTCACCGATCGTCGCCTGGTGGTGGTGGAGGCGGGGTTCTCCCCCAAGGAGGCGCTCTACGCCCTGCTCGGGCCGCCGCATGAGGCCGACGTCGCCGCGGCCGACATCGGCGCCGCTGACATGATCGGGGCCGATGCCGTCGGAGTGGAGCCGGCCCTGTCGCTGCCGGGATGATCGGGCGCGCCTAGGTCTCGTCGGCCCGTCCGTCCGCCGCCGCCTCCGCCCCGCCGGGCTCGTAGGTCAGCAGCTCCCCCGGCTGACAGGCCAGTTCGCGGCAGAGCGCCTCCAGCGTGCTGAAGCGCACCGCCCGCGCCTGGCCGAGCTTCAGCAGGGCCAGGTTGGCGGGGCTGATCCCCACCCGGTCCGACAGCTCGGCCATCGACATGCGCCGCCGGTGCAGCAGCGCGTCCAGGTGCAGCTTCAGGCTCATATGGTCAGCGCCGCATCATGGCGCAGCCTTGCGCCCTCGCGGAACACCTCCGCCAGCACGAAGACCACCAGGATCGCGAACCAGGCGGTCAGGTTCAGCGACAGGCCGGACGCGGCGCGGCCCGGAAAGACGAACGCCAGCGCCATCTTCAGCCCGTAGCCGACCAGCTCCAGGCCGATCAGCGCCAGGCCGATCACCCTCAGCCGGCCGACGTTCTGCGGCTGGAAGGGGTCGCCCTGGGTCAGGGTGCCGAACACCCGTCGGAGCCGGTTGAACACCACCACCAGCCCCATGGCGTAGGCCGCCATCACCAGCAGGGCTAGCGACAGGGCGGGCAGGGCCAGCGGCGGCGAGGCCGCGCCGCCCGCATGCGAGCCGCCGGCGTCCAGCTTGATCGCGCCGCCGATGAAGGGCTGCAGCAGCAGCAGGGACAGGCCGGCGATCAGCAGCGCCGCCGCCGCCACGCAGAAGGCCGCATAGACCACCTCGACCACGATCTTGAGCAGGCTCGACACCGAACCGGGTCCCAGCGCACGCATCGTTTCGCCCCAAGCCGCATCCGCGGCGTCTGCGTCCAGCTTGCCCGATCCGGCGCCCCCCGCGCCAGCCGTTCGCGCAGGGATGGATGCAGCCTTGCGCCGGACGCCGTCCACGCGAACCGTCCGCGGACTGGACCCAAAGGCGCAGAGGGTGCAAGGGCGCGCGAAGGAGGCCGCGCGACCATGACCCTGACGCTGCAGACCGGCTCGCGCCTGGTGGTCGCCACCCACAATCCCGGCAAGGCTGTGGAGATCGCCGCCCTGCTGGAAGACCGCTTCGAGACCGTGGCGGCGAGCGCGCTCGGCCTTGCCGAGCCGGAGGAGACCGAAGCCACCTTCATGGGCAATGCGGTGCTGAAGGCGCGTGCGGCGGCGGACGCCTGCGGCCTGCCGGCCATCGCCGACGACTCCGGCCTGGCGGTCGCGGCGCTGCACGGGGCGCCGGGCGTGCTGTCGGCCCGCTGGGCGGGCGAGCCGCGCGACTTCGCCGCCGCCATGGAGCGGGTCCGGCGCGAGCTGGAGGCCTGCGGCGCGCTGGACCAGCCCGTCGCGGCCTTCGCCTGCGCCCTGGCCGTCGCCTGGCCGCAGGGGCCGGTCTTGGCGGTGGAGGGCTGGGTGGAGGGTCGGCTGGTCTTCCCGGGCCGGGGGACGCTGGGCTTCGGCTACGATCCGATCTTCCAGGCGCAAGGCCATGAGCTGACCTTCGGCGAGATGGAGCCTTCGCGCAAACACGCCGTCAGCCACCGGGCGGCGGCCTTCGCCAAGCTCCGGGCGGCGCTGTTCTGATGGCGGCCGCAGCCCCGCTCGGCGTCTACATTCACTGGCCCTACTGCGCGCGCATCTGCCCCTATTGCGACTTCAACGTGGTGCTTGACCGGGGCCGCTCCGCCGCCGGCGAAGTCCTGGTGGAGGCTATCGCCGCCGACCTCGCCGCCCAGGCGGCGCTGACCGGGGCGGACCCGCGGGACCGGCCGGAGCTGGTGTCGATCTATTTCGGCGGCGGCACGCCCTCGCTGATGCGGCCGGAGCATGTCGCCCGGCTGATCGCCCATGTGCGGCGGCTGTGGCCGTCGCGCGGCGCGGTGGAGGTGAACCTGGAGGCCAACCCCGCCGATGCGACGGCCGAGCGCTTCCGGGCCCTGGCCGACGCAGGCGTGAACCGCCTGTCGCTGGGCGTCCAGGCTTTCGACGACGACCAGCTCCGCTTCCTCAAGCGCGACCACGACGCCGCCCAGGCGGCACGGGCGCTGGACCTGGCGCTCGCCGCCTTTTCGCGCGTGTCGCTCGATCTCATCTACGCCCTGCCGAACCAGACCCCCGACGCCTGGTCGGCCAGTCTGGACGCCGCTGCGGGCGCAGGCGCCGAGCACCTGTCCGCCTATCAGCTGACCGTGGAGCCCGGCACGCCCTTCGATCGCGCGGTGCGGCGCGGCGTCTTCGCGCCGGCCGACGAGGCCCTGGGCGCGGACTTCTACGAGACGACGGTGCGGACCCTCGCCGCCCGCGGCTTCCAGGCCTACGAGGTCTCCAACTTCGCTCAGGGAGCCTCAGCGCGTTCGCGCCACAACATGGTCTACTGGCGCGGCGAAGCCTATGCCGGGGCCGGCCCCGGGGCTCATGGACGGCTGATGCTGGACGGCGTGCGCACGGCCACGGAGGCGGAGCGCGGGATCGCCGCCTACGACGCCCGGGTGGCGCAGGATGGCGTAGGCTGGAGCCACCGCGAGCCGCTGGGCCGCTCCGACGCCCTGGAGGAGCGGGTGCTGATGGGGCTGCGCATCAGCGAGGGGGTGACGCTCGCCGACATCGACGACCTCGGCCGCGCGGCGGCATTGACGCCCCTGGTGGAGGGCGGGTGGCTGGCGGTGGAGGCCGGGCGGGTGCGGGCCACGGCGGCCGGGCGGCTGGTCCTGGACAGCGTCTCCGGCGCCCTGCTCGCCTGAACGATGGACGGGTCGGGTCCGCGGCTCCAGGCGAACGCCTCTTGGCAGTCGCGCCGGAACAGGGTTGTTATCGCCGGATGACGCCAGCGCCGCCGCCGCTGTCCGAGACGCCCCTCGCTCCGGGTCTCTATGTGGTGTCCACCCCCATCGGGAACCTGCGCGACCTGAGCTTCCGCGCCCTGGACGTGCTGACCGCCTGCGACCTGATCCTTGCCGAGGACACCCGGGTCACCGCCAAGCTGCTATCGGCCTATGGCCTGTCCAAGCGCATGGAGCGCTATGACGATCACATCGGCGAGCGGGTGCGGCCTGCGGTGCTGGAGAAGCTCGCGGCGGGCGCCCGCATCGCCCTGGTGTCCGACGCCGGCACGCCGCTGATCTCCGATCCCGGCTACCGCCTGGTGCAGGCGGCGCGCGAGCAGGGGACGGCGGTGACGCCCGTTCCGGGCGCCTCGGCCATCCTGGCGGCGCTGGTCGGCGCGGGCCTGCCGACCGACCGCTTCCTGTTCGCGGGCTTCACGCCGCCGAAGTCCGCCGCCCGCCGCGCCCTGTTCACCGAACTCGCGGGCGTGCGCGCCAGCCTGGTGGTCTATGAGACCGGCCCACGGTTGGCCGCGAGCCTCGCCGACATGGTCGCCGTGTTCGGACCCGAGCGCGACGCGGCGGTCTGCCGCGAGCTGACCAAACGGTTCGAGACCTTCGTGCGCGGCCCGCTCGGCGTCCTGGCCGCCGATCCGGCGCTCGAGGCGCCGCGGGGCGAGATCGTGGTGGTCGTCGCCCCGGGGCGGGAGGAGGCCGCCTCTCCCGCCGACGCCGATGCGGCCCTGACCGAAGCCCTGGCCCGCCTTTCGCCGGCCGACGCCGCGGGCGAGGTGGCGCGCCTGCTCGGCCTGCCCCGCCGCGACCTCTACCGCCGCGCCCTGACTTTGCGCGGCGTGGAGGACGTGTCATGACCGGGCGCCTCGACCGTTCAGCCGCCCGCACCGCCCGCACTGCCCGCGGGGCCCGCGCCCGCTCCGACGGCCGGGCCGCCGAGGTTTGGGCCGCCTTCTGGCTGATGGCCCGCGGCTACCGCATCCTGGGGCTCCGCCTGCGCCTGCAGGGGGTGGAGATCGACATCGCCGCGCGGCGGGGGTCGGTCCTGGCGGTCGTGGAGGTCAAGCGCCGGCGCACCCTGGACGAGGCGCTCCACGCCGTCGCCCCGGCGCAGCAGGCGCGGCTGCTCCGGGCGGGCGAGGCTTTGGCCGACCGCCGCCGCGACGCCTCGGGCGGCCGGCCCAGCGTGCGGCTGGACCTCATCGCGCTCGCGCCCCGCCGCTGGCCGCGCCACGTCGTCGACGCCTGGGCCGGGGGCGCGGCGGCCGGGAGCCCCGGCGCATGGCGATGACCCGCGGCGAGATCGAGGACGGTCTGGCCGCCGCGGGCGCGGCGCCGGACGGCCGCTTCCCCCTGTTCGAGGCCGCCCTGTCCTGCGCTCTGCACGAGGACGGCGCGCGGGAGGCCGATGTCGCTCGCCGCCTGGTGGACGCCGCCCATGCCCGCCTGCTGGACCGGCTCTGCCTCGAACGGCCGGAGGACGCCCTGTGCGAGACGCTCGGGGGCGACCTGAACCTGATGGGCGATCTGTTCACCCCGCAGGACCCGGCCAATGCGGACCTGATCGCTGTGTGCGACCGCAGGATCGGCCTCTCCATCGCGCTCGGCCTGATCTATCTGGAGGCGGGGCGGCGGGCGGGCCTGACAGTGGCGGGCGTCGATTTCCCCGGTCATTTCCTGCTCCGGGTCGAGACCGACGAGGGGCCGGTGGCGCTCGATCCGTTCGCGGGCGGTCGCATCGTGCTGCCGTCGGAGCTGACCCGTCGCGCCCTGTCCACCGGCCTCATGCCGGGCGTCGCCGACCGGCTCGACGCCCTGATGGCCCCCGCCGCCGACCGCCAGGTGGTGCTGCGCCTGCAGAGCCTCATCTTCACCCGCGCGCTCGCCGCCGGCGACTTCGCCCGGGCGGAGCGGGCGGCGCTGCGGCGCGGCCTGCTCGACCCTGCAGACCACCGGCCCTGGCTGGACGTGGCGACCGCGCGCGAGGGCCAGGGGCGGCTCGCCGGCGCGCTCGAGGCGCTGGAGCGGGCTAGGGCGCTGGGCGGCCAGGCTACGGGTGCGGCGGATTGGGCGAGCCGCAGGGTTCGCCGCCGGCTGAACTGAGCTAGAGGTCTGCCGCCTACAAGGAGGAGACGGCATGGCGCTTCGCGTCGCGATCCAGATGGACCCGATCGAGCTGGCGGACCCGCGCGTGGACACCACCGTGCTCATGGCCCTGAACGCCCAGGCGCGAGGCCACGCCCTGTGGGTCTATCCGCCGGAGCGGCTGGCGCTGGAGGACGGCCGGGTCACCGCCCGCGCCCGCCCGCTGCAGGTCCGCGACGTGCTGGGCGACCACTACACCCTGGGCGAGCCGGTCGTCCTGGACCTGCGCGAGGACGTCGACGTGGTGCTGATGCGCCAGGACCCGCCCTTCGACATGGCCTATATCACCGCCACCCACATCCTGGAGCACGTCCACCCGGCCACTCTGGTCGTCAACGATCCGGCCGAGGTCAGGAACGCCCCGGAAAAGCTGTTCGTCACCCGTTTCAAGGGGCTGCAGCCCACGACCCTGATCACCCGCGATCCCGAGGCCATCGCCGACTTCCGCGCCCGCCACCCCGACATGATCCTCAAGCCGCTGTACGGCGGCGGCGGCTCCGGCGTGGCGCGGCTGAAGCCCGGCGACGGCAATCTCGAGGCCATGCTGGAGCTGCACTTCGCGCTGAACCGTGAGCCGGTGATCTGCCAGGCCTTCCTGCCGGCGGTGGCGGCGGGCGACAAGCGCATCCTGCTGGTCGACGGGGAGCCGGTGGGCGCGGTTAACCGCATCCCGGCCGAGGGCGCAGTGCGGTCCAACCTGCATGTGGGCGGGCGCGCCGAGGCGGTGGAGCTCACCCCCCGCGACCATGAGATCTGCGCGGCCATCGGCGGCGAGCTCAAGGCGCGCGGTCTGCTGTTCGTCGGCATCGACGTGATCGGCGATTATCTGACCGAGATCAACGTCACCTCGCCGACCGGCGCCCAGCAGCTGAAACGCTTCACCGGCGTGGATGCGACCGCCCTGCTCTGGGACCGGATCGAAGCCCTGAGACCCTGAACCGTTCCGACTCCGTTCCAAAATTAACCAAGCCTTAAATTCTGCATGTTCCGCCTCCGTTCTTGACGACCCCGCACGCCTCCGGCAGACTGCCTCAGGGTTGTGGGGGTCGAGATGGTCGCACGGGTTGTCACCGTGGCCTTCGAGGGCGTGGAGGCGCGCCGGGTTGAGGTCGAGGTCCAGGCGAGTTCGGGCGCGGTGGCCTTCATCGTGGTGGGTCTGGGCGACAAGGCCGTGGCGGAGAGCCGGGAGCGGGTGCGCGCCGCCTTCACGGGCCTCGGCCTCGCCCTGCCGGCCAAGCGGCTGATCGTCAACCTGGCCCCGGCCGACCTGCCCAAGGAGGGCAGCCATTACGACCTGCCCATCGCCCTGGCCCTGATGGGCGTCATGGGCATCCTGCCGCCGGACACGCTGAACGGCTGGATGGCGTTCGGCGAGCTGGGCCTGGACGGCCAGATCGCGCCCACCGCCGGCGCCCTGCCGGCCGCCGTGGCGGCGTCGGGGTTCGGTCTCGGCCTGATCTGTCCGGAGGCCTGCGGGCCCGAGGCGGCGTGGGCGGGCGACGCGCGCATCCTGGCCCCGCGCTCGCTCATCTCGCTCATCAACCATTTCCGCGGGACGCAAGTGCTGGGACCGCCGCGGCCCGGGCCGATGCTGGACGGCGGCGGCTGCCCGGACCTGTGCGACGTCAAGGGACAGGAGCAGGCCAAGCGGGCCCTGGAGATCGCCGCGGCGGGCGGGCACCACCTGCTGATGGTCGGGCCGCCGGGATCGGGCAAGTCCATGCTGGCCCAGCGCCTGCCCGGCCTGCTGCCGCCGCTCTCCTCGCGTGAGCTGCTGGAGACGTCGATGATCCATTCGGTGGCGGGGCTGATCGCCAAGGGGGCGCTGACCCGGGCGCGTCCGTTCCGCAGCCCCCACCACTCCGCCAGCATGGCCGCGCTCACGGGCGGCGGCATGCGGGCCAAACCCGGGGAGATATCGCTGGCGCACAACGGCATCCTGTTCCTGGACGAACTGCCGGAGTTCAACGGCATTAGGTAGCAAATGGGACAACCCGCCACGCCATAAGGCTTCCCTTATGTCCGGCGAATCGCTGCACGGACTCCAATCGATCTTTCCGTCAACTCTTAGAGGAGATGGCATCTCCTCCCATAATTTTCTGAACGGGAGATAAGGGACTTGCCTTGATGGTGCCTGTCGTCCATCTTGATGGGCATGGAAGAGGTGCCCGATCTTTCGGACCTAGTTGGGATTATGGCCCCCGCCTTCGCTGACGCGCTTCATCGTGCGTATGAGCGCGGATTCGAGGCTGGTAGCGAAGCTATGCGCGAGACGATTTTCCAAGCCGCAGCCCCAGCCTTCCAGAGCAGGCCGCGCCACTACGCCGCTGATATTCTGGGCCAGGGCGCCCTCCAGACGAAGGTCCTGGAGCAAACCGCGCAGGTGGACGGAGAGGGTGCCGCGAGAGCCCCGCGTGGTTCGGTAACGCGGGCTATTACTCGTGTTCTAAGCGAGTCGCCGGGCCTCACCACCCGCGAGGTACGCGAGTGCGTCGGCCTAGTAGACGAACAAGTTTCCCCAAAGTCTATCGATAATGAACTCTCGCGCCACCGCGATGAGCGCTATCGTTATGACAATGGAAAATGGTTCTTGATCGGCCATGCCGAAAAAGGATCGGCGGAGCGTCCTGCCAGGGACTACTCCGCCGACGCTCAGTTTCAACCGAAAGGAGGTGAGGCAGCTTGGAACCGCCATGACCAACTTCCGGGCCGTATGGGGTGATTCAGACCCGATACGGTTCGCAGCCCCATAGGGGGACCATCTAACGGACGGGCCGGGAAACCGGTCCGTCCACCCTAGTGAGCAGTAGTGGCGAAATTGGTAGACGCGCCGGATCTGGATTCCGGTGGGCCCTCCCGTGTGGGTTCGAATCCCGCCTACTGCACCACGTCAGATGACTGCAAAATTGGCCGCCTGTCAAGACTCTAAGGTCTTCTCAGGCGGCCTAAGTTGTTGATTCAAAACAGATGGTTAATCCCCTAGGCGCAGGTTCGTGCAATTGATTGCACTGAGACACTGCAGAAGGAAGGCGGCGGTGAAGCCGCCCCGGCTGATCTTGTTGGCCAGATTGCGCTCCGAATCCGGCGCCCCCATCGCTGTTAGCTTCTCAGCTAATTCGCGATAGCCCACGTTCCTGCGCTTCAATTCGGCCTTGAGCATAGCCTTCGCGCGCTCTGGCCAGTCGGTGTCCATGGTCCCTCGCACGTCGCGATGAACCTCATCATATTCGATGTCTTTCCCATTGACAACGATGTACTGCCTCATCATAACCGGTGTTATCACATCGGATACGATGACATGTCGCAGCACTTCCTCCTTTCCAGCGCCGCCCGCACCCTCTCCCTCGCGAAGGTCATGCGGCTGTCGGACGAAGCGGCTTGGGAGCAGTTCAAGGCGATCCGTTGGGCCTCCACGGAGGGTGCGCCCGTGTGCCCCCGCTGCGGCTGCCTGACGATCTACAGCCTCAGCGACAACCGCCGCTTCAAGTGCGCCGCCTGCGGCCACAAGTTCAGCGTGACGAGCGGGACCATCTTCGCCAGTCGCAAGCTCCCTATCCGGGACATCCTCGCGGCCATCGCCATTTTCGTGAACGCCGCCAAGGGCCATAGCGCCCTGCAGCTCAGCCGTGACCTGGACGTGCAGTACAAGACGGCCTTCGTCCTCTCCCATAAGATCAGGGAGGCCCTCAGCGCCGAGCCAATCAATGCCGTCGCGGCTGGCGAAGTGGAAATTGATGGTGCCTATTTCGGCGGTCACATTCGCCCTGAGAACCGCAAGGAGGATCGCCCAGACCGTCGCCTCGCGAGCAACCAGAACGGCAAGCGCAAGGTGGTCATGATTATGCGGGAGCGTGGTGGCCGCGCGCTCCCCTTCGTGGTCCGCAGCGAAGCCGCTGGCGCGGAAATTGTTTCTCGCCGCGTCGCGCCCGGCTCGACCATCTTTGCCGACGAGGCGTCCTGCTATGACGGTCTGCACGCCAAGTTCCTGACGAAGCGCATCAATCACTCAGAGGCCTACTCCACCCCTGAGGCCTGCACAAATTGGGCCGAGAGCTTCTTCGCCCGTATGCGCCGAGCCGAGATGGGCACGTTCCACCACATCGCCGGTCCTTACCTGAACGCCTACGCGGGCGAGATGGCGTGGCGGGAAAATAACCGCCGGGTCTCGAACGGAGAGCAGTACCTCGACGTGGTTGGCCTCACCCTAAGCCACCCGGTGTCGCGGGTTTGGAAAGGCTACTGGCAGCGCTGAGAGGAACATTTAGGCGTGCAGAAGGTCAAAACCGGCCGTCCTCTGCGCGATCCTGCTCAGCACATTATCCGTGTTGACCAAATCCGGAAGACCGCCGCGCCGAGGTAAGGCAATGGCGACCATCAGAGCCGGAATTGAGAACGCCGTAATCTCGATCCAGAGAAGCGACATCATCAACGGATGGTTGGCCAGAATAACGCGCGTATGAAGGCCATCTAGGCGCGCGAACGCTTCGCGCGATTCCGCACTTATTCCGGCCCACATCGCCATTTGCCGTCGCTCGGCAGACTTCTTGGCGAGGATGATGTAGGGAACCGCAACCGGCACTATTACATATGCAATCGCGATAAAAGCATGTGCGCTGAAGGCGGACCCCAGCAGAAAGTTGACATGGCGCCGAGCTGGATCGGAGAGATTCTCAGCGAGGAGACCACGCCCAATATCAGCCATTTCGAGCCGAAGCGGCTGAGCTAGCCTCTCAGCGCGTTTCTGAAGGGCAAACAGGCCCAGGAACGCGAAAGCTGCCCCAAGGGGAATTAGCGACGTCATGCCTCATCCTTCCTGCCACTGGGCGGCGTGGAAGGCAATTCCTCCGGAGCGGCGGAAAGAGGAGACAGCCGCTCTTTGACTTCGGCCTTCATGGCCCGCCAGCCCTTACCGGACGCTCGCAATATAAGGATGAGGATGAGGACGAACACCCCCCAAGCGATGAACGATTCAGGGTGACGCTCTGGCCAATTGGCCGCCCTGTGAGCCGAGACCACAAAAGCATGAAGGCCTGTGGGATTCGCACCAAATTCCACAGCGAACTTGTCCGGTTCGACCTTCGCGGTGATGGCATAGCCGCTATCCCCACCGTGCTTCTCATGCACCCCTTCCGCGACCTTGTGCACCATTAGGTTGAAGATACGGTGTCAGACACGTTTCAAAGTCAACGGCTTAAAGCTAAGTTCCACCCTTTGTAATCACTAGCTGTTGATACCCCGCACACTACCCCTGCCGCCTTCAGAGTCGTCAGACACGCCCCCACCCGCTTCCGTAACAGCACCAACGTAGCGTCATCCGTCCGCAGCCCGCGCGCGGCGATCCACGCCTCTGTGATGTCCCGCGACGTGATCGGCCCGGCTGCGGCTTTTAGTTGGTCCAACACGAACCTCTTGAGGTGGCCCTTCTTCGCTCGATGTTGCGCGCCGTAGCGTTTGCGGGCTGCTGGCGTGTTGGCGGGGTCGAAGCAGCGGATGGCTGCGTCAATATGATCCACGTCGCTCGTGATCTGCCGCAGCTCCAGCTCCAGGCTTTTGCGGAGCTTCAGTAGCTCGGCGCGCTTGGCGACAAGGCCGGCAACGGTGTTGGGGCGCTCCATGGGCCGGAAGTTACTTCCGAGTAGCGCTCAGCCCCACCCTCGGGCTTGTCCCATTTGCTACCTAATGCCGCAGTTCAATCCCCAGGTGCTGGACTCGCTTCGAGCGCCGCTGGAGACCGGGGAGGTGATGGTGGCGCGGGCCAACGCCCACGTCCGCTATCCCGCCGTCGTCCAGCTCATCGCGGCGATGAACCCCTGTCGCTGCGGCCATGGCGGGTCAGGGCGGGGGGCCTGCGGCAAGGCCCCGCGCTGCCAGCTGCAGTACCAGGGCCGCGTCTCGGGCCCGCTGATGGACCGCATGGACCTGCAGGTGGAGATGCCGCCGGTCACCGCCGCCGATCTCGCCCTGCCGGCGCCGCGGGAGGGGACGAAGCTCGCCGCCGCCCGGGTGGCCCAGGCGCGGGCGCTGCAGGCCGAACGGGCGGAGCCCGGGGGCGGCGCCCTGAACGCGCGGCTGGACGGCGAGCCGCTGGAGGGCGCTCTGGCGATGGAGCCGCGGGCCCAGGCCCTGCTGAACCAGGCGGCGGAAACCCAGGGGCTGTCCGCGCGGGCCTTCACGCGCACCAAGCGGCTGGCCAGGACCATAGCCGATCTGGAAGGCGCCGGGCCGGTGCAGCGCGTGCACGTGGCCGAGGCGCTGATCTATCGCAAGCCGACGCTGCGCGAGGACGCGACGCCCACCGTCCGCGGCGTCTTCTTACCGGAGCCGCAGGGACATGGACCGCGCTGACGCGTCCACCCCGTTCCGGTCAGGCCGGCTCCACGGCCGGGGCGTGAGGCGTGTCGGCTTCGGCGTTGGCGGCCAGGCTGCGCGACAGCTGCAGCACCGCCCGCCGCAGACGGGGGGATTTAATGCGGGCGTAGGTCTCCACCAGCTCCTCCACCCCGCGCATCTGGGCGATCAGCGTCAGCACCGCGGGCGAGCGCGGCGTCGGATCGCCCTCCTCGGGCAGCAGCGTGGTCGGCGCCACGGCGAGCGCGCGGGCGGACTTCACCAGCATGGAGGCCGAGATGCGGTTGGTCCCGCGCTCATACTTCTGGATTTGCTGGAAGGTGATGCCGAGCGCGCGGCCGAGTTGTTCCTGCGACATGCCGCGCGATTTTCGCAGCGTCCTGAGCCGCAGGCCCACGGCTACGTCGATCGGGTCGGGACCATTGGTGTCCGCGCGGTCGGCCATCTCGTCTCCTGAACGCCACGCCCTCCGGCGCCCGATGTGATCATTGTACAGCTGAGCTAGATGGGCCGGAACCCGTCCCACGGCAAGCACGCATCCCTTACGTGTGCTTTGATCCGTCACATAGACCCTGCGTGCAGCTTTTGGCGGCTTGTTAACGGGCGTCGGCGCATGGGCTGGTCATGGCGCAAGCTTGCGACAGGCCGGCGGGCGATGCAGCCCAGCCGCATGAGGCGGGCGCACGGGCGCAGGCCCGCGAGCAGGTCTTCGCCCTGCTCAGCCATGAAATCCGCACGCCGCTGAACGGCGTCATCGGCATGGCCGGCCTGCTGGCCGCCACTCCGCTCGATGCGACCCAGTCAGATTATCTCCAGACCCTGCGGGATTGCGCCGACCATCTGCTGGGCCTGGTCAACGACGTGCTGGACCTCGCCAAGCTGGAAGGCGGCCGCATCGAGCTTGAGCCGGTGGAGACCGACCTGGAACAGCTGCTGCAGGGCGTGTGCGAACTGCTCAGCCCCCGCGCCCACGCGGCCGGGCTGGAGATCGGCTGGGCGGTTGATGCGGACGCGCCCATCCTGTGCGCCGACGACGGCCGCCTGCGCCAGATCCTGTTCAACCTGGCTGGCAATGCGGTGAAGCTGACCCGCAGCGGCGGCGTGCTGCTGCGCGCCGAGGTGGCGGGGCGGCCGGGCGCGGACCGGGTGCGCATCGGCTTCACCGTCGTCGACACGGGTCCGGGACTGGCGGCGGAGGACTGCCGCCGCATCTTCGAGGAGTTCGTGCAGACCGAGGCCGGCGAGCGGGCCGGCGGCGCGGGCCTGGGCCTGGCCATCGTCCAGCGGCTGGCGGCGGCCTTCGGAGGCGAGGTGAGCGTGCGCAGCGCACCGGGCGGAGGCGCGAGCTTCCGCTTCGAGGCCGAGTTCGCCGTCGGCCGCCCCGCCCCCCCGCGCGGCGAACTCGACGGCCTGCGGGTGCATGTGGCCAGCGCCTCGCCCATCGTGCGCGAAGCGGCGGCCGCGCAGCTCCGGGCCTGCGGGGCGTCGCTGGCGGACGGGCCGGATGTCGACGTGGTCCTGCTCGACGCGGACGCCGACACGCCGGCGCCCGCCGCGGGTGCGCCGCCGACGCTCGTGCTGCTGGCGCCCGAGGCGCGGGCGCTGATCGAGCCGCTGCGGGCGAAGGGCTACGCCGGCTATCTGATCAAGCCCCTGCGCCGGGCGTCCGTGGCCGAGCGGGTGCGGGCCGTGGCGCGCGCCGCCTCGACCCTGAACAGCGCCCACGGCGTCGGGGGGGATGAACGGGCCCGGCCGGGCGGGGTCGCTGCGGGAATGAGGGTGCTGCTGGCCGAGGACAATCCGGTCAACGCCCTGTTGGCCCGGGCGCTGCTGGTGCGCGCCGGCTGCACCGTGGACCAGGCCGGCGGCGGGGAGGAGGCGGTGGCGGCGGCCCTGGCGCGGCCCTACGCCCTGATCCTGATGGACATGCGTATGCCCGGCATGGGCGGGCTGGCGGCCGCCCGCGCCATCCGGGCCGCGGGCCGGGTCACGCCCATCATCGCCCTGACCGCCAACGCTTTCGACGACGACCGCCGCGCCTGCCGCGACGCCGGCATGGACGGCTTCCTGGCCAAGCCGCTGGATCCCGCCGCCCTGGAGGCGGCCCTGGCGAGGCTGCGTCCGGCCGTCGCCTGACCGCTCCACCCTCGCCTTCCGCCGGAGCGGCCGCTATGGGCTGAAAGCCGGAGGTGGAAGATGGACGCGGCTACTGGATCCCCGGCGCCTGTTCCGTCGGAACCGGCCGTCTCGCCGACAGGCGTTGTGGCGCGCCGCAAGGCCGGCGGCCTCGGCGCCTATCTTCGCCGGCGCACCCTGGTGATGCTCGGTCTCGGCTTCTCCTCCGGTCTGCCGAATCTGCTTCTGTTCGACACCCTGTCCGCCTGGCTACGGGAGGCGGGCCTGTCGCTCGGCGTCATCAGCGGCTTTGTGCTGGTGACCTATGTCTACGCCTTCAAGTTCGCCTGGGCGCCCCTGGTCGATCGGCTGTCGCCGCCCGGCCTGACCCGATGGCTGGGCCGTCGGCGCGCCTGGATGCTGGCCGCCCAGCTCGCCGCGGTGCTGGGGCTGCTGGCGCTTTCGGCCAGCGATCCGGGCCATGACCTGCGCCTGGTCTGGGCGGCGGCGCTGTTCGTGGGCGTCTGTTCGGCCACCCAGGACATCGTCATCGACGCCTGGCGCATCGAGGCGGCCGAGGCGGACGCCCAGGGCGTGATGGCGGCGGCCTATCAGTGGGGCTATCGGCTGGCCATCATTGCGGCGGGCGTCATCCCGCTGGTGCTGGCGGAGAAGGCGGGCTGGCACGTCGCCTACGCCACCATGGCGGCCCTGATGACGATCGGGGTGGTCGCCACCCTGGCCGCCCCCGCGCCGGCCAGCGACAAGGCGCCCGCCCGGGACGGCGAGGCCGGCGTCGCCTTCGGCGTCTATCTGTGGCGCGCGGTGGTCGAGCCCTTCGCTGATTTCTTCCGCCGCTTCGGTCCGGCCGGCGGGCTGATCCTGGCGCTGATCTGCTTCTACCGCCTGTCGGATTTCAGCCTGACGGTGATGAACCCCTTCTACCTCGACCTCGGCTTCTCCAAGGTCGAGATCGCCGAGGTTCGCAAGGTGTTCGGGGTGATCATGACCATGGCGGGCGTGTTCGGCGGCGGCTGGGCGATCGCGCGCTTCGGCCTGCTGCGCTGTCTGGTGGTGGGCGCGGTCGCCTCGCCGGCGACGCACCTGGTCTACGCCTGGCTGGCGACCCAGGGGCCGCGCACCTCGGCCCTGGTCACAGCGCTCGCGGTGGACAATCTGGCGGAGGGGTTCGCCGGCACCTGCCTGATCGCCTACATGTCGAGCCTGACCACGCGGGGCTCCACGGCGACCCAGTACGCCCTGTTCTCCTCCCTCTACGCTCTGCCGGGCAAGGCGCTGGGGGCCAACTCCGGGCGCATCATCGAGGGGCTGGCCCACGCCGCGGCGCCCGGCCACGCCCTGTCGCGCTGGACCGCGCTGTTCTCGGGCCTGCCGGCGCGGTCCTTCGCCAGCGGCGCGGCCAAGCTCGGGGTGCCGGCGACGGCGCTGGCGACGGGCTATGCGGGCTTCTTCCTCTACGCCTTCATGCTCGGCTGGCTGGGCATCGGGCTGGCGATCGCGGTGGCCTGGACCCGGCCCGGCGAGCGGACGACGATCGCCGCCGCCGCGCCGGCCTGACGCCCTGATGACCGACCCCGCCGGCCCGGGTCCCTGGCGCCCCTACACCCAGATGAAGACGGCGGCGGCGCCGCTGGAGGCTGTGGCCACCTCGGGCGCGCGCATCCGGCTGGCCGACGGGCGCGAGCTGGTGGACGGCGTCGCCTCCTGGTGGACGGCCTGCCATGGCTACAACCATCCCCACATCCGCACAGCCGTGGCCGAGCAGCTGGAGCGGATGCCGCACGTGATGTTCGGCGGCCTGACCCATGCGCCGGCGGAGCAGCTGGCCCAGCGGCTGGCGGCGCTGCTGCCCGGCGATCTGGACCACGTCTTCTTCAGCGACAGCGGGTCGGTGGCGGTGGAGGTGGCGCTGAAGATGGCGCTGCAGCTCTGGCGCAACCGCGGGGTGGGGGGTCGCACCCGCTTCCTGGCTTTCCGCGACGCCTATCATGGCGACACCCTGGGCGCGATGAGCGTGTGCGACCCGGTCGACAGCCTGCACGCCCACTTCGGCGGCGGCCTGCTGTCGCAGGTCTTCGGCGACCTGCCGCGGGACGCAGCGACGACGCAGGCGCTGGACGGTCTGCTCGCGGACCACGCCCACGAACTCGCCGCCGTGATCGTAGAGCCGCGGGTGCAGGGGGCGGCGGGCTTCCGCTTCCACGACGCCGGCACGCTGCGCCGCGTGGCGGAGGCCGCACGGCGGGCGGGGCTGCCGCTGATCGCCGACGAGGTGTTCACGGGTTTCGGCCGGACGGGGGCCATGTTCGCCTGCGAGACGGCGGGCGTGGTCCCCGACATCGTCTGCCTGTCCAAGGCGCTGACCGGCGGGACCCTGCCGCTGGCCGCGACCGTGGCGAGCGGGAAGGTGTTCCAGGCCTTCTGGTCGGACGATGCTTCGGCCGCGCTGATGCATGGTCCGACCTTCATGGCCAATCCGCTGGCTTGCGCCGCCGCCAACGCCTCCCTCGACCTGTTCGAGCGCGAACCGCGGCTGGCGCAGGTCGCCGTCATCTCGCAGGCGCTTGCAGAGGGGCTGGAGCCCTGCCGCGCGGTGGCCGGCGTGGCGGACGTGCGGGTGCTGGGCGCCATCGGCGTGGTGCAGTTCGAGGCGGCGCCGGATCGGGAGCGGCTGAAGCGCGTCCTGCTCGGCCGGGGCGTCTGGGTGCGCCCCTTCGCCGACGTGGTCTATCTGACGCCGGCCTTCACCATCGCTCCGGGCGAGCTGCAGACCCTGACCCGCGCGGTGGTCGAGGGCGTGAAGGACTTGGCGCGCTAGATCGCCGCCGCTCAAGCGGCTGAGTCATCGGCCGCCGTTCATGTCCGCCCTGCGTCCTTCGAGACGCCCTCTTCGAGGGCTCATCAGGACGATGACCGTTTCGCTCAGCCCTGGCCCCAGACCTTGCGAAGGGTGGCGTCGCGCCCACAGGCGAAGCGGTACAGCTGATAGTCCACCGCGTGGGTGCGGGCGTAGTCACGGTGGTAGTCCTCCGCCGGCCAGAAGGTCTTCAGCGGCAGGATGGGGACGATGATGCGGCCATGCTTCAGCCGCTTCTGCGCCTCGGCCTCCGACTGGCGGGCGACCTGCAGCTGCGAGGCGTTGGCCACGAAGATGGCCGGGCGGTAGGAGGGCCCGCGGTCGCAGAACTGGCCGCCGTTGTCGGTCGGGTCGACCAGCTTCCAGTAGCGGTAGAGCAGGAAGCCGTAATCGAGCTTGGACGGATCGAAGGTGACCTTGACCGACTCGTAGTGGCCGGTGGTCTCCGACGTGACCTGTTCATAGCTCGGGTGGTCGACCGTGCCGCCGGTGTAGCCGCTCTCCACCGCCACCACGCCCGGGATGGCCTTCATGTCGTGCTCCATGCACCAGAAGCAGCCGCCGGCGAACACCGCCGTCTGCAGCGGCGCCGCATCGACGGCGGGGGCGAACGCCAGGCTCAGCATGACGGCGAGAACGGCGGCCAGATGGCGGAAGAGTCGGTCCAACAGGGTCA
>CAXTEX010000007.1:0-21202 GCA_964243445.1 uncultured Caulobacteraceae bacterium | reverse complement strand
CGCATGGTGTCCGGTGACATGTCCGTGGGACGAAAGAGCGGCGGACAGGGCGCTCAGACCAGGGCGAAATCGAGGTAGACCGGGGCGATGTCGCCGAGCGCCTTGGCCTGGTAGCGGGTGGCCGCGTGGTCTGCGGGGGGGAGACGCCAGTCGTCGGCGCGGGCGGCGGTCCAACGCAGCCGCGGCTCGGCCCTCAGCCGCTCCAGGGCCCAGTCGGCGTAGTCGGCCCAGTCGGTGGCGAAGCGCAGCCGGCCGCCGGGGGCGAGCGCACGGACCAGGGCCGCGACCGTCTCCGCCTGGATCAGCCGCCGCTTGTGGTGGCGCGCCTTGGGCCAGGGATCGGGAAACAGGATGAAGACGCGCTGCAGGCTGGCGTCGGGCAGGGCGGCGAGCAGATCGCGCGCATCGCCGACATGCAGCCGCACATTGGTCAGCCCCTGATCGGCGATGTGGCGCAGCGCGCTGGCCGCCCCGTTCAGGAAGGGCTCGGCCCCCAGCAACAGCACGTCCGGGCGGCGCGCGGCCTGGGCGGCCAGGTGTTCGCCGCCGCCGAAGCCGATCTCCAGCCAGACCTCGCACGCCCCCGGATGCAGCACCGCCAGGTCCAGCGGCGCCGACAGGTCCAACGCGAGTTGCGGCAGCAGGGTGTCGATCAGGCCGGCCTGGCGCGGCTTGATCGGCCGCGCCTTGATGCGCCCGTAGGTGCGGAGCGGACCGTGGGGGTCTTGCGCCATGCGGCTTGCCTCGCCTTCGACGTTGGAAGACGAGGCGCCGCTATGGGCGATCAGGCCAGGCCCTTCAGCTCCCCGATCAGATCGGTCTTCTCCCAGGAGAAGCCGCCGTCCGCGTCCGGCTGGCGGCCGAAATGGCCATAGGCGCTGGTGCGCGCATAGATGGGACGGTTGAGCTTGAGGTGTTCGCGGATGGCCCGCGGCGTCGCGCCGCCGATCAGATCGGGCAGGATGGCTTCCAGCCGGGCGGGATCGACATGGCCGGTATCGTGCAGGTCCACATAGAAGCTGAGCGGCTTGGCCACGCCGATGGCGTAGCTGATCTGGATCGTGCACTTGTCGGCCAGCCCTGCGGCCACGACGTTCTTGGCCAGGTAGCGGCAGATGTAGGCCGCCGAGCGGTCCACCTTGGTCGGGTCCTTGCCGGAGAAGGCGCCGCCGCCGTGCGGCGCGGCCCCGCCGTAGGTGTCCACGATGATCTTGCGCCCGGTGACGCCGGCGTCACCGTCCGGACCGCCGATGACGAAGTTGCCGGTGGGGTTCACGTGCCACTCGGTCGCCTCGGTGATGAAGCCGTCTGGCAGCACGCTGCGGATATAGGGCTCGGCGATGGCGTGGACGTCGGCGGGGCTCAACCCCTCCTTGTGCTGGGTGGACAGCACGATGGAGGTGGCGCGCACGGGCCGGCCGTTCTCATAAAGCAGGGTCACCTGGCTCTTGGCGTCGGGCTCCAGCCCGCTCTCCTCGCCGCTGTGACGCACCTCGGCCAGGCGCTTCAGGATGTTGTGCGAGTATTGCAGGGTGGCCGGCATCAGCTCCGGCGTCTCGTTGGTGGCGTAGCCGAACATGATGCCCTGGTCGCCCGCGCCTTCGTCCTTGTTGCCTGAAGCGTCGACGCCCATGGCGATGTCGGCGGACTGGGCGTGCAGGTGGCAGGCGTATTCGGCGTTTCGCCAGTGGAAGCCTTCCTGCTCGTAGCCGATGTCCTTGATGGCCGCGCGGACCTTCTCCTCCAGGCTCTCGACGACGCCTTCAGGCCCCCGCACCTCGCCGGCGAGGACGATCCGGTTGGTGGTGACCAGGGTTTCGCAGGCCACGCGGGCGTAGGGGTCGGCCGCCAGGAAGGCGTCCACGACGGTGTCTGAGACCCGGTCGGCCACCTTGTCGGGGTGCCCCTCGGACACGCTCTCGCTGGTGAAGATGTAGGACGGTCGGATCAAGGACGCACTCTCCGCGGTCATCCCCGCGTGAGGCGAGGGCGCGGCACCATATAAAGCTGTCCTTATATGATCAAGCGACCGCGGCTGTCGGGGCTACTGGCTGGCGCCGCTGGTGGACGGCTCTCCTGGAGGCGCAGGCCGGGCCGAGCCCGCCGGCGTGTTGAAGGTGGAGATGTCCTTGTGGTTCAAGTCGCGCACCTGGGGATGGTTGATGGACGCGAAGTGCGAGGCCTGGATCAGCCAGTAGCCGATCATCAGCACAATCGCCGCGCCAAGCGAGATGACCAGAATCCAGATGTTGCGTCCGGTCCGCTCGGCCCCGCGGGTGGCGGTCACCGTCATGTCCGGGCCGGCGCTTGCGCCCGTCGTCTCAGGGTCCGGCGTCGGCGGCGATGTGGACATGAGCGTCTCCAGGAGCGGCGTCGTCGAGCGGCCGGCCTGAGCAACGTCCAGGCCGGATCGCTGTTCCTGCGGCCCAGCCGAGCGGGGCCGTCACCGTAGCGTCCCCGATCTAGACGGGCAGGGCGTGGATGACGACCTCGGTCTTGCGGCGAAGGGGGACCGGATGACCCGCATCGGTCAGGGCGCCGTTCTCGCCGACGCCGCTCACCTCGAACTTGGGCGCGGGCAGCCCGGCCGCGGCCAAGGCCTTGGCCACCGTGGTCGCCCGGCGCTTGGACAGGTCCAAATTGTGCGCCGCGCCTCCGGCTGCGTCGGTCAGCCCCAGCACGCTGACATAGCCGATGCGACAGCCGTGGACGACGGTCGCTTGGGCGCCGATCACCTGCTCGGCCGTGGGCGTGAGCTGGTCGGACCCCTCGGCGAAATAGATCGGGAAGACCACGTCGGTGCAGGCGGGTCGGCTCGCCGCCGCCAGGGGCTGCAGGGGCGGCTTGGTGGTCGTGCAGCCCGCCAGCCATGCGACGCCGACCGCGCCTGCGACCAGCGTCCGGGCTCGCGTCGATCTCGAACTCGCCATGGTTCAGGTCCTCAGCCGCTCAGCCCTTAGGCTGGCCGTTTTCCCAGAAGAAACGCTTCTGCACCGGATCGTAGTAATAGAAGCGGCCGTGCGCTTTGTCGAAATACTGATGGTGCGCCAGCCTGTGATAGGCGGGGCCGCCCTCCGCTGTGGAGGTGTTGCCCAGACGCGCCCAGTCAGGCCGTTGCGGGAGGTGAGGCGCCGCACAGGCGCCGAGCGTCGCCGCAAGCCCGGCGACGGCGAGCAGGTTTCGCAGCATGTCCCCCTCTCACACGACGTCGTCCACTATGCCTCGCCCGGGACGATCCGCCAAGCGGACAGGAACAGCGCCCTCTGGCCCGCGTTCGCCTCCCCATGGTCACCTCGTCGTCGCCCAGGCTGAGCACCCATGTGCCCATGCGCAAGGTCGCCGCCGTACTCAACGTCGCGTCCGGCGGCGTCGGGCCCCGCGCCGCAGAGCAGATGCGCGCCATCGCGGCGGAATATGGCCTGGAGCTCGAGCCCCGTTCCGCCACCCCCGCAGACATCGTCGAGGCCCTGAAGGCCGCCGTGGCCGAACGGCCCGACGTGCTCCTGGTTCTGGCGGGCGACGGCACCCTGGCGCTGAGCGCGCGTCTGTGCGGCGCCGACGGGCCGCTGCTCGGCGCCCTGCCTGGCGGCACCATGAACATGCTTCCCTTCGCCCTGAACGGCCGCCGCGCCTGGCCGGAGGCCTTGCGGGCGATCCTGGAGACCGGACGTGAGTTCCCCGTCTCCGGCGGCGAGGTGAACGGCCAGAGCTTCTACGTCGCCGCCATCCTGGGCGCCCCGGCCCTGTGGGCCGACGCCCGCGAAGCGGTGCGCCGGGGCAAGCTGCGCCTGGCCATACTGCGGGCGCGGCGGGCGTTCCTGCGCGCCTTCAAGGGGCGGTTACGCTTCGCCCTGGACGGCGGCGAGCGACGCAAGGCGGAGGCACTGACCCTGATGTGCCCGCTGGTGTCGCGCGGCCTGGACGAGGACGTGGGCCTGGAGGCGGCCACCCTGAACCCCAGGGACGCCCTGGAAGGCTTCCGCCTCGGGCTGAGCACCCTGGTCGGCTCCTGGCGCAACGACCCGGCCGTCAGCCTTCAGATCTGCCAGTCCGGGGAGGCCTGGGCCCACGGGCGCGTCCCCGCCATCTTGGACGGCGAGCCGCACCGCCTCTCCTCGCCGGTCAAGATCCTCTACCGGCCCTGCGCCTTCCGCGCCATGGCGCCCGCCGACGGCGAGGCCGTGCTCGCCAGGGAGGCTGTGGCCGCGGCGCAAGATGTTGCAACCGGCGCGCCCGTGCGCGATGTGGCCTGATGCGCAT
The DNA here is from genome assembly GCA_964243445.1 of uncultured Caulobacteraceae bacterium. GTDB lineage: Bacteria > Pseudomonadota > Alphaproteobacteria > Caulobacterales > Caulobacteraceae > CAHJWH01. Next base: position 16,942 of record CAXTEX010000007.1, on the reverse strand, counting down.
CATCCAGCTCAGCGACGTCCACTTCGGGGCGGAGGACGCTCCGGCCTTGAACGCCGCCACCGCCTATGTGGCCACGGCGGGGGCGGACCTGCTGATGATCACGGGCGACCTGACGCTGAACGGCCTGCCTGAGGAGTTCCGCGCCGCAGAACACTGGCTGACGCGCATGCCCCAGCCGATGCTGGTCACGCCCGGCAACCACGACACGCCGTACTGGAACCTGCTGCTGCGTACGCTGGAGCCGTTCAAACGCTATCGGCGGTTCATCGGCCAGCCGTCCTCCGCCCGCTTCGACGCGCCGGGGCTGCATGCCCGCATGATCAACACCTCGCGAGGCGCCCAGCCCCGGCTCGACTGGTCCAAGGGCGCGATCAACCTCGATCTGGCCCGGACGGCCTGCGAGGCGGTCTGCGAGGGCGCCGCCGACGAGCTCAGGATGATCGGTTGCCATCATCCGTTGGTCGAGGTGAGCGGCTCGCCGGTCAGCGGCGATGTTCATCGCGGCCAGGCTGCGGCGCGGCTGTTCTGCGAGGGCGGCGTCGACTTGGTGCTGAGCGGCCATGTGCACAAGCCGTTCGCGGTGGCTATGCCTTTCGGCGACGGGCGGACCTATGCGGTCGGAGCGAGCACCCTGTCGCTTCGCACCCGGGGCGTGCCGGCCGGTTTCAACGTCTTGGACGTCACGCCGGCGGAGGTGGAGGTGACGGCGCTCGGCTGGACCGGGTCCAGCTACGACATCCACCGTAGCTGGCGGCTGCCCCGCCGAAGCGCGCCTGTGGGATCGGAGCCCGTGGCCAAGCTCTCCAGCGCCACCGTGCTGCTGAAGGACGAGGGGCCCGACGTCTAGATCGGCCCTCGTTCCGCCAGCGGGTCGCTAGATGCCTCGCCCTCGCACCAGGTGCATGATCAGCGAAACGACGAAGAGCACGAGGAAGATCACGAACAGGATGTGGGCTATGCCGCCGGCCGCACCGGCTATTCCACCGAAGCCCAGAAGGCCCGCGACCAACGCGATCACCAGGAAAATGAGCGCCCACCTGAGCATCAGCCGTCTCCTCTCGATATCGATATGGAAGAGGCAGTCACATCCGCCCAATCCCCGAAGATCAACGTATGTTGTCGACGGCCGTTCCCGCCGCCTCAGCCACAAGCCGCCAGCTTATCCGCGTTTGCGATCGGCGGGTCGGGCCTCCATCGCACGCAGCAGGATGGAGACGAGGGTAGGGTTGCGCCAAGCGAGCAGACCGGCGGCGACCGCGGCCCCGGCGGCGACCACCGGCCGATCGCTCAGCAACTCGGTCATCCGCTCCGCCAGGCTGCCCTTTCCGTCGCCCTTGGCGGCCGGCTTGATCTTGGGACCCTTGACCTTGCTCATCAGGAACAGAGCCAGGCCGCCGAGCGCAAGGGCTGCCAACAGGGTGACACAGGCCGCGGCGCCCGACGGCCCGATGTAGGTCCTGAGCAGCGCATAGACGGCGAACGCCGCCGACACCACGACCACTCCGGCCGCCGCAGCCATGGCGGCCAGGGCGATGACGAAGCTGACGATCCTGGAGATCAACGCCGGCCGCCGGCGAACAGCAGCCCCAGCACGAAGCCCGCGCCGAGCGCCGCCAGGGTTGCGGTCATCGGCCGCTCCTGCACGCGCTCGACCATGTAGAGGCGGGCGGTGTCCATCTGGTCGCTCGCCTGATCGGCGGCGTCCTTGGCCTGGCTGCGCAGCTGGTCCACGCCGTCGTCAAAGGCCTTGCGGGCCTCGCCCTTCAGCTGCGGCAGGGCGCGGCGACCTTCGTCGACCGTCTCGCGCGCGCTGCGGGCGGCCTGCTTGGCGTTGCCCAAGGTCTCTCCCGCTTTGGAAGCGACCGGGTCTAGGGCTGAAGCGGCCATGGCGTAGTCCCCTCTCGTATGGCGGTGCGGCGAGCAAACGCCGGGCGCCCCGCCCGGTTCCGCACAGGCGGCCGGGCGGCGGCGGCGCGGCTCAGGCGGCGGCGCGCGGGCGGGCGGGATGGAAGAACAGCGCCTGGCCGATGGCTGCCTTCACCGTCTCGGACTGGAACGGCTTGGTGATCAGGAAGGTCGGCTCCGGCCGCTCCCCCGTCAGCAGCCGCTCTGGAAAGGCGGTGATGAAGATCACCGGCACGTCGTGACGGCCCAAGATGTCCTTGACCGCATCGATGCCGGAAGAGCCGTCCGCGAGCTGGATGTCGGCCAGCACTAGGCCGGGCGTGGCCCGCCCGACGGCCTCCACCGCCTCCTTGCGCGTGGACGCGACCTCGAGCACCCGGTGCCCGAGCTCGCGCACCAGCGCCTCGATGTCGGCGGCGATCACCGGCTCGTCCTCGATGATCAAGACATCGGTCGCCAGCTCCGCATCGATCTCGCCTTGCGCCTCGGAGATCAGCCCCTCGATCTCGCCGGCCGTGGCGCCGAGGATCTGGCCCGCCTCCGAGGGATTGAACCCCTCCAAAGCGGTGAGCAGGAAGGCCTGGCGCGAGCGGGGCGCGATCCGCATGAGCCGTTCGGAGGCGTCGGCATCGGCGACATTGTCGTTGCGGGCCTCGAGCTGGGCGCCCGTGCCGTCCCAGATGGTATGGAAGACGTGGTACAGCGCGACCCTGGGCGTGAGATGGGGCGGCAGGGACCGCTCGCCGGCGGCCAGGGCTTCGAGCGACGCACGGACATAGGCGTCGCCGGCGGACTGTTCGCCGGTCAGGGCGCGGGCGTAGCGCCGCATGTAAGGCAAGTGCGGCGCAAGCCGCTCCAACAGACCCATACCGCCTCCAAGCGTACCGTTGTCAAACTGACGCGCGCGGAGCCGTCTCATGAGGTCTTCGCGCGCGCAATGTCAAATAGACGGCGTTTGCCGGACGTCCCGTCTGCGGCCCTATATACGGCGTCTTCCGCGGAACCCTAGTCGCGCGGGCGAGTTTCCGCCGGTCACCTCATTTGTCATGAGGCGGCTCGAGGTTCGCAAGTGACACCGACCATGAAGGACCAGGACCCGCCCGGGCCGACGATCGAACCCAGCCTCGACGAGGCTCGCCTTCGCCAGCAGGCCATCGGCGTGAAGCTGCGCCATATGTTCGACGAGATCGTGAACGAGCCTGTGCCCCAAGACTTCCTTGATATCCTTCGCCGCGCCGATGATAAGGGTGGGGCTGGCGGTAAGGGCTGATGGTCCAACGTAACAATCTCGACGCCGCTTCCGAAAAAGCGTTTCAAGGCGATCTTGTCGCCCTCATCCCCCACCTCCGGGCGTTCGCGCGGACGTTGTGCGGCGACGCCGCAGCGGCCGACGATCTGGCGCAGGACGCGACGCTCAAGGCGTGGGACGCGCGCTCCAGCTTCCAGATGGGCACCAATATGAAGGCTTGGACCTTCATGATCCTGCGCAACCAGTTCTATTCCGAAAAGCGCCGGTCCTGGCGCCAGTCGCAACTGGATCAGGAAGCGGCCGAGCGCACCCTGGTGGCCGCCGACGATCCCGAGGCGCCGGTAGCGCTCGACGAGATGCGGCTGGCCATGGGCATGCTGCCGCCTGAACAGCGCGAGGCGCTGATCCTGGTCGGCGCCGGCGGCTTCGCCTACGAGGAGGCGGCGGACATCTGCGGCTGCGCCGTCGGGACTGTGAAGAGCCGCGTCAGCCGGGCGCGCCGGGCCCTGCAGGGCATATTGGAGCAGGGCGCCTACACCCGCGACGGATCACCGGCGGGCGAGGCCATGCGGTCTATCCTGAACGATGCGGAGCGGCTGAGCGGACCGCGCTGAGATGGCCGCTTCCGCCGGTCGTCAGACGATCCGCTTCCGATTGGGCCTCGCCCTGGCCGTGGCGCTGTTCCCGGTGCTGGCGCTCGGCGCCCTGCAGGTGGTCACCGAATTCGATCGCGAAGGCCATGTGCGCCAGGTCGAGCTGACCGAGGCGGCGTCCCGCAGCGCCATCACCGCGCGGGCCCGCATCCAGGCCGCCATCGGCCTGCTGCAGACCTTGCAGCCGCAGGCCGTCGGCCTGGACTGCACCCCGCGCCTGGCCGAGATCCTCGGCCAGCTGGACGGCTATCGCAACATCGTCCGCCTGGACGCCAACGGTCGGGTGGAGTGCGCGGGCGCCAATGTGGCGCCGGCCGACCGGGCCCATCTCCCCTGGTTCGAGCGGCTACGCGATGGGGCGCAGACCGTCGTCTCGCGATCGCGCACGAGCGGGGAGCCGGCGCTGATCGCCGCCACCCGGGCGCAGCGGCGGGACGGCAGTTTCGACGGCGCCCTGGTAGCCTCGATCCTGATCTCCAGCCTTAAGCCCGACCTCTCCGATCCGACCCTGCCGGCCGATACGGCGGTGGCCATCCTGTCCAGCGACGGTCAGTACCTCGTGCAGTCGGACCGCCGCGCCTTCCTGCCGCCCCCGGCCGACTGGCGGGCGCGGCTGGCAGCCGGGCGCATGCTGTTCACGGCCAAGGACACGCGGGGCTCGGCGCGAGACTTCGCCACCGCGCCGCTGATGGGCGGAGAGGCGCTGCTGGTGATCTCCGCGCCGGCTCCGGGCCTGTTCGGCTGGGCGCGGCTCAATCCGTTCAGCGCCATCGTCTATCCGCTGCTCGCCTGGCTGGCCGCGTGGGCGGCGGTCTGGGTGGCGGTGGATCGCGTGGTGATCCGCTGGCTGCACTATCTGGACCGGATCGCTTCAATCTATGCGCGCGGGCGGTTCACCGTGCGGCCGCTGAAGGCGGAGCGCGCGCCGGCCGAGATCCGCGACCTCGCCCATACGCTGGATGCGATGGCGGACGGCATCGTGGCGCGCGATCTCAGCCTGCGGGAGTCCCTGGCGCAGAAGGACACCCTGATGCGCGAGATCCACCACCGGGTGAAGAACAACCTCCAAGTCATCACCAGCCTGCTCAACATGCAGCAGCGGGCCCTGACCGACCCGGCCGCGCGGGCGGCCATGTCGGACACGCGCCAGCGCATCACAGCGCTCGCGCTGATCTACCGCGCGCTCTACCAGGGTCCGGACCTGCGCCGCGTCGACGTGCGCCAGTTCCTGGAGGAGCTGGTCGGCCAGCTCGGCGCAGGCGAGGGCGGTCGCACGACCGCCATCCGCACCGAGTTGCATGCGGACGATCTGGAGATCGATCCCGACAAGCTCGCGCCCCTGGCCCTGTTCGCCGTGGAGGCCATCGGCAACGCCCGCAAGCACGCCTTCGGGCTCGAGGGCGGCACGATCCATGTGGAGTTCCGGGTGCGCGGCGACGAGGTGATGCTGGAGATCACCGACAACGGCCGCGGCGAGGCCGAATCCCTGCCCACCGCCGGCGTCGGCCGCACCTTGATGAGCGCCTTCGCCCGCCAGCTCCGCGGATCGGCGGTCGTGGTGCCTGCGCCGGAGCGCGGGGTGCGCGTCCGCCTGACCTTCCCGCGGCCCGAACTGCCCGCCGACGACGATGCGCGGTCGGGGAACCAGGCTGCGGCTTAGCCGTTTCAAACCGACCTTTCCCAGGGGAGATGATCTGATGCGTAAACTCTTAGTGCTGCTGGTCGCCGCCGCAGCGGTCTCCGTGGCCGCCTGCAACACCATCGCCGGCGCCGGCAAGGATGTCGCGGCTGGCGGCAACGCCGTAACCGACACCGCCCACGACGCGACCCCGCACTAAGATGCGCAAGATCGCCATCCTGCTGGTCGCGACGGCGTCGCTCTGCGTCGCGGCCTGCAACACCATCGCCGGCGCCGGCAAGGACGTCAGCGCCGCGGGCTCCGCCGTCACCGACACCGCCCACGACGCCACTCCCCACTAGGCCTCTACCGGCTACCCTGAAGCACCCCGCGCGATCGCGCGGGGTGTTTTCGTATCGGGAGACGCTCAGGGCGCTTCACCCCGCCGAAGACGGTCTCTAGTGTTTGGCCGCATGGGTGCAGGGCGAGCGGACGGAGAGGCGCAGGGTCGGGGCGCTGCAGACGTCGGGGCCGCGGACGTAAGGCTGGTCGTCGCCGCCTCCGCCGCCGGGACCGCCTTCGAATGGTACGACTTCTTCGTCTTCGTGCCGTTGGCGACCATCATCTCCAAAGTGTTCTTCGCCGGCCTGAACGAGGCGGCGGCCTATGTGTTCGCGCTCGGCTCCTTTGCGGCCGGCTTCGCCTTCCGCCCGCTGGGCGCGCTGATCTTCGGCCGCATCGGCGATCGGCAGGGTCGCAAGGGCGCCTTCCTCGTCACCGTGATCATGATGGGGACCGCGACCTTCGCCATCGGTCTGCTGCCCACCTATCGTCAGGTGGGCCTGCTGGCTCCGGTCATCTTCATCCTGCTGCGCCTCGTCCAGGGCGTCGCGCTCGGCGGCGAGTGGGGCGGGGCGGCCATCTACATCGCCGAACATGCGCCCACGGGTAAGCGCGGCCAGCTCACCAGCTGGATCGGCGCGGCGGCGGCCTTCGGGCTGGGCGGCGCGCTGATCGTCACCCTGGTCACGCGCGCATCGGTGGGCGAGGCGGCGTTTGCGGCCTGGGGCTGGCGCATCCCCTTCCTCGCCTCGGCGGTCCTGCTGGCGGTGTCGGTCTGGTTCCGGTTGAAGCTGTCGGAGAGCCCCGTCTTCCGGCGCATGCACGCGGAGGGCCGCCGCTCCGCCCGGCCCTACGCCGACGCCTTCCTGGACCCCGCCAACGCGCGCCGCGTGCTGGTCGCCTTGTTCGCCGTCATGATCGCCCAGGGCACGGTCTGGTACACCACCTTCTTCTACGGCCAGTTCTTCGTAGAGAAGGTGCTGCACACGGCGCCCTCCACGGTGAACGCGATCATGATCGCGCTCGTGGCGATCTCCGCGCCCCTGTACGTGCTGTTCGGCGCCCTGTCGGACCGGATCGGGCGCAAGGTGGTGATGGTCGGCGGCATGGTGCTGTTCACTGCGGCGCTCTGGCCCGGCTTCCACCTGATCACCCGCGCCGCCAACCCAGCCCTGGCCCAGGCCGAGGCGCGCTTCCCGGTCACCGTCGTCGCCGATCCCCGCGAGTGCTCGCTGCAGTTCGATCCGGTCGGCCATGCCCAGTTCCGCACCTCCTGCGACATCCTCAAGAGCGCCCTGACCAATGCGGGGGTGAGCTATCGCAACCGCGCCGGTCCGCCGTCCCGGCCGGCGGTCGCCCAGGTCGGCGCGCTCAGCGTCGCCTCGCTGGACGGACGCGCGCTCTCGCCGGCCGGGCTGAAGACCGCCCAGGCGCAGGTGCGCGCCGGGCTGCAGGCGGCCTTGAAGCTCGCCGGCTATCCCGCACGCCCGGACCCCAGGCGCACCGATGCGCCGTTGATCCTGCTGGTGCTGCTGGTGCTGGCGGTCGGGGCCACCGCCCTCTACGGGCCGCAGGCGGCCTGTCTGGTGGAGCTGTTCCCGAGCCGGGTCCGCTACACCGCGTTGAGCCTGCCCTATCATATCGGCACGGGCTGGGTCGGCGGCTTCCTGCCGGCGACGGCCTACGCCATGGTGGCGGCGACCGGGAACAGCTATTTCGGCCTGTGGTATCCAATCGTCGGCACGGTGATCAGCATCGTCTGCGCGATCCTGTTCCTGCCGGAGACGCGCGGGCGCGACCTCAACCTCTAGCCGCTCAGGGCCACTTCACCTCCGGCGGCATGGAGGAGAGGATGGAGTCCATATTCCCGCCGGTCTTCAGCCCGAACAGGGTGCCCCGGTCGTAGAGCAGGTTGAACTCCACGTAACGGCCGCGCCGCACCAGCTGCTCCTCCCGCTCCGGAGCCGTCCAGGGCTCCAGCATCCGGCGTCCGACGATCTGCGGATAGACCTGCAGCAGGGCGCGGCCGATGTCCTGAGTGAAGGCGAAATCCCGCTCGAAGTCGCCGCTGTCGTGGCGGTCGTAGAAGACGCCGCCGACGCCCCGCGGCTCATTGCGGTGGGGAAGGAAGAAGTACTCGTCGCACCAGGCCTTGTAGCGGGCGTGCCAGTCGGGGTCGTGCGCGTCGCACGCCGCCTTCAGCGCGGCGTGGAAGGCGAGGGCGTCGGGCGCCGCCTCGCTGCGCTGATCCGACAGCAGGGGCGTCAGGTCGCCGCCGCCGCCGAACCAGCTCTGGGTCGTGCCGATGAAGCGCGTGTTCATGTGCACCGCCGGAACGCGCGGATTGCGCGGATGGGCGATCAGGCTGACGCCGGTGGCGAAGAAGCGGGGATCGTCGTCGGTCCCCGGCATGGTCTTGGCGAATTCCGGCCCGAAGGCGCCGAAGACGGTGGAGACGTGCACGCCGACCTTCTCGAACACGCGGCCGTGCATCATGCCCATGACGCCCCCGCCGCCCTCCGCCCGGTTCCAGGGCGTCAGCACGAAGCGGCCCGGCGGCCCGGGATAGAGATCGACCGGCGCCTCGTCTTCGAGCCGCTCCAGGGCGCGGTGAAGCTGGTCGCGCAGGGTCTTGAACCAGGCCGTCGCCCGGGCCTTTCGCGCGTCGAGGTCGGCCGGTTCGCTCATCGCGCCCGTGTAGTCCGCCGGCGGCCCGCTTCCTAGCCCGCCGCCCGCATTGACAGCCGCCGCGACGCAGGCTCCAAGCCCAGCCATGGCCGACGTGCGCCACGCCATCCAACCGATCGAGACCGGCGGCGGCGTGCTGAAGCTCCCGCCCGATCGCACCCTGCCGCTGGAGTCCGGCGCCCGGCTGATCGGCGTGGAGATCGCCTACAAGACCTACGGCCGGCTGAACGCCGACCGCTCCAACGCCATCCTGGTCTGCCATGCCCTGACCGGCGACCAGCACGTCGCCTCGCCCCACCCGTTGAGCGGCAAGCCGGGCTGGTGGACCCAGGTGGTGGGACCCGAGCGGCCGATCGACCTGAACCGCTACTTCGTGGTCTGCGCCAATGTGCTGGGCGGCTGCATGGGCTCCACAGGTCCGTCCTCCCACGATCCGGTCAGCGGTCGGCTGTATGGGCTGAACTTCCCCGTCATCACCGTGGCCGACATGGTGCGCGCCCAGGCGGAGCTGGTCGCGGCGCTGGGGATCGAGACCCTGTTCTGCGTCGTCGGCGGCTCCATGGGCGGGATGCAGGTGCTGCAGTGGGCGGCGGACTATCCGGAGCGGCTGTTCTCAGCCGTCTGCATCGCCTCGGCCGCCCGCCACACCGCCCAGAACATCGCCTTCCACGAGGTCGGCCGCCAGGCCATCATGGCCGACCCGGACTGGCGCGGCGGCGACTACCTGCGCCTGGCGGTGCGACCGGAGAAGGGCTTGGCGGTGGCGCGCATGGCCGCCCACATCACCTATCTGTCCGAACCCGCGCTGCAGCGGAAGTTCGGACGCGAGCTGCAGCGCGACGGCCTGTCCTGGGGCTTCGACGCCGACTTCCAGGTGGAGAGCTATCTGCGCCACCAGGGATCGAGTTTCGTCGACCGCTTCGACGCCAACGCCTATCTCTACATCAGCCGCGCCATGGACTATTTCGACCTGGCGCAGATGCACGGCGGGGTGCTGGCCCAGGACTTCGCCCGTGCGCGGGACGTGCGCTTCTGCGTGCTGAGCTTCACCTCCGACTGGCTCTATCCGACGCCGGAAAGCCGGCGCATCGTTCGCGCCCTGAACGCGGCGGGGGCGCGGACCAGTTTCCTGGAGATCGACAGCGACAAGGGCCACGACGCCTTCCTGCTCGACGAACCGGTCATGCACGGGGTGCTGCAGGGCTTCCTCGACTCCGCGGCGGGCGCGCGGGGGCTCGCCTTATGATCCGTGAGGACTTCCGCGAGATCGTGCGGCTGGTGCGTCCCGGCGCGCGGGTGCTGGACGTGGGCTGCGGCGAGGGCGAGCTGCTGGACCTGCTCCGCCGGGAGAAGGACGTCGACGCCCGGGGCCTGGAGATCAGCGCCGACGGCGTGGGCGCGTGCCTGGCGCGGGGCCTGTCGGTCATGCAGGGCGACGCCGACCGCGACCTGGCGGAGTTCGCCGCCGACGCCTTCGACTACGCCATCCTGTCGCAGACGCTGCAGGCGGTGCGCCAGCCCCGCGCGGTGCTGGAGGACCTGCTGCGGCTCGCCGACCGGGCCATCGTGTCTTTCCCCAATTTCGGCCACTGGCGGGTGCGGCTGTCGCTGCTCGCCCGCGGCCGGATGCCCGAGACCCGGGTGCTGCCGGTGCCCTGGTGGGCGACGCCGAATATCCACCTTTGCACCCTGCGCGACTTCACCCGGCTCTGCACCGAGCTCGGCCTGCGGATAGAGGCGGCTTCCGCCCTCAGCGAGCGCCGCGCCGCCCGGCCCATCAACCCTGACCAGGAGCTGGAGAACTGGCGCGCGGAGTCGGCCCTGTTCCTGCTCAGCCGCAGCCGGCCCGCGGCCCCCAGGCCGAGCGTCCGCGAAGACCTGTTCGGCTAGACCCGACTGATCCTCCCCATCGCCGATGGGGAGGTGTCGCCGAAGGCGACGGAGGGGTCGCGCGAGCGCGCGGAAACCGCCTCGATACGGCTTCCGGCCGGCTGCGCCGGCCCCCTCCCGGCCTTTGGCCGTACTCCCCCACGCTTGGGGAGTACGGCACGGACGCTAAGGACGGGCGCGCACCCGGGCTCCGACCGGCACAGGCGAGGCGACCCGCGCCCGCGGCGCCCGGGCGGGGGCGACGGCGCCGCGGGGCCTGACCGCAAAAGTCTGCTTCACCGCCTCCATCAGGATCAGCCCGCCGATGGGCGGCCACAGCCGCGCGCCGAGCTGTTCGAACGGCTCGGCCCAGCGGGCGAACAGCGGATAGGGAGGCACGTACAGGCCGACCGACCAGGCGGTGGGCTCCAGACCCGCGTCACGCACCGCCTCCTCCAGCTGGGAGCGCGAGAAGGGCCGGCCGTAGCCGAAGGGCGTCGTCTCGCGCTGCGCCCACCAGCCGCGCCGGTTGGCCACCACCACGATCAGCCGCCCGGACGGCGCCAGCACACGGCGCACCTCGCGGAGCAGCCCGCCGGGATCGTCGCTCTCCTCCAGGGCGTGGACCAAGGCGACGCGGTCGAACAGGGCGTTCTGGAACGGCAGGCTAACCTCGCCGCAGAGGCAGGCCCGGTTGGGGTCGCCCAGCGGCCAGGCCTCCACCCCCTGCGTCTGCGGCATGGCCGCGACGACGCGCCGCGCGCGAGCGTCGAAGCGCTCCAGGAACGGGGTGGCGTAGCCGACGCCCAGAAGGTCGAGACCCTGCGCATCGCCCCAGGCCTCCACCAGCTTGCGCTCCACCATGTCGATGGCCGCGCGCCCGAGCGGGCCGGCGTAGAAGCGTCGCAGGGTGGGGATGTCGCGTCGCATGCGATCCAATCGGGCCTTGCGGTCTTATATATACGCCCGCCCTTGCCTGTGAGTGAAAGCGTCGTCCATGCCGATCGAAGTCCGCCTCTTTCCCTGCCTCTCCGACAACTACGGCTTCCTGGTGCGCGACACGGCGACCGGCGAGGCGGCTGCGGTGGACGCCCCCGACGGCGAGGCCGTGCTGCGCGATCTCCAGGCCAGCGGCTGGCGGCTGAGCCTGATCTTGAACACCCACTGGCACCCGGATCACACCCAGGGCAATGCGGCGGTCAAGGCTGCGACGGGCGCGAAGATCGTCGGCCCCTCCGAGGTGCGCCGCGCCGCGCCCCTGGACCGCGAGGTCGGCGAGGGCGACGAGGTGATGCTGGGCGAGACGCGCTTCCAGGTGATGGCCACCGGCGGCCATACGCTGGGACACATCAGCTACTACGACGCAGCCGGCCACACAGCCTTCGTCGGCGACACCCTGTTCGCGCTCGGCTGCGGCAAGCTGCTGGAGGGGACGCCGCCGATGATGTGGGACAGTCTGCAGAAGCTGGCCGCCCTGCCCGACGAGACGGCGGTCTATTGCGCCCACGAATACACCGCCTCCAACGCCCGCTTCGCCCTCACCCTGGACAAGGGCGAGGCGCTGGCCGCCCGCGCCGCCGAGGTCTTCGCAATGCGCGAGCGCGGCGAGCCGACCGTGCCCACCACCATCGGCGCGGAGAAGGCTTCCAACCCGTTCCTGCGCGCGCCGGAGCTGGTCGGCGGCGACTCCGTGGCCGCCTTTGCGCAGGTCCGCGCGGCGAAGGACGGCTTCAAGGGCTAGCTTGCCCACCCCGCCGGGCTGACGTTTAAGGAGGCCATGAGCGAGACCCCGTCCGCGCCCCTGTCGCCCGCAGAGGCCCAGCTCCTGTGGCGCGACGGCGGCCAGGCGCTGCGGGTGAACGACGCCGTCGCCGCCCGGCGCGCCTTTGGCCGCATCCTCGCGGGCGGCCGGGGCGACGCCACCGTTTGGCTGGGAATGGCGATGGCGGCCCGCCTCGCCGGGGATCAGGCCGCCTCGCTGGAAGCCGTGGACGAAGTGCTCGCCCGCGAGCCGCGCAACATCCGCGCCCTGATGATGAAGGCCGACCACCATCAGGCCCTCGGAGACGCGGTCGCCGCCTCCGGCTTCTACCGCGCCGTCTCGCGGCTCGGCCGTGCGATGTCGTCCCTGCCGCCGGACCTCGCCGCCGAGGTCGCCCGCGCCGAGGCGGCCGAAGCCGGCCACGCCGCCCGCTTCGAGGCGCATCTGCGGCGGGAGCTGGAACGGCGCGGGCTGGGCGGGGACGGTACGCGCCGGGTCGCCGACTCCGTCGACATGCTGTTGGGCCGAAAGGAGATCTTCCTGCAGAAGCCCAAGCAGTACTATTTTCCGGAACTGGCCAACGTCGCCTTCTACGAGCGCGCCGCCCTGCCCTGGATGGATGGGGTCGACCGCGCCGCCTCCGATATCCGGCGCGAACTGCTGGACGTGCTGCAGGAGGAAGCCGCCTTCACCCCCTATGTGGAGAGCACCCCCAACCGCCCCTTCTTCGGCGGCGACGGCCTGCTCGGCAATCCGAGCTGGAGCGCCTATTACCTCTGGAAGAACGGCGAGCCGGTGGCCGAGCACCTTGAGCGCTGTCCCGCCACGATGCGCGCCCTGGCGGACGTCCCCCTGTGCCGCATCGCCGGACGCACGCCGTCCATCCTGTTCTCGCTGCTGCGGCCCGGCGCGCGCATCCCGGCGCACAACGGCCTGCTGAACGCGCGGCTGATCTGCCACCTGCCGCTGATCGTGCCGCCGGGCTGCGCCTTCCGGGTCGGCGCCGATACGCGGCCCTGGGTGGAGGGGCGCGGCTGGGCCTTCGACGACAGCATCGAGCATGAGGCCTGGAACGACAGCGACCAACTGCGGGTGGTGCTGATCTTCGACGTCTGGCGGCCCGAGCTGACGGAGATCGAGCGCGATCTGGTGTCAGTGATCGTCTCGGCCTCCGACACCTTCCAGGATGCGGACGGCTGAAGCCGAGAGGCGTCCCCACGCGTGGGGGAGAGGGTGCAGGCCCTAGCCGACGAAGGCGCGCTCCAGCACGAAGTCGCCCGGTTCGGAGTTCGACCCCTCGGTCATGCCCTGCGCCTCCAGCATGGCGGCGACGTCCTTGATCATGTGCATGGAGCCGCACAGCATGATCCGATCCGTGGCCGGGTCGAACGCGGTCTGCTCCAGCCCCAGGTCGCGGAACAGCCGGCCCGAGGCGATCAGGTCGGTGATGCGGCCCTCCCGCTCGAAGCTCTCGCGGGTGACGGTGGGCAGGTAGCGGAGCTGGGCCGAGGCCACTTCGCCGAACACCTCGTCGGCGGGCAACTCGCGCTCGAACAGATCGCGGTAGGCGAGATCGGCGACGCCGCGCACGCAGTGGACCACCGCCACTTCTTCAAAGGCCTCGTATACGTCGGGGTCGCGCGCCACCGACAGCCAGGGCGCCAGCCCCGTGCCGGTGCCGAGCAGATAAAGCCGGCGGCCGGGCTTGAGCGCATCGAGCACCAGGGTGCCGACGGGCTTCTTGGCCATCAGGATCTGGTCGCCGGGCTCGATCCTCTGCAGGCGCGAGGTCAGGGGGCCGTCGGCGACCGCGATGGAGAAGAACTCCAGCGTGTCGGCGTAGGACGGGCTGGCGATCGAATAGGCGCGCAGCACGGGCTTGGCCGTTTCGCCGGTCTCCTTGGGCTCGCCCGGCAGGCCGATCATCACGAACTCGCCCGAGCGGAAGCGGAAGCTTGGCGGCCGGGTGATGGCGAAGCTGAAGTATTGCGGCGTCCAGTGGCGCACCCACAGCACCGTCTCCACGTGGTGGGTGGCGCTGACCACGGGCGGCCTGTCGGAAGGCGGCTTGGCCAGGGTCGCCGTGCTCATGTCGTCCATGGAAGTCCTGATGTGTCAGATGCCGCCGCCGACGTCGTCGCCGCTGGACGTGGGGCTGGACGGGGTATGTATGCCGCACTCGGTCTTTTCGGAACCCGCCCACCGGCCCGAGCGGACGTCGCCGCCCGCCTCTGTGGGTTTCGTGCACGGCCAGCAGCCGACGGAGGCGTAGCCCGCCTCCACCAGCGGATGCGGCGGGAGGTCGTGCTCCCGCGCATAGCCGTCCAGCGCCGCCTTGTCGAAACTTGCCAGCGGATTGAACTTCATCTTGCCCTCGGCCTGTTCGACCACCGGCAGGTGCATCCTGGCGCCGCCATGGAAGCGCTTGCGGCCGGTGATCCAGGCGTCGAAGTCGCGCAGGCCGAGGTCCAGCGGCGTGACCTTGCGGATGGCGCAGCAGGCGTCGGTGGAGGTCTTGTAGAGGTCGGCCCTCGGATCCTGGGTGGCGATGTCGGCGTAGGCCGGGCGGAGGTCGCGCACGTCGCTCAGACCGAACTGGACGGCCAGGCGCTTGCGATAGTCCAGGGTCTGTCCGAACTGGTGACCGGTATCCAGGAACAGCACCGGCGTCGCCGGATCGATGCGGCTCAGCATGTGCAGCAGCACCGCGGACTCAGACCCGAAGGACGAGACCATGGCGATGCGGCCACGGTGAGCTTCCAGCGCGGTTTCCAGGATTTGCGACGGCGAAGCCTGACGCAGGCGGGCGTTGAGCGCGACGACCTCGACGGCGCCGTTGAGCGGCCTGGACCCGGCGAGGCTCGGCGAGGGCGTCTCAAGAGCCTCGAACAGGAACTCGGCTTCGAAAGCCATGGCTCAACCCTCTCCCGTCCGCTCGCGGAAGGCGGGCGGGCGGCGATCGCTGGAGGTCTGGTAGACGTGGCGGAAGCGGCTGGCGGCCGTGGCCCACTGTTCGGGTGTAGAGTTGTCGGCGGGCTCGAAGGCGTCGAAGCCGCAGCGCGCCATCTCGAAGGCCTGGTCGCGCAGCACCTCGCCCACGGCGCGCAGCTCGTCGGCGAAGCCGTAGCGCTCGCGCAGCAGCACCGCCGAGCTGTAGGGCCGCCCATCGCGGAACTTGGCGAACTCCAGCGCCACGAGCGACAGGCGGGGCAGGTCGTAGGCCAGCCCCTCCACCGCCTCCGTCGCGTTCAGCCGCACGCCCATGCGGCGGCCGTCCGCCAGCCAGGCGTCGCCCTCGGCCTGGAAGCGGGAGAAGGAGACCAGCAGGTCGCGGGCGCCCGGCTCCGGCTGCGCGTCGTCCGTAAGCGACACGAAGGCGTCCGCCGCCGCGATGTAGGCCGGCCCGCCCTCGGGCCCTCGCCTAATGAGTTTCGGCATAGACGGCGGCCTTGAAGGGGGCGAGGCCCACCCGGCGATAGGTGTCCAGGAACCGCTCGGCCCCGTGACGCTCGCGCATATAGGCCTCGACCAGGGCGTCGACGGCGGGCGCCACCTGATCGTAGCCGACGGCGGGGCCCAGCACGTCGCCGAGGCTGGCGTCCTCCGCGCCGGAGCCGCCGAGCGTCAGCTGGAAGAACTCCTCGCCCTTCTTGTCGACGCCTAAGATGCCGATGTGGCCGACGTGATGGTGGCCGCAGGCGTTGATGCAGCCGCTGATCTTGATCTTCAGTTCGCCGATCCGCTCGGCCATGGCCGGTTCGGCGAAGCGGCGGGCGATGTCCTGGGCGACCGGGATGGCGCGGGTGTTGGCGAGCGCGCAATAGTCCAGTCCCGGACAGGCGATGATGTCGCTGGCCAGGTTGATGTTGGGGCTGGCCAGGCCGGCGGCGGCGAGCCCCGCGTGCACGGCCGCCACATCGTCGAGCTTGACGTGCGGCAGCATCAGGTTCTGCTCATGGGTGACGCGGATCTCGCCCTGGCCATGGCGGTCGGCGAGATCGGCTATGGCCTCCATCTGGTCGCTGGAGCAGTCGCCGGGGACCTCCCCCGGCGTCTTCAGCGAGATGTTGACGATGGCGTAGCCGGGGGTCTTGTGCGGCTGGACGTTGTTGCGGACGAAGCGCGCCAGGGCCGGATCGACCTTGCGGGCGGTCTCCAGCGCGCTGGAGATCGGCGGCAGGTCCTCGAACGCCACATAGCCAAAGGCGCCGCGGATGCGCGCCAGCTCGGTGTCGGGCAGGTCGACGGCCTCGCGGTCCATGGCCAACCATTCCGCCTCGACCTGGCGGGCGAACTCCTCGGCGCCCAGCGCGGCCACCAGGATCTTGATCCGCGCCTTGTAGATGTTGTCGCGCCGGCCGTGGCGGTTGTAGACGCGCAGCACCGCCGACAGGTAGCTGAGCAGGTGGTTGACCGGCAGGTGCTCGCGGATGGTGGTCCCGAGATAGGGCGTGCGCCCCATGCCGCCGCCGACCATGACCTCGAAGCCGAGCTGGCCTTCGCGGGCGCGGCGCAGCACCAGGCCGATGTCGTGCACCTTGGCGGCGGTGCGGTCGTTGGGGGCGGCGGTGACGGCGATCTTGAACTTGCGCGGCAGATAGCTGAACTCGGGGTGCAGGGTCGACCACTGGCGGATGGCCTCGCACCAGACGCGCGGGTCGTCGACCTCCTCCGCCGTCGCGCCGGCGTAGGGGTCGCTGGTGGTGTTGCGGATACAGTTGCCGCTGGTCTGGATGGCGTGCATGTCGAGGGCCGCCAGGGCGTCCATGATGTCAGGCGCCTGTTCCAGCCGGATCCAGTTGAACTGCAGGTTCTGGCGGGTGGTGAAGTGGCCGTAGCCCTTGTCGTAGGCGCGC